>JAFQKV010000010.1 GCA_017414715.1 Clostridia bacterium
GCAAGAAGCGGTGCAGCAACCGCAACATCTTCAGAACGCCTGAACAACAGGGACAGAAGCTCCCGCGGAATACTTAAGAAGCCGGCGGCGCAGGGCGCTGCCACAAAAAGCGCCGTCCTCATGGCCCGCTCGGCAAGACGTGAAAGCCCTTCCCTGTTTTTTACCGCATACATTGCAGCAGCTGCCGGTAAAAGCGATGCGGTCAGCGCTGCGATCATTGTCGGCGGAAAGGAAAAGAGTGTCATACAATACCCGGTATAGATACCGTACACTTCCGTTGCCGAAGCTGCCGTAAGGCCGGATGCCCGCAGTGCAGAAAGCAGGATCCGTGTATCGGCAATATTGGCTGCGGTATGTATAAGCGATCCAATTGTCAGCGGCAGCGCGATCCGGGAAAGTTCGGACAGCACACCCGCATCCTTCTGTTCGGACCGAACCCGCAGACGAAACAGCATCGGCGACAGGCATATCAGTGCACAGATCTCACCGGCTGCTACACCCGCCGCAGCGCCGGCGGCAACCATTTCATCCCCACGGTGGGTAAATACGCCGGCGCAGGAAAGCCCAACAGCAAGCCGCACCACTGCCTCGATCAGCTGAGATGCCGCCGTAGGGAGCATATCTCCTTCGCCTTGCCGCAACGCACGCAGGACAGAAACCGCACAGCAGGCAAAGATACCGGGAGCGATGGCGCGTATCGCCGATGCGCACGCGGCATCTCCCGCAAGCAGCGCAAACCGCGGCGCCGCAGTATAAACAAGAACGGATGAAACTGCGCCGAAAATCAGCGCCGGGATCAGCGCAGCGCGTGAAACCCGAGCGCGCCGGTGCTCCGGACTTGCGGCGATCATACGAGCCGCAGCGGTAGGAAGCCCCGCCGTGACGGCGATCATGCCAAAGGAGAAAACCGACATCGCCATATTGAAATAGGCAAGCACTGTGCCGCCGCTGAGATTTGCAAGGGGGATTTTAAATAAAAGACCTATGCATTTTACAAGAATATTGGACAGCGCAAGCACAGTCGCGCCGTACGAAACGCCTCTTCCCTTTTTCATATACGCCTCCGGACGGTAATGATCTCGGAGGTATCTTATGAAAAGAAAGGACCGTGTATGTTATGCAAGGTGCGCGCGGATGCGTTCCGTCTCGTATCGAAGCTTCTCGCAGTCGATGGTCAGATGCTCACCGTTTTCATAGAGAATCTTACCGCGAACCATGGTCATGCGGACACAGGTATTATCCGCTGCATATACCATTGCGGAAATCTCGCTGTGAAGCGGCATCATATTGGGCCGGTCGGCGGAGATCAGCACAAGGTCGGCATCCATTCCGGGACGGATCTCGCCGCATTCTGCCTCGCGTCCCTGTGCATAGGCTCCGCCGGCTGTCGTCATCCGGAAGCATTCCAGTGCCGGCAGTGCCGTGGGATCGCACTCACGAAGCTTTGCGATCAGACAGGCGGTCTTCATCTCGGAGAAAGCGGACAGTGCATTGTTTGAAGAAGCACCGTCGGTCCCGAGGGCCATATGCACCCCCAGCTTACGAAGCATGTCCACACGGGCGATACCAGAGGCAAGCTTTGCATTGCTGCAGGGACAGTGCACAGCAGCAGCACCGTTGGATGCAAGGATAGCCGCGTCCGCATCGGTCACATGAACACAGTGGGCTGCACAGACACGGGAATCAAACACGCCTTCATCAAAAAGAACCTCCGTGGGTGTTTTCCCGTACTTTGCAATGCACTCGGCATGCTCATGCTCAGTTTCAGAAATATGCGTCTGCAGTACGATACCGTGTTCACGGGCAAAGTCTGCAGCATCCCGCCACAGCGCAGGCACAGAGGTGTATTCGGCATGAATAGCGATATCCGCGCGAATACGTCCATGATCCTCCATGTGCCAGTCGCGCAGGAGCTGCTCCTGTTCACGGAAGGCCTTGTGGGTCGTGCGGGTCGAACCGTCAAAATATCCGGTCAGTCCGCGGGCAATATTTGCCTTGATGCCGGAATCGAGAACTTCACGGGCAATATCATCACAGAAGAAATACATATCAGAAACAGATGTGATACCGCCGGCAAGACACTCGGCAATGGCTGCCCTCGTGCCAGCGGCAGCCATTGTGCCGTCAAGTCGGTCCTCCCGGGGGAATATCTCATCAAAAAGCCATTTCTGGAGATTCAGATCGTCGGCAATACCGCGGAGCAAGGTCATCGGCAGATGACAGTGCGCGTTGACAAATCCGGGGCTGAGAATATCGCCCCGGGCATCGATCAGGCGGTCATGGGAAAAGTCCTGCGGAATGTTGTCGCCGACAAAGGCGATTTTACCGTCTGAAATACCGACAGAGGTACGAACTGTGCCCTCCGGCGTGATCACACGGGCATCCTGGATCAGAATATTCATACAGCATCCTCGCATCACTTTTCAAATTTTGCACCGCAGGCAGGACAGTAACCGTAATCCTTGGCAACGGAACGGCCGCAGCCGGGGCAGGTTTTGGTATTGCGGAGCTTTGCAATCTTTTCATCAAGCTTTTCGATCTTATCCGTCAGCGAATCGAGCTCGGCATAGAGTTTCTCCATATCCTCCTCGCAAAGCTCTGCTCCGGCGTGTGCACCATAAACAAGGCTTCCGAGAGAAATCAGACGGCGGTCGCGTTCCTGACGGGCGTTGTTCTTCTGCAGGGTAAGCTTTGCAATCTCCGCAAGTTCTCCACCCTTTTTTACGGCGGAATTGGCTGCCTTACCAACGGTATCGCCGACAGATTCGGCGGCCTCGGCAAATTTCTTCACAAATTCATCATACGTCACGGTTACACGGCTCCCTTACATCAGATCTCCGATAAACTCGCGCAGAAGGCTCGTATCTGCAACATTTGCAGGCGAAATCTCTGCAAAAGGCGCGTATGCCGTGCGAAGCGCATCGGCAAGGGGATGATCGACACCGTCAAGAGCGCTGAAAATAAGCGGGCGGAAGAGTGGGGCCTCGCAGGCATGGAAGGAATTCAGCACATAATCCGCGAGGGGCTTTCCGGGAAGAATATACTTATGCTCACCCGCACGGACAGAGGGCCACATATCGATGGTTCGCTCGGTGGAGGTTCCCCGGACACGGCGGTCACGGACGATACGGCGGCAAAGACGCATATAATTTTTCGGAAGAAGAAGCTGATCTCCGTCGTAAATCTCGGAGCCGATGTGGATATAAATACCAAAGGCTTTGTCAACCTCATCGCCCATAACCGTGGGATTCAGCGCATGGATACCCTCATACAGCACAACACCGTCGTCGGGGTCAATGACAGTTGTTTTCTCGGAACGACGACGTTCCGTAAAGGAAAAATGGGGGATCTCCAGGGGAATGCCCTGCTCTATTGCACGGAAATGCTCCTTCAGAAGAGGAATATCCAGACAGTACGGCGATTCAAAATCCAGCGTTCCGTCCGGATTTTTGGGATAATCATCGTGGATGTCAAGATAATAATCATCCAGCGAGATAACGTGACACGGGATACCTTTTTCTGCGAGGGCATGGGTAATATTTCCAGCCGTTGTGGTCTTTCCGGCAGAGGACGGGCCGCAGAGCAGCGCAACGCGGCTGGTTTCAAGATGCGCGGCAATTCCTTCCGCGATCTCCGATATCTGACGGAAATACCCCTCCTCGGAAGTACGGCACAGTGCTTTGGGATCGGCTACAGCCGCAGCATTCAGATCAATATAGTTGTACATGGAAATCAAGCTCCTCTGTATGGTTTGGGAAGAACGCGCTTACGCTCGGCGATCTCACCGATTCGGTTACAGTATTCATCGGGGTATTTCGGATTCGTCATGCGGTCAAGTCCGCCGCTGCGCAGTATTTTGGATACGCCGCCGGCACCAACCGCAAAAACGGAGCAAAGCTCTTCCATCATCAGTATATTATATGCATTTATGCGATGCTCTTTCATCCATCCGACGTTTTCACCGCCCTCGGAGAATTTCTGCCTGTAAATATAATAGGGACGGTATCCTGCATCACGCAGAAGCTTCTCACCATCCGTCAGCATTCTTCCGAGCCGGTCCGAAAGGGTTTGCCCCTCCTCCGTCATGCGGGAAGCATTTTTCAGAGCAAGAGAATGTACCGTGATCTGCTCCGGCAGCATGGATATGATCTCGGAAAGACCGGAAAGATAGCCATCAACCGTCTCGCCGGGCAGGCCTGCGATGAGATCGCAGTTAATTTCCCAGTCGGCCATATCCCGCGCCATGCGGAAGGCACAGCGAAAATCATCCGCCGTATGACGGCGTCCGATGCCAACCAGCACATCATCGGACAGGGTCTGCGGATTGATACAGATCCGCCCGACACCGGCATCTTTCAATACTGACAGTTTTTCAGTCGTCACCGTATCCGGTCGGCCTGCTTCCACGGTAAATTCACCGCATGCAGACAGATCGACCGATGCACGCATGTGGGAACAAAGGGCCTCCAGCGAGTCCGCATCCAGCACCGTCGGCGTACCGCCGCCGATATAAAGGGCACGAACACGGTAACCGGCATTATAAAGACCTCGTCCCAGAGAAGAAATCTCGCTGTGCAGGCTTTCGCAGTAACCGGAAAGTGCATCCGGTGTCGCGCGGCGGCTGACGAAGGAGCAGTAACCGCAGACCGTCGGACAGAAAGGAATTCCGACGTACAGTGCCGCATCCTCAGGACGCAGCGCTGCAGCAATCTTCATTTCTTCCACTGCGGCTTCAGCACAGAGAGCGGCTTTGTCCGGGTGCAGAAGATAAACATCACAGAGAAGCTGCTGTGTTTTTTGAAAACCACAACCGCGGCGCAGAATGTATGCCGCCACCTTTGCCGGCCGAACACCGGAAAGCCCGCCCCAGGGGCTGTCATGCCCCCGGACGTCGCAAACAGCGCGATAAAGGCTCAGGCCAACAAGCCAGCGGCAGCGGCGACGCTGTTCCTCGGGCGTATCCGCAGGAAAACATACACCGTGCCTTTCCGGATCCCAGGAAGCCTCACCGACGTATCTGCCCATCGGCAGCCTGAGTTCACACGTCGCCCGTGTTCCGTCAATCAACGTGGAAACACAACCGGCATCGCACTCTCCTTCCGGCACGGGAGCATATTCCGGCAGGTGCATGGTGAGCCCGGCAACAACGGCGTGCCTTTCGTCATGACCTCTGCAAAGAACAGCGATCGCGTTTTCCCGTCTCATACGTTGACCGCCGAGAGCATGGCCTCGTTTGTAGCCTTCTCAATGGAAAGAATGGTCGGACGACCGTGGCCGGGATAGACAATATAGTCCTCCGGCAGATTATAGAGGTTTCGCAGCGAGGATCGCAGGGCAACGAGGTTTCCTCCGCGCAGATCCCATCTTCCGCACGTTCCCTCAAAAAGCGTATCCCCGGTAAAAAGCAGGTTTTCAATGCGGATGCACACGGAACCCGGCGAATGTCCGGGAGTATGCATGAAGAAGACCTCCGTATCCCCCAGCATCGTCTTTTCGCCGCCGTAAATGCGGATGTCGGGCGGGCAGGCGCGGTAAGGCTCCGAGGCAATGGAAAGATAGAGGGAGCTTGATGCCGAGAGAAGCCCCTCCTCCTCCTGCGCGTGAACGACGACCCGGGCTCCTGTAGCATCACGGAGGGGGGACGCGGCAAGAATATGGTCAAAATGGCTGTGTGTAAGATAAATATCCTGCAAGGTAAGGTTATGCTCCTTGAGAAATGCAAGGATCTCCTCCGCATTTCCGCCGGGGTCAATGCAGGCGGCAATGCCGTGATCCGGATCAAACACGATATGGCAGTTGGTCTGCAGCATGCCGACACAAATGGTATGCACTCTCATAATCCTTCACCTCAAATTTATAATATGTTACTGGGAGTCACGGGAGATGTTGGTAACACCGCGGACGTTCCTGAGCTTTTCGCAGATGGTCGTGAGCTCCCGGGTGTTTTCAACCGAGAGTGTCATATCCACACGGGCAAACCCGTCAGGAAGCTTTCGTGCAGCGATGGACTGAATAGCAACGTGCATATTGGCCATCATGCCGGCGATATCTGCGACAAGTCCGGTGCGGTCATTGGCATAAAGCTGAACTGTTGCCGTAAAGTTGCGGCCGGCAAGCACATCCCATTCCGCAGGCAGTACCCGCTGTGAATCTTCCGTTCCGGAACGGATAAGAGACTTGATGTTGACGCAGTTGCGACGGTGCACGGACGCACCGGAGCCGCGGGTAATAAAACCGATGATATCGTCACCGGGAACAGGCGTACAGCAGCGCGCAAACTTGATCTTGACGGAATTAAATCCGTCAATAAGAACACCGGACTCCGACCGGCGGCGCGGTGACTGATTTGTGCTGACGATGCGGTTCACGGCCTCTTCATCCGTCACCGGGCGGCGATCAAGCTTTGCCGCCATATCCGCAATGCGGTTGACCACACGAAGCACGGTGACACCGCCGTAGCCAACGCCGGCAAGCAGGTCGTTCATGGATTTAAAGGAGAAACGGGAAGGCAGTTCAGAGCAGATCAGTTCGTGATCCAGAAGCTCGGAAGAAAGGCCGCTGCGCTTCAGTGCAGCCTCCAGCAGTTCCTTTCCCTGTTCGAGGTTTTCTTCAAACCTCTCCTTTTTGAACCACTGACGGATCTTGTTCTTTGCCTGATTGGTCTTTGCAATAACCAGCCAGTCGCGGCTGGGGCCACGGCCGACAGGGCCGGTGATGACCTCGACGATGTCTCCGTTCTGCAGCGGGGTGTCGATGGTCGCGATACGGGAATTGATCTTACACCCGATCATGCGGTTGCCGACCTGTGAATGTATGGCATAGGCAAAGTCCACGGGAGTTGCCGCCGCGGGCAAGCTGATAACATCGCCCTTCGGGGTAAAGACATAGATGCCGTCGGCATACATATCGATCTTCAGATTCTGAATGAAGTCCTGCGCATCGGTGTCCTCCTGGGACTCCAGCAGATGGCGAACCCAGTCAAGCTTTTCATCGAGACTGTCGTTCTGTCCGCCAAGCCCCTGCTTATACTTCCAATGCGCTGCGATACCGTACTCCGCGGTGTGGTGCATCTCGTGCGTACGGATCTGAATTTCAAAGGGCATGCCCTCGCGCCCGATAACGGTAGTATGAAGCGACTGATAGAGATTGGGCTTCGGCGTACTGATGTAATCCTTGAAGCGCCCCGGCATGGGCTTAAAAATGGTATGTACAAGTCCGAGGGCGTTGTAGCAGTCGTTCTGCGTATCGACGATAACGCGGATGGCATAGATGTCGTAGAGCTCATCCAGCTCCTTATGCTGTCCGTAGGCCTTGCGGTAAATGCTGTAGACGTGCTTGACACGGCCGACGACCTTGCAGGGAATCTCATTCTCCGCAAGTTTCTCCTTCGTCATATTGCAAATGTGATCGAGGAACATCTGTCCTTCCATCTGGTGACCGGCGATAAAATCCGTAATCTCCTTATAGCCGACGGGATCGAGGATCTGCAAGGCAAGGTCCTCCATCTCATGACGATACTTGGTCATACCGAGTCGGTGGGCAATGGGAGCATAGATCTCCATGGTCTCCAGTGAAATCTCCTGCTGACGGCGCTCGGGGATGGCGCGGATGGTGCGCATATTGTGCAGACGATCCGCGATCTTGATCATGATGACACGGATGTCCTTTGCCATGGCAATCAGCATCTTGCGGAGATTTTCCATCTCCGCCTCTTCCTTGCTCTGATACTGTATGGAAGAGAGCTTCGTCAGCCCATCCACCATTTCGGCTACCGTATTTCCGAACTGTTTCTTGATAAAGGTCAGGGGAAGTTCGGTATCCTCCACGGTATCGTGAAGGAGCGCCGCAATAACGGAATCGGCATCCAGCCCCATCTCCGAAACAATATCTGCAACGGCAGCGGGATGAATGATATATGGGTCACCGGCCTTTCGGAGCTGACCGGCATGCGCCTGATCAGCAATATTAAAGGCATGCAGAATACGATCACGCTGCTCGTGATCGTTTGCACCGTATTTATCGGCGATCCTTGCAATGGTTTCACGTATTCCGGTCATATATCAAACCTCGATTCATCCGATAGCGCGCCGAAAAGCGCCGTCATCGTGGGAGTTGCATTCAGGTCAGCCTTACGCACGTTCTGCTTTGCCGCATAAAGTTCGCCGTCACAGACCGTGAGCCCTGCCTCGGCAAATACGTCGAAGATCACAGCCAGCCGCCCCCGTGGGATAGGTAATGCAGCCAGTTCTTCATATCTGCGGGTATTCAATATCCGCCAGACAGCAGCAAATTCGCTTCTGTCAGGAATCAAACTGCGTACATGATCCGCAGATAGGGGGCTTTTTTCACAGAAAGCAATGTATTTCTGCTCATCCGCATCCGGATACCGCCAAAGATCCCGCAGGATGAGATTTACGGAGCAGGTTCCTCGGAAAGTATTGACCTGCGGCACAAACAGGAGATCGGCACGATCCCCATTTTTGATCCCAAGATGCCAGGGAGCGCGGCCAAAACAGAGCGCCGTCATTGTAATGCCGCCGGAAGATACGGAAAGACGTGTGTGAAGTCCGTCTTTCAACGGCGTAACATCGGAGATCACAGCACCCTGCAGGGCAAAAACAGGCTCCGGATTGCCTTCACCGAAGGGGGCGAGACGGGAAAGATCCCGAACATCACTCACCGTCAGTTCCTGCAGGGATACTTCACAGTCAATGCACCGCGGATCGCTGCACGACGGATCCGTACGGTGCGCAAGAATATATTCGCGCATGGCGCGGGCAAAATCATCCGCCTTTTCGGGCTCAAGCGTAAGGCCGGCAGCCAGTTCATGGCCGCCAAACTGCTGAATATGCTCTGAGATCGCAGAAAACATCTCATGCAGATGTATGCCGCGCACGCTTCGGGCAGAGGCCTTCAGCGAATCGCCGATTCTGGTGGCAAGAACGACGGGACATCTGTATCGCTCCACCAGGCGGGCACAGACGATGCCCAGGATCCCCGTATGCCACTCCGGATCGAAAAGGAATATGCCGCCGTCCCTTTCCGGTGAAAAGTCCGTTTCCTCCAGCATCGCAGCTGCAGCCTTTTCAATGCGCAGACACTCCGCCTGACGCTCCGTGTTCAGCGCATCCACCCTCGCAGCGATAGACTGCGCCTCATCCGGATTTGCCTGCAGAAGCCGCAGAGACACGTCCGCAGTAGCCATGCGTCCCGGAGCGTTGATCATCGGTGACAGCAGAAAAGCTACCGTCTGTACATTACGCTCCACATGATGCCGTGTGCCGGAGAGAAGCTCCAGCAGTGCCTTCAGCCCGGTATTCGGGTGTCGTTCCAGCCTTTCAAGTCCGGAAAGTACGATACGCCGGTTCTCGCCGACGAGCGGCATAACATCCGCAACGGTACCAAGGCAGATCACGTCCGCATAGCGGGCAAGAACGGCCTCGCCGTCACCGTCCAGGGCTGAAATCAGTTTAAAGGCAACTCCAACGCCGGAAAGTCCCCGGTACAGTTCCGGGGAATCATCCCGCCAGGGATCGACCACGGCCACTGCATCCGGCAGAATCTCCGGACATTTATGGTGATCCGTGACAATAAAATCAACACCGAGCTCAGCGCCGCATACGACGGGCGCACAGGCGGTGATGCCCGTATCAACGGTTATGATCAGAGAAACACCCTGTTGCGCCATCTGTCTGACCGCAGATTCGGAAACACCGTATCCGTCGATAACACGGTCGGGAATGTGATAGACACATTTCACGCCGCGGCTTTCAAGGTAATCCCCGAGAATATACGTCGCAGTAACTCCGTCGGCATCGTAGTCACCGATGATTCCGATGCATTCCGCATCCCTGAGCGCAAGCCGAAGGCGGCGCACCGCCTTATCCATATCCGGCAATCCAAAAGGATCGGAAAGCGGCGCTCTTCCGGTATCAAAAAAAGCCTGCACATCGTCAGGTGCCGTAAATCCTCTCGCACGCAGAACAGCCGCCGTCAGCCTGGAAATTCCGGCAGAATGGGCGAGAGCAATATCCGCCGCAATGTCACGCGGCGGGAAGGACCACTTCTCTTTCAGCATAGTTTTCCATTCTCCAAATGCGCAGCGATATTCGGAACAGAAGCAAACACTGCGCCCATCATAAATATTGTGTCTATTATAGCAAATCCGGCGCGTTTCGGCAAGTGGCAATACAGCATGAGCATCCGGTTTTTCATGTATTTCCAACACAGAGCGGTGCATACGCTCCGCAGCACCAAAACGGCGCGGGTCATTATAGCTTTTTCCGTTTAAATTGACGTAAAATCCTTTACAAAAGTATAGAGTCGATGTTATAATATCTAAATGATAATAGGCGCATTATGCAGCCTGACGAAAGGAGACCGCCGTTTATGCCTTACTCATTCAAAGGCGGAGTACATCCGCCGGAGAACAAAAAGCGCTCTGCCTTTAAACCTTCAGAGATTCTCGCCGCTCCCGAGCGGCTGTATTTCCCCATGCAGATGCATGTAGGTGCTCCCTGTACTCCCACCGTTAAGAAGGGTGATCCGGTCTGCGTCGGTCAGGTCATCGGTTCCAGTGACGCTCCCATCTCTGCCCTTATACACAGTTCGGTTTCCGGTACCGTCGCGGATATTAAGGACTGGGACCACCCCTCCGGCCGAAAGGTCATGACCGTTATCATCGAGAATGACAACAAGTTTACCATGGCCCCCGATTTGCTCGAACGTGAGGCAAAAGCCAGGGAAAAGGATCCGCTGGAGCGTACCCCCGAAGAAGTCATTGAGGCCATCCGGCTTGCCGGTATTGTCGGCATGGGCGGCGCAGGTTTCCCCACAGCATACAAGATCCGGTCCGTTCTCGGACAGATCCATACGCTGATCATCAACGCCGCCGAGTGCGAGCCCTATATTACCGCAGACAACCGCCTGTTGGTTGAACGCATGGATGTAGCACTGCTCGGCATACGCATCCTGATGAAGACCCTTGGGGTATCCCACGCGACCCTCGCCATCGAGTCAAACAAGGAAGAAGCCATCGAGATGCTCCGTGATCGTCTTGACGGAACGGGCATCATGCTCCGCATCCTTCGCACCAAGTATCCCCAGGGCTCCGAAAAGCACATTATCCGGGCCGTTACCGGCCGCGAGGTGCCTCCCGGAAAGCTGCCCGGCGATATCGGCTGCGCCGTGTTCAATCCCGCCTCCTGCGCAGCGATATACGATGCAGTCGCCAACGGACATCCCCTGATCAGCCGCTTTGTCACCATTTCCGGCTCCGCCATCGGCAATCCCCAAAACCTGCAGGTGCGCATCGGCACTCCCATCTCCTGCCTGATCGCAGCCGCCGGCGGCTACAGCCTGCCGCCCCAGCGCATCATCATCGGCGGTCCCATGATGGGTACCGCCCAGTACACCACCGAGGTTCCCGTGCTTAAGACCTGCAACTCCGTACTGGTTTTTGGCGAAAACGAGGGGCTTCATGCCGGCTCTGCCATCTGCATCCGCTGCGGCAAGTGCGTTTCCGTCTGTCCCATGCGGCTGCAGCCTCTGTATATCCGGCTCTACGGCGAAAAGGGTGAGTACGAATACTGTGAGCAGAAGCTCAACGTGCGCGACTGCATCGAGTGCGGTGCCTGCTCCTACAAGTGTCCGGGCCATTTGCCCCTTGTGCAATCCATCCGCTTTGTCAAGCAGCGTCTTGGCCCCGTAAAAAAATCCTGAAGGAGGAAGAAAGCATGAATGAAAAAAAGCATATGTTCTTCGTATCTCCTTCTCCGCATTTCCACGATCCTGAAGACACGCGCTCCGTCATGCTGGACGTTATCATCGCGCTACTGCCTGCCGTCTGTCTCGGCATTTACTTCTTCGGCCTGCGCGCACTGACGCTCTGCATCGTCAGCGTTACCGCCTGTGTTGTTTTTGAGTATCTCTTCCAGCGTATTACCCGACAGCGCAGCACGGTCTACGATCTGTCCGCCGTTGTTACCGGCATTCTGATTGTCCTGTGCGTGCCCGCACACATCCCCTACTGGATGATCATCGTCGCAGATTTCTTTGCCATCGTCATCGCAAAACAGCTTTTCGGCGGCATCGGACAGAATTTCATGAACCCCGCCCTCGTCGGACGTGTCTTCCTGTTCTCCTGGGCCAGCTGGTTCTCCGCCTATCCCGCAACCCTCACCACCTCCGGCGCAGGCAGGCTGCCCGTACTCGGAGATGTTGCCATGATCAACGGCGCACCCGATATTCTCTCCTCCGCAACGCCCCTTGCAAGCCTCAAGCAGGGTATCCTTCCCGTGGATTTCACCCTGCGCGATCTCTTCCTCGGAAATGTTGCCGGCTCCATAGGTGAGGTATCCGCGTTCATCCTGCTCATCGGCGGGTTGTATCTGCTGATGCGCGGCGTTATCAGCATCCGCATCCCTCTTTGCTTTATCGGAACCGTCGCACTGCTCAACTTTGTCTTCCCTGCAGGCTCCGGCTCCCGCCTTTCCTGGGCGCTGTACGCCATTCTCTCCGGCGGACTGATGCTCGGTGCCATTTTTATGGCAACGGACTATGCAACCTCTCCCGTCACCCCCGTAGGTCAGATCATCTACGGCATCGGCTGCGGTCTTATTACGTACGTTATCCGCCGTTTCGGTGCCTACAACGAGGGGGTTGCCTTCTCCATTCTCATTATGAACACCATTGTCTGGTCCATCGACAAGCTTTCGGCTCCCCGCCGTTTCGGCGGTCTGCGCGGCGGTGCTCGCCAGCCGCGTCCCGAGGAAGGTGAGGTGTCCAAGTAATGCCCAGATCCTATTTACGACTCTTTCAGGCGATCGTCACACTGTTTATCATCTGTGCCTTTGTCGGCGGACTTGTCGGTGCTGTCAATGCGCTGACAGCCGACCGGATCTTCGACCTGAAGCTGCAGAAGACCGAAGCCGCTATGCGTACCGTTATGCCCAGCGGCGAGATCTTCAACGAGATCGGTGATGTCTCCGCGTATGGTTTTGATTCAAATGTTTCTGCATTCTACGAGGCACTCGGCAGTGACAGCAGCTGCATTGGTTACTGTGTTGAGGCAAAGCCAACCGGTTTTGCAAGCCAGATCACCGTCCTCGTTGGGCTGTCCTTTGACGGCACCGTTCAGGGCGTTGTCATCACCGATTGCAGCGGCGAGACACCCGGCCTTGGAAACCGGGTTGCAGAACCCGCCTTCACGGCTCAGTTCAACGGCAAAGGCGCAACCCTTGCCTTCTCCGGCGGCGGTGCGCCCGCAGCCAATGAGGTTTCCGCCATTTCCGGTGCTACCTACAGCTCACGCGGTGTTTATGAGGGTGTTTCATCCTGCATCCGCGCGGCCATCAGTTATACAAACGCAAACGGAGGTGAAGCAAAATGAGCAAGCCCCGTAATCCGTACTCCTTCCCGGCAATGCTCAGGCGCGGCATCATCACCGAGAATCCCGTGCTGGTGCAGACCCTCGGTATGTGCCCGTCTCTTGCAACGTCGACCTCCGTATCCAATGCCATCGGCATGGGGCTGTCTGTTACGGCGATCCTCATCTGCTCCAATGTGATGATCTCCCTGCTGCGCAAGCTCATCCCCGACCGCATCCGTATTGCCGCCTATATCACCCTCATCGCAGGCTTTGTCACGGCCATCGAGATGCTGCTGAATGCGTATCTTCCCTCCCTTTCCGAATCTCTCGGCATCTTTATCCCGCTGATCGTTGTTAACTGCATTATTCTCGCCCGTGCGGAAGCTTTTGCGGCGAAAAATACCGTTTACCGTTCCTTCAAGGACGGTATTGCGGTTGGGCTCGGCTTTACATTCGCACTGGTTCTTATCTCCTCAGTCCGAGAGCTTCTTGGCAGCGGCACATTGCTTGGCTTCCCTGTTTTCGGTGCAAACTATCCCGATGCCACCCTATTCCTGATGGCTCCGGGTGCCTTCCTCGTCCTCGGTTTTGTTGTCGCGGGCTTCCGGAAAATCACAGCAAAAAAGGAGGGAAAATAAATCATGTCCTTTGCATCCGTTCTCTCCATTATGATCTCCTGCATTTTTGTCGAGAACTTTGTTCTTGTCAAATTCTACGGCATCTGCCCTTTCCTCGGTGTTTCCAGGAAGATGGGCAGCTCCGTTGGCATGGGACTCGCCGTCATCTTCGTTATGACCATTTCCTCTCTCATTACCCACGCCGTCGATATTTTCCTTCTCATTCCCTTTGAGATCACGTATCTCCGCACCATCGCCTTCATTCTTATTATTGCTGCCCTCGTGCAGGTGGTTGAGATGTTCCTGCACAAGTTTGTGCCTGCACTGTATTCGGCACTCGGTATCTATCTGCCCCTGATCACTACCAACTGCGCCGTCCTCGGTTCCGCCATCGTCATCTCCCAGAAAGGTGCCGAATTCGGCTTTATTGAGGCAGTTCTCTACGGTGCTTTCTCCGGCGTCGGCTTTATGATGGCACTGGTCATCTTCTCCTCCGTGCGTGAGAGACTTGAGTTCACCCCCTGTCCCAAGGCCTTTGAGGGTCTTCCCCGCACGCTGATCGCAGCCGGTCTGGTCGCCATGGCATTCATGGGCTTCTCCGGCCTCAAGATTTTCTGATCAATAAAGGCGGTATACTATGGAAATACTATACGGTATGATCACACCGCTGGCCATTCTCGGCGGACTCGGTCTGTTTTTCGGCGCTTTGCTCGCCATCGCAGGCCGCTGCTTCGGTATCGTCACGGATTTGACCTTTGATAAAGTCCGCGCCGAGCTTCCCGGTGCCAACTGCGGTGCCTGCGGCTGGGGCACCTGTGACAAATATGCCGAGGCCGTTGCCAACGGCGCCGCAGACATCAATCTCTGCAGCGTCGGCGGCGAGGAAGCCGCCAAAAAGATCGCTGAGATCACAGGCAAGGATCTGACGGCGCCTCCCATTACCGGCCGCGCCGTGGTCTGCTGCAGCGGCGGCATCCATTCTGAACGAAAATTCCATTACATCGGCATTGAAGACTGCCTTGCCGCAGCAAGCATCGCCGGCGGCCCCCTCTCCTGTGAGTTTGGCTGCCTCGGTCTTGGATCCTGCGTGCGCGCATGTCCCAAGGGTGCCATCTCCATCAAAAACGGCGTTGCCGTTGTTGATCCGGACAAATGCATCTGCTGCGGTCTCTGTGTCGACACCTGCCCCAAGCATATCATCAAGCTCATTCCAAAGGATGCGACCACCCTCATCTCATGCATGTCCCAGTCCACCGGCGGTGTAACACGCAATTTATGCTCCACCGGCTGTATCGGATGTAAGATATGTGCAAAAGCCTGTCCCAGCGGTGCTATCACGGTGGAAAACAACCTAGCAAGAATTGATTACACACTTTGCACCTCCTGCGGCAAGTGCGCAGGCGTATGTCCCCGGCATCTCATCATCGTCACCGATGCAAACGTTTCTGTTGCCGAGTGACACAACAATATAAGCGTTTCGGCATCTGCCGTTTTCGCATAGAACACTTTAAGAAAGGTTTGGATTGAAATGATCTACTCCGCAGAAGTCCAGCATATGTGCCCGGTCGCCAAGGGTGCATATCACGGTCCGGCTCCCATTCCCCAGGAAGGTCTCTGGACCCAGGTCAAAGAAATCGGCGACATCAACGGCTTTACCCACGGCGTGGGCTGGTGTGCTCCCCAGCAGGGTGCCTGCAAGCTGACCCTCAACGTCAAGAACGGCATCATCGAGGAAGCTCTCGTAGAGACCCTCGGCTGCTCCGGTATGACCCACTCCGCCGCTATGGCTTCCGAGATCCTCGTCGGCAAGACCATCCTTGAGGCTCTCAACACTGACCTCGTCTGCGATGCCATCAACACCGCAATGCGCGAGCTCTTCCTCCAGATCGTTTACGGCCGCACCCAGTCCGCCTTCTCCGAGGACGGTCTTGCAGTCGGCGCTTCCCTCGAGGACCTCGGTAAGGGTCTTCGCTCCCAGGTCGGCACCATGTTTGCCACCCGTGAGAAGGGCCCCCGCTATCTCGAGATGGCTGAGGGTTACTGCACCCGTATGGCTCTCAACGCCGACAACGAGGTTATCGGTTACGAGTTCATCCACATGGGCAAGATGATGGACTTCATCAAGAAGGGTGACGATGCCAACACCGCAATGGAGAAGGCAAAGGGTCACTACGGCCAGTGGGATGCAGCTGTCAAGTACATCGATCCCCGTCACGAATAAGAAAAAGGAGGAATTGAATAATGGCTCTGTTTGAAAGCTACGAAAGAAGAATCGGTAAGATCAATTCCGTCCTGGCTCAGTACGGAATCGAGAGTGTTGAAGCCTGCCGCGAGATCTGCAAGGAAGCCGGCTTTGATCCCTATGACATCGTGAAGGGCATCCAGCCCATCGCCTTTGAGAACGCCGCATGGGCCTACTGTGTCGGCGCCGCCATCGCCCTCAAGAAGGGTGCTGCTACCGCTGCCGAGGCTGCCAAGGCTATCGGTGAAGGTCTCCAGGCTTTCTGTATTCCCGGTTCAGTTGCTGACCAGCGTAAGGTAGGTCTCGGTCACGGTAATCTCGGCAAGATGCTTCTCGAAGAGGATACAGAGTGCTTCGCATTCCTCGCAGGCCACGAGTCATTCGCTGCTGCTGAAGGTGCTATCGGTATTGCTGAGAAGGCAAACAAGGTTCGTCAGAAGC
>JAFQKV010000011.1 GCA_017414715.1 Clostridia bacterium
TCGCGAAAAAGTCTTTCGGCAGGGTTTCACGGTGCCAAACTCGCTTACGCTTTAAGGTTAAAAAATCCTTGGGAACGTTCCCAAGGATTTTTTACATTCATTTTATCGCTTTTTTGCATGATTCCTTATTCAGGATCCGTATCCGGTCCCGTCCTCTTTGTCCGCCGGCCGACGGTCAGTTCAGAATACGGTGGTAGCCTTCGAGCACCACCATGCCGCCGATGTCCTGCACGCGGATTCCGCTGCTGCGCACCCGAACCACACCCATGGACGGATGCTCCCAGGCATATTCCGTCTCAACCGCCCGGTTGTCCTTGATCATGGTGTAGATGTCATCGCTGACCATTTTCGCGTGGTAAGAACAGATGCGGTTTTTCCAATAGTCATAGCACTCCGTGGGAGACAGCTTTTCGGAAAGCCCCAGAGCCTGCGCCATCACGTCGTTTGCGTGCAGTTCAAAGCGGTTCTCTTCCCTGTCGATGCGCAGCGTCCACAATCCGATACGGTTCTCCCGCAGAATATTTTCGGGGTTAAAATGAATGGCACCGTATTTTTCCACATAACGGCAGAGCTCCGCCATGGCAGCCAGTCTTTCCTTATATTCTTCGGCGGTTTCCCGCAGATACTTGCACTCGATTTCCAACGCAGTACACGGAGGCTCAAAGAGATATCCCTGAAAAATGTCGGGCTGCAGCTGTTCCAGAATGGACAGCTCCTTGGACGTTTCCACGCCCTCACAGCAGGTATGGATGGAATTTGCCGAGGCAAATTCCAGAATATTGCAAATCAGGCGGTAATTGTAGGTGTCCTTCTCGATATTGCTGACAAAACTGCGGTCGATCTTGATCTCATCCACATCCAGATCCTTCAAATAGGCAAGATTGGAATAACCGGTACCGAAATCGTCAATAGAGAACTGCACACCGTAGGATTTGATGAAACGGATCAGATTCACAAAGTGCGGGTTTACGTTGAGCTGCAGCGACTCGGTGAGCTCTACCGTCAGCGCACTGCCCGGCAGCCGTGTCTTTTCCAATGCCGCAACGATTTTCTCGCCCAGTCTGCCGTCCTCAAATTGGCGCAGTGAGAAATTCACCGCGACCCGGAGATCGGGGATTTTCTCACGCCAAACACGGCACTGGGCCAGCGCCTGCTCCAACACCCACTGACCTACAGGGTCAATCAGTCCGGAATGCTCCAGCACGGGTATGAATTCATCCGGAAAAACCCGCCCGCGTTCTTTGGAATTGTATCGCAGCAGTGCCTCAGTACCGTGAAGCCCGTAATTTCCCCGTTTGAGCTGCGGCTGATAACAGATTTCAAAGCCCTCAAAGTTATTCTGCACGCTCTCCTTGAGTTCTTCAAGCAGCGAAAGCTCGCTGATCTTCTGCGCAATATCGTCCGCCGAGAAAAACACGATCCGTCCTACCATATCCTGTACCGCATCCTGCAGCGTCACATTGGCGGAATCGATCAGCTGCGACACGCTGCCGAATACGGTGCTGTCAATGGGTACAGCGCCCGCAAAAACGGAACATTTTTCATCCATCCTGCTGCAGATCTGTCCGTATATGCTCTCAACTTCTGCGGGTTCACACTCACGGACAATGACGGCAAAATGATTGTTCATAACATGGTAGGATTCCTCGATACCGTCGATTGCCTCGAGAATATCTGCCATTTCGCGAAGCAGCTCGTCGCCAAATTCTCTGCCGTGCCGCAGATTCAGGCTTGCAAGGGCGGGGATCCCGAGCAGCATCAGCCATCCCTTGCCTGCCATTTTGCCATCCAGGTCCGAACGCAGCTTTTCCTTGTTCCACAGCCCCGTCAGGGGATTGAAGAGGTGCCGCAGAGCCTCCTCGGACAGGCGGCCGATCAGCACGTACGGCGCGCCGTTTTCATCATGAAGGACCTTGCCGCGGGAGTTGACCCAAACGGTTTCGCCACGTATATTGAACAGCCGGAAATCGTGATCGTGCGCATCCCTTGCCCCCCGGCGGAGCTCCTCCACCTCGGCGCATAGCCTGCCGCGGTCTGCCGGATGCACGATAGCAAGACAATCCTCAAAGGATCTCTCGCCGTGCTGCGCGCTGCAGACCTTGAAGGATTCATGAATGTGACCGAAAAACTGCAGCCGGTCATTCGGGATATCGTACATATACAGAAAGTCATCCGTCGTCTGGTTGATGGCTTCCAGATACCTTTTGATAACCGAAAAATCCTTTACCGCATTCAACAATTTATCCATGATACTCTCCGTTATACGAAATGGGCGTATCGGCACAAACTGCCATTTTATGTATTATAGCATATTTTTTATACATTTTCGACAGTGCCTGCAAAATTTTATAAATTCATCCGTGCTTATCGCAGGAAACCTGCCTGCTTCTCTCCGAAAGCGGCTTATTATATAGAAAGCCATGCACATTTGTGATAAAATGAACGAAAAGTGTTTTAAGGCAGGGATCTTTGTGAAAAAAGTGATTGGAATTGCGCCGGCATCCTTCATCGGCGATGCCGACAAAAGCTGTATGGCGGACTGCTATAAGCTCGGCAACAATTACATCAAGCGTATCGTCGAGGCCGGCGGCATCCCCTTTGGCCTTGCGCCTGCAGACAACCTGCTGACCGAGGAGGCTTTGGATCTCTGCGATGCTTTTGTCGTGCAGGGCGGTGCGGAATTCTATCCCTATCATTTTCAGATCATTCACCATGCGCTCACCCACGGCAAGAAGTATCTCGGCATCTGCCTGGGGCAGCAGCTGATCTATGTATATCTGGAGCTGCGGCGACGCGTGGAGGCGCGCGGATACGAGGGCGACCTTGTGCGCGCGATCTACAACTATTGTGCAGAGCAGGGGCCCGGATTTTCGGTACAGAAACGCATCTCCGGCCATCGCAGCAAATCCGCGCCTCGCGGCATGGAAGACGTAACCAAGCACGATAATGATGCCGTTCCCAGCATGCTCGGTGATATATTTATCCAAAAAACAGTTCATATATGGCTTTCTCAAAATGCGTTTCCAATCATGACTCTGCGAAAGCTTTCCGCAGGCAAAAAAAGAAGCGATGCCCGGTTATCAAACCAAGCATCGCAGGCTTTATTCAGCCGATCCCGTCTGACGGATGCCGCAAAACTGCTGTGTTTTCGGTTTGCCCGTTTTCAGAGCATTCGCCGCTCCCGCCGGGGTTGTCCTTCATTTCTTTCCCGCAATGTATTCCCGCGGTGATACCCCCACTTCTCTTTTGAACACGGTGGAAAAGTAGAGCGGATCGGAAAAGCCCGAGAGCAAGGCTACGTTCCGCACCGAATCGAGCCCATGATCAAAGAGGGACACTGCATAGCGGATGCGCATGATGCGCAGATACTCCGTAAAGCCGATGCCCATTCCCTCCTTAAAGAGGTGGGATACGTATTTGGGATTATAGGCGAGTTCCTCCGCGATGCGTCCGAGGGTCAGTTCCGGATCGTTGAACTTCTTCTCGATCTGTCCGAGCAGCTGATAAAGCAGTCCGTCCTTCTCCGTACTCGCCGGAGTCAGCCGCGAAAAGGTATATAAAAGCATGCTTTCTGCCACCAGATCGGTGGTTTGCCCATTGGCGCGGGAAAGGCTCTCCTTCCAGAGGGGAAGGAGGCCGTCAAAGGCACAGAAGATCCGGTTGCCCGGACGGATGTCAAAACGGAGAAACAGCTCGTCTGCACGGGCTCCTTCAAACTGGATATACATAAACTCGCAGCCCTCCGACTCCGTGTATATCTCCTCCCCCCGGAAGGCAAATACCACATCGCCGACAGAAAAAGGGTACACCGCCCCATTGATCACAAAGCTTCCGCCGCCGCGGGAAACGAGGGATATCCGATGCGTTGGCAGCACGGTTTTTGCCCGCATAGCCTCGGGATTCCCCTCCTGCACAAAGCAGGAAACAGACAGTCCCGACTCCACTCCGGACATGATAAATTTACAGATGTTGTTATCCAACATACGTCTCACTTCTCTTTCCGGGATTACTATACCCCTTTTATTCAAAAAAAGCAAGAGCCTGTCTAACCATTTCAAATAAATCCATGGATTTTTCCCATTGTTATATCCGATGCAGTTTGGTATACTGAACCTGTAAATCCAGTCACCCTGACGATTCTGCGGGGTATAACGGGAGGTAAAGATTATGACAAATTTGAAGATCGGCATTTTCGGTGTCGGACGCGGAAAGGATCTCGCCCGGGACTTCATGCTCAACGGCTGCGACATCGTCGCCCTCTGCGATTCCCGCGAGGATAAGCTCGCAGAGGCTGCCGAAAAGCTCGGCAACGGCATTGCGACCTATACGGACTTTGATGCTTTTATTGAGCACCCCATGGATGCCGTCATCCTGGCAAACTATTTCCACGAGCACGCTCCCTATGCCATCAAGTGCTTTGAGAGGAACATCCACGTCTACTCCGAGTGCATTTCCAACGGTACTATGGCCGAGGGCGTCGAGCTCATCCGCGCACACGAGAAAAGCAGGAGCATCTATATGCTCGCGGAAAACTATCCCCAGATGCGGACCAACCGCGAGATCAAGCGCATCTGCGACGGCGGCACGCTTGGAAAGCTTCTGTTTGCCGAGGGTGAATACGTTCATCCCGTCAGCCCCGCAGACGCCGCCTTCCGCAAGCGCTATAACTATTTTGAGGGACACTGGCGCAACTACTGTCCCAGCACCTACTACATCACCCATTCCCTCGGCCCCGTGATGTGGGCCACCGGCGCAACGCCGAGGCGTGTCAGCGCTTTCGTTGCCTCCACCACCCTTCCTGACGATTATCCCACCGCAACCCACATCGGCGGTGACAACACCTCCATCATCACCACCCAGAATGACGACGGCTCCATTTTCCGCGTCTGCGGCTGTGCGCATTTCGGTGCCCACGGCAACACCTACCGCGTCTGCGGCACGGAGGGACAGGTTGAAAACCTCCGAGGCATGGGAAATAAGATCATGCTCCGCTACAATTCCTGGTCCAAGCCCGAGGGTATGGAGGAAAACAACCTCTACGAGCCCTCCTGGAACGATCCCGATGAGGAGTTCATCCTCAAGAGCGGTCACGGCGGCGGCGACTATCTCACCATCCGCATGTTCGTCAACTGCATCCGCGAAGGCCATCAGCCGGAGCATCCCTTCGATCTCCATTCCGCCGTCACCATGTCCTCCGTGGCCATCCTCGCCCACCGCTCCGCCCTTGCCGGCGGTGCCTCCTTTGAGGTTCCCGATTTCCATGACGAGGCCTGCCGTGTTCAGTACGAAAACGACCGTCTTTCCCCCTTCCCCGGTGCCGACGGTGCAGAGCCCACCATCTCCCCCAGCATGGATCTCGGCTTTCAGCCGAGCAAAAAACAGCTGGAACGCTACCACGAGCTTCTCAATTCCTGAATCCACATGCAAAAGCGCAGATGCGGATGCGCATCTGCGCTTTTTTTGCACCGACCGCTTGTCGGCAGGGCGGCTTTGTGATATACTGTAGGTATAAACTCAAAAAAACATACGGGAGGATCAAATCCATGGGTCATCTCAGCGGAAAAACCGTTATTATCACGGGCGGCGGACGCGCCGTTCTCTCTGATGGACGCCCCGGCTCCATCGGTTACGGCATCGCTCATGCCTATGCAAAGGAAGGCGCGAACATCGTCATCACCGGCCGCAACGTACAGAAGCTGCAGGATGCCAAGGATGAGCTGGAAAAGCTCTACGGGATCCGTGTCCTCCCCGTTGCTGCGGACATTGCCGCCGGCGAGGATAATGCCGCCACCGTCAAGCGTGTGGTGGATGAGACCGTTTCTGCCTTCGGCGGTATTGACGTGCTCATCAACAACGCCCAGGCCTCTGCCTCCGGCGTGACGCTGGCCGACCACACCACCGAGCAGTTTGATCTTGCCGTCTATTCCGGTCTCTACGCCGCCTTCTATTACATGCAGGCCTGCTACCCGTATCTTAAGGAATCCAAGGGATCCGTCATCAACTTTGCCTCCGGTGCCGGTCTCTTCGGCAATTACGGCCAGTGCGCCTATGCCGCGGCAAAGGAAGGCATCCGCGGTCTCACCCGCGTGGCTGCCACCGAGTGGAGCCGCGACGGCATCAATGTCAACGTCATCTGCCCGCTCGCATGGACTGCCCAGCTGGAAAACTTCCAAAAAGCCTATCCCGATGCCTTTGAAAAGAACGTGCACACGCCTCCCATGGGCTTCTTCGGCGATCCCGAGGAGCATATCGGCCGTGTCTGCGTGCAGCTTGCCCATCCCGATTTCAAATACATGACCGGCGAGACCATCACCCTTGAGGGCGGTCTCGGCCTCCGTCCCTGACGAAGCACAAACGTCAAGAGCGGATATCCTCGGATATCCGCTCTTGTTTTTTTATTTGCAGAGGAAGGTGATATTGCCGATCTTTGCCTCCACAAAGGAGTATGCATCCTGCCAGCCCTGTCCTCCCGTTGTGAAGGAATAGGGACCGTAGGAGGTGCGGCGCACGGGATAAATGTGCAGCGGGCCGAAGGAGTTTCGGCGACTGTTGACCAGCGTCACCCGCAGAGGAAGCTTCTTTCGCACGGCCTCGGTGATCTCCGCCGTAAAGGGCTCCCATGCGATGCGGTGCTCGGTATCGCCGTAGCCGACGGTCACCAGCACGCCAGAAAATTCGGGGATCCGGACATATATCCGCTCCGCATCGGCATTGACCCTGGAAAGGTAGACCTCCGGGGGGATCTCCACCGTCACGCGGCCGGAATAGAAGGGTAGCTCCCGCGCAGCCATATCCGAAAGGGATACTGTCTTTGCCGGAGCGATCAAAGCCGATGCGCCGGCCTCGGCACGGACGCCGAAATCGCCGAGCAGATAAACGGCCTCCAGATTGGTGATCTGTCGGTAATCCACCTCAAGAGAAACGGTGTTCTCCCCCATTATCAACACGCCTTCGGGGATCTCCATGCGGATGAAGGCATTGTCCACCCACCAGTCGTCCAAAGATGTGTAGGAAAGGGGCTGTCCGTTGACGGCATAGGTGCCGAATTCCGGGCGTTCGGCGGCAAGCCAGACCTTACCTTCTGGCAGGGTCTCCACCCGGAAGGGATATTCCACCCGGACCCGTCCGCGAGGCTCGGAATAAAGCTTCTTTGCAAACCAGGGCTGCAGCATGGCACCGCCGCGGTACTCCATTCCCAGCCGATCCCGCAGATGGCGATCAAGCTTCAGAATTTCCATCAACGCACTTTGCTCCGCCTCGCCGTCAAGGGTATAGCGGGCATAGTCCAGCACGCAGACGTTGGGCTCTTCCAGGGTATAGGCAAACTCTCCCTCCGAAAGAATGCCGCTCACGCTTGCAGGCAGGCAGTCCCGCTCCGGAAGACTCTCTGCCTGCGGAGTAAAGACGAGACAAAGCATCTCCGAGGGAGCCAGCTTCACGCCGAAGGAGAGTTCCTTTGCAGGATGCGCATAACGCGCACCCGTCTCCGCATCCCAGATCTGCACCTGCCAGCCGGCGGGCAGATCGGCAGAAAGGGTAAACTCCGCAGAAGCTTCCCGGTCACGGTTGAGCAATAGCGAAATATAGGTATCGCCCACCCGGCGGGTCTGGGCATAGATCAAATCACCGGCATCGGAACGGATGGGGCAGCAATCGTCCGCCGCAAGGGTCGCACCAAGCTCGGAAAGTGCCACGCAGCGCACATTCTTCTCATTTTTCAGGGCACGGACCTCGTCCGAGGGAATACCTCCCACATAGCCGGGAAGCTCATCCACAAAGATGATCTCGCCGCCGGCGGACAGAAGCTCACGTAGAAGCTTCAGGGTGGTGGGACGCACCGTCACCGTGCCGGAGATGACCACACGGCGGTAGCGGCCCTTGCCGATATGCAGGTATCCGTCCTCCACGCGGCCGTGCTGCGCCATGATCTGCTCTTCACCGTAGTCAAAGTCCACACGGGCACCGGCAAGCTGCCGGAAGGTACGGTTGTACTGCTTCTCCAGCGCCTGAATGTCCTCACGGACGGGCTTGATCCACTCTGCCCAGGCAAGGTTTGCAATGCCCCAGGCACTTTCGATGGGATTGAGCACCAGCGTATCGCACACCGGCTCACCCTCGGCAAGCAGCACGCCGAGACGGGCAAAATAGGTCTCCACCAGCTCGTAATCCTTCCAGTAGGGGGACTGGAAGGAGATGCTTGCGGGATAATCGCGCTTGCATTCGCCCTCCATGGTATACCAGGAAAGATGCGGACAGCGCACGTTGATGCCAAAGAGCGCCTGCCAGTTGCCCACGGCCTTATGATCCCGGAAGGAGAACTCCCAGCCGGTGCAGCCGTAGAGCTCGGAGAGCATCCATTTCTTGCCAAACTGGCGGCAGACGGAGGAAAGCTGCTTGACCGTCCAGTAGGCATTGTTGGAGTTGCCGAGCAGGTCAACGCCCGGCATGCCCATGTTCAGATAGTTGCGCATAAGAGAGCCGTTGGGCACCGCCTGGAAGGTCAGGGAATCCTCGTGGAGCACGTGGCCGGTAAAGACCATGTTGTTCTCCTCACACCATGCGTTGACACGGGCCATGAAGCGCTCATCAAAGAGATTGCAGCCAAGGTCAAAATAATCGATACGCACGGGGCTGACGGGCTCGCCGCCAAGACGGTAGAAGATCTCCGGCAGACGGGGGCGGGCATCGTAGCCGTAGCGGGTGAGAAATTCCTCAAAGATATCGTCGGTATAGAAAATGGATACCGAGCGCACGCCGTCCCGCTCCTTTAGATTGGACATGGCATAGCCGCGCAGAGGCTCATCGGTAAAAATACCTTTGACAGAGCTGCCGAGACGGTCCCCGCAGCGGGCGCGGTACTGCTCGTGGGTCAGCTCGATAAACCGCTCCACGGCGGCGGGCTTCATGGTATCGATATAGGTGTTGCCGTTGTAGTTGGAATCCGGAGCATCATAGACAACCTTGAAGGAAAGCACCTTGGGCTTTCCCTCGCCAAGGCCCTCAAAGGCGGCGGACAGATCGTCTCCCGCTGCAATGGGGCGGTAGCCGCCGATGGAAATGCCGTCCTCCATGACTGTGGCGGCAAAGGCAAAAAGGATCTCATCATCAAATGCAAATCCTTCCGGATCGCTCTCATAGAGATAGAGCGCCTTCTGCCGCAGGGTAGGATCCTCCGTCACCTTGCCGCCGGCGGATCCGCTGGGCCAGCGGTCCTCATCGTAAAGCCAGGCCTCCAGCCCCGCCTTTTCGGAGAAATCGGCCACGTCGTTGGTCACCTGAAACCATTCGTCCCCAAGATACTCGGTAATGAGACCGCAGCGGGAGTGCATGAAATAGCCGCCAAAGCCCATCTTTCCGAGAATATCCGCCTGACGGATGAGCTCCCCGGACTTCAGCTCGCCGTTCCAGCTCCAGAAGGGCTTTCCGCGCCACTCCACGCCGGGCTTTCGGAAGGTTTCGTAAATCTTTTTCAGCTGCATATGTTTTCTCCTTTGCGGCGGAAGATCTTAAAGGGATACATCTTTATTATAACACATTTTCCGCAAGCCGCAACCACCTTCTTTTTTAGTGGACCGCCTATTTACAATTTTGCTTTGCCGTGTTATATTTATCTCACAAATACGCCGCCCTGCCAGGAGGATACACACCATGCTGACCGTTCCCATTTCCCTATGCCGCTCGTATGCGACCATGGATATGCACATTGCCGATTTTCGCACCGCCGGTGTCGACCGCGTGCTG
The DNA here is from genome assembly GCA_017414715.1 of Clostridia bacterium. Classification (GTDB taxonomy): domain Bacteria; phylum Bacillota; class Clostridia; order Oscillospirales; family QAMX01; genus RGIG1911. Next base: position 9,742 of record JAFQKV010000011.1, read on the forward strand.
ATGGACGTGCTGGAGATCTTCGACGATGCAGCCGAACGGGAGGAGATTTATTCCCATACCAAAGAATATCTTGCCCGTCTGCGTGAGGAAGGCTTTGACCCCGGCATCTGGACCACCACGCTGGGCTGGGGAGATGTGCGCAACGAGGATTTTCACCGCAAATTCGGTGATTGTGTCCGCGTGACCTCCTACAGCGGCTCCACCTCCGATGCCGTTTGTGTGCTGGATGAGAAATTCACGCAATTCCTTGAGCAGAATATGATCGATTTTGTCCGCGCCGGCGCACGTCTTATTCTCCTTGATGACGACCTTGTTCTTTCCGTCCGCCCGGGCCTGACCTGCAGCTGCGATAAGCATCTCAGGCTTTTTGCCGAGCGCACCGGGCGGGAATGGACCCGGGAGGAGATCCGCGCCCTCTTTTCCGGCGCACCCTCCCCCGAGCGCACCGCCTGGATGGATCTCACCGGCGAGACCGTCATGGATTTTTGCCGCAGACTTCGCCGGGCGGTGGATTCCGTTGATCCCACCGTCCGCATGGGACTGTGTGCCAGCTATACCCACTATGATCTCGACGGATTTGACATGAGGGAGCTTGTACGGCTTCTCGCCGGCGAGGGCAACCGCCCCTATCTGCGCCTGTCCGGTGCCACCTACTGGGCCCGTCACGCCTGGCGCGCCAAGAACCAGCGGCTTTCCGGCGTGCTGGAATTCGTGCGGATGCAGACCGCGTGGCTCAAGGATACCGATTTTGAGCTGCTGGACGAAAACGATCCCCACCCCCGCGAGGTTGACGTCGTTCCTCCCTGTGACACGGAGCTTTATGACAAGGCCATGCTGACCCAGGGCCGCGTCACCCGGCTGAAATACATCACCCTTTTCCCCGACCACAGCTCCAGCCGCATCGGATATTTCAACGCCCATCTGGAAAACCTTCCCTATGACGAGCGGATCACCGCTGCCTTTGCCGGCAAGTCCGCCGTCGGTTGGCGTGTGTTCTCCGCCGAGCACAAGGTGCGCGATGCATTCCTGCCTACGGAGCAGCTCCGTCCCTCCCAGATCATGCAGTGGCTGACTCAGTCCCATGCCGGATCTCTTGCCGCTGCCCTCGGCATCCCCACCCGCTATGAGGGTGGGGGGCCCACCCTCGTTTTCGGTGAGGATGCCCGCCATCTGCCGGACGATCCCGCCTTCTCCCTCATCGTTTGCGACCGCACCGCTGCCTCCATTCTGCGGGAGCGCGGCATCGCCCACACCGAGCTGCCGCTGGATGCCCTGGAGCTTGATTTTGCCGAGGTCCCCGACGTTTCCGATACCCTGCGCGCCCTCTGCCCCGGGATTCCTTATGCGCCGGGCATCTATCCCCTCATCTCGGAAAGTCCCGACGGAGGAGAGCTTGCGCTCATGCTCATCAATGACGGAGATACCGACCTTGCCTCTCCGGAGATCTTCCTTACCGGAAACTATACGCTTAAGGAAGCCATTCACTGCGATCCCACCGTTTGCGGAAACCGTCTTGATCTTCCCTGCCTCAAGGCTCGGGACTGGGCATGTGTCGTACTTTCGCGGGCCTAACTTCATTTTTCAAATCGCAAGGAGGTCTTGATCCCTTCAGGACCTCCTTGCCCTTTGCTTTAAGAATTTTTTATTCACTTGCATATCCGGTTGTTTTCTGCTATAGTATTGTCAGTTCGTAAAACGGTCCGAAACGGGTTGCCTTTTCCTGCGTATTTGATACCGCATTCCCCATCCGTTCTGTTTTTGTTCCCGCTTTTCCAGCTATACTGCAGCGACCGGTACTCCGCTTTTTTCTGTTTGGTAAACCATTTGTCGTCTTGCAGTCATTCTCGAAAGGAGTTTTATATGAATCCCGGTAATCTTCTCATCTTCGGTGACAGCTATTCCACCTTTGAAGGGTTCATCCCCGAGGGTTATATTCCCTACTACATTTACGGGGGACGGCCGGAGATGGACGTGTCTCGCCCGGAGGAAACCTGGTGGCAGCTGCTTGCCGCCGCCACCGGCGCAAACCTTGTCCGTAACGACAGCTGGTCCGGCTCTACCATCTGCTACACCGGCTACAACGGGGTCGACTGCTCAGAGAGCAGCTCCTTTATCTACCGTCTTCGCAAGCTGAAGGCCGAGGGCTTTTTCGAGGAAAACCGCATCGATTCCGTTATCATCTTTGGCGGCACCAACGACAGTTGGGCAGGCGTTCCCACGGGGACACTGCAGTTCTCCGACTGGACGAAGGAAGACCTGCACACCATCCTTCCTGCCATTGCCTACATGATCGCCGAGGTGCAGGAGATCCTGCCTAATGCAAAAATCCTTTGCATCTCAAACAGCGATATCCGCGAGGCCGTACAGGAGGGCATGCGCGAGATCGCCGCGCACTACGGCGTAAGCTTCCTGCAGCTTGTAAACGTTGAAAAGAAGTGCGGCCATCCTTCCATCCAGGGAATGAAGGATATTTGCAGCCAGATCCTTACGGTATTGGATAAATAAACCCATCGGGTGCCGGAATTTCCGGCACCTGTTTTTATATCTCTTTACAGCAGTTGAATTGTTTCTCTTTTTTTGGTATAATACCGGTAATTTCACAATCAAAAGGAAGATTTATATAATGGATCTGCAACTCCTCGCCGCCGTGGCAGAGGCCGATTGCCGGGAAGCCTTTGCCCGCATCGATGCCGTTGCCGCAAAAAATACCGAAAAGGTGCTGGATGCCTTCCGCGAGGAGCGGGTGGCGCTGGCCGATTTCACCGCCACCACCGGTTACGGCTACGACGATGTCGGCCGCGACAAGCTCGACCGTATTTACGCCCGCACCTTCGGCGCGGAGGCCGCGCTGGTACGCCTGCATTTTTTCAACGGCACCCACACCATTGCCACGGCACTCTACGGCATCCTGCGCCCCGGTGACACCCTGCTCTCCGCCGTGGATGCCCCCTACGATACCCTTGCCGATGTCATCAGCGGCCGGGACGGCGAGGGAAGCCTTGCGGAATGGGGCGTTTCCTATGCCGAGCAGGCTTTTCTGCCGGATTTTGAGGAATATATCGCCGCACTTTCCAAAACTGTTGGTGAGCTTTGCCCCAAGGCGGTCATCATCCAGCGTTCCCGCGGCTATTCCCAGCGCCGGACGCTGACCGTGGCCGAGATCGGCCGCATCTGCGCCACCGTCAAGGCGGCCTCGCCCGACACGGTGACCATCGTCGATAACTGCTACGGCGAATTCTGTGAAACCGTCGAGCCCTGTGCCCTCGGCGCAGACCTCATGTGCGGCTCTCTCATCAAAAACCCCGGCGGCGGCATGGCTCCCGCCGGCGGCTATATCGCCGGTAAGGAAAAATACGTCCGGCTCTGTGCGGCGCGGCTCTCCGTTCCCGGCATTGGTGCCGAGGTCGGCGCAAACCCGGCGGGCTACCGCGATCTCTACCAGGGCTTCTTCATGGCCCCCCACATCACCGCCCAGGCGGTCAAGACCGCTGTTTTTGCAGCACGGCTTTACGAGCTGATGGGCTTTGATTCCGCCCCCGCCTACGATACCCCACGCTCCGACATCATCCAGACCATCACCTTCGGTGCCCCGGAGCCCCTCATTGCCTTCTGCCGGGGCATTCAGGAGGGCAGCCCCGTGGACAGCTTTGCCGCCCCCGAGCCCTGGGCCATGCCCGGCTATGCCGACCCCGTCATCATGGCGGCGGGTGCCTTCGTGCAGGGCGCATCCATCGAGCTCTCCGCTGACGGCCCCATCCGCGCCCCCTACACCGTTTATATGCAGGGTGGCCTGACCTATGAGGCCGGAAAGATCGGAATTCTTTCCGCCGCAAAGTATATCGCAGACAAAAAATAAGCAAAACGGGCATCGATTTTCGTCGATGCCCGTTATTTTTACAGTTTCAGCAGATTCAGCAGGTTTCCGGAGAAGATCTTTTCTTCCGTCTCCGGCGCAAGGCCGAGGCTCTTGATATTGCGGATCTCGTCGGCGGCGTTCCACATGGGATAGTCGCTGCCGAAGAGCACGTGATCCTCGCCGAAAAAGCCGATCAGGTTTTTGGCCTCCTCTGCATCCAGCTCAAAAAAGGCGCTGGAGGTATCCACCCAGACCTCCAGTCCGTCATAGGCGCGCCGAACATCCTCCCACTCGGAATAGCCGCCGAAATGGGCACAGATGAGCTGCAGGCGGGGGAACTTTTCCAGCACAGGTCTCACCCTGACGGGATTTGAGAAGGCATACCGCTTATCTCCCGTATGGAATAGGATGGGACAAACGCCCTGCGCAAGCCCGTAGATACGATCCATTTTTGCATCATCAATGGCAAATTTCTGAAAATCCGGATGCAGCTTGATGCCGTGCAGACCTGCATCCATACAGCGGGCAAACTCTGCATCCGGGTCCTCCATATCGGGATGCATGGTAGCAAAGCCGATAAAGCGGTCGGCGTGCGCCGCCACCTCACCGATGATATAATCGTTGATGCGGGAGACCTGCGCCGGAGTCGTTGCCACGGAATGAACAAGGAAACGATCAACGCCGGCGGCATTCCCCACCTGCAGAAGATGCTCCACCGTGCCGTCGTAATCCATCGTGATGTTATAAAACTCGCCGATGGTCTGGGCGGCCTTGCTTGCGATCTTATCCGGATAAATGTGAACGTGAGAGTCAATGATCATAGTAAAACCGTTTCGCTCTTTTCTGTTGCAGAATATTATATATGTTACCACTTTTTCCGACCCAATGCAAGAAAAATCCGCCGCTTGTCAAGGCGGACACTTCGTGCTATAATATACTGGCGTAGGATCCGGGGGCGTACCGGTTTCGACGGGGGTTTTGAGACCCGGCAAGCGAGCAGCGGTGCGGGACCGCTATAAAATCCGCAGCTTATAAATTAAGTAACAACAACTACGCACTCGCTGCCTAATTAGGCGGCCGTCCGCCCACCGGTACCGCAACGGTGGATCCGGGCGTCATGAACGCGGTGAACGCGGCGGGGTAAGCTTTGCCCCCGTCGTGTATGATGAAGCTACCGGCCCTGTGCGCGTGACGGCTTGCGCACGGGTGCCCGGGAAATGCCGTAAGGCACAATAACCGTCTGCGCTCGGAGAAAACCGTGTGGATGGATCTTCGGACAGGGGTTCAACTCCCCTCGCCTCCACCAAAATAGAAAAAGAGCCTTCAGGGCTCTTTTCTATTTTGCGTAAAAGCATGAGGGAGTTGAATCCCGAAAGGGCGGGAGGCGTTAAAAGAACAGTCTGGTGACTGTTCTTAGCCGACCGAAGCGAGGGCTCGCCCCGAGCTTCTGGGCTGCTACGCAGCCCCTCCCCTCGCCTCCACCATCAAAGGGCTACAAAAAAGATATAGCCACAGAAAAACTCTGATTTTATCAGGGTTTTTTCTGTTTTTATAGGTGAAACTTTAGTTTACGGTTTGCGCGTATAAAAAAGATATTTTTCTCAACACAGATTTGAACCCTCACAATATTGCAATTTTTAAGGAGCATAGAATAAGCTATGCTCCTTTTTGCTTTTGCCGTTCGACTTATGACTTTTTCGAAACAATCCCGAATAAACCCCTATTAAACCTTGAAAAATACTGAGAATTGTGTTATGCTATATGATGTAAAATTGTGTTTTTGTGAAAACGGAGGGTTTCACCATGGATAACAACCTTGAACGCTGGTATTCAATGAAAGAGATTATGGAATATTTGGGCGTTAGCCGTGATACAGTTCTCGACTGGATTGAACGTCGTAATATGCCCGCCGCAAAGA
>JAFQKV010000012.1 GCA_017414715.1 Clostridia bacterium
ACTCCGCATACCTCAAGAAGTATGACATGATCTCCGATGTCAAGCCCGGCGGAACCTTCCTGCTGGACTGCGCCTGGAGCGCTGACGAGCTGGATGCCAACCTGCCCGCCGCCGTCAAGTCCTACATCGCCAACAACAACGTCAAGTTCATCACCATCGACGCTACCACCATCGCTACCAAGCAGATCGGTAACGCCAAGGTCAAGAACACCGTTCTCCAGTCCGCTTTCTTCTCCCTGGCAAACATCCTGCCCAAGGACGAGGCCATCGAGTACATGAAGAAGGCCGCCTACAAGTCCTACATCAAGAAGGGTCAGGCCATCGTTGACCTCAACTACGCCGCCATTGATGCCGGTGCCGATGCCTACACCGTTGTGGACGTTCCCGAGGCATGGAAGACCTGTGCTCCCGATGCTCCCAAGGCTGCCTTCACCTCCGAGAGAGCCGACCTTGAGAAGTTCGTCAACACTGTTGTCAATCCCGTGAACGCCATGGCCGGTGACAGCCTGCCTGTTTCTGCCTTCGAGGATTATGTTGACGGTACCTTCCCCCAGGGTTCCACCATCTCCGAGAAGCGCGGCGTTGCCGTCTACGTTCCCACCTGGATCCCCGAGAACTGCATCCAGTGCAACAACTGCGCCTTCGTTTGCCCCCACGCTGCCATCCGTCCCTTCGCTATGACCGCTGAAGAGGCTGCTGCAGCACCCGAGGCTACCAAGTTCACCGCGAAGCCCGTTCTCAAGACCGAGTACAAGTTCACCATGGCCATCTCTCCCGCGGACTGCATGGGCTGCACCCTCTGCGTGAAGGCTTGCCCCGTCACCGCCAAGGCCATCAAGGACGGCACCCACAAGAAGGCCATCGACATGGTCCTCGCCGCTACTCAGGCCGACCAGCAGGCTCCCTGGGATTACGCCGTTGCCAACGTCTCCGAGAAGAAGGAGCTCATCAACAACACCATCAAGGGCACCCAGTTCAAGCAGCCCCTCCTCGAGTTCTCCGGCTCCTGCGCAGGCTGCGCCGAGACCTCCTATGCACGTCTCATCACCCAGCTCTTCGGTGAGCAGATGTACATCTCCAACGCCACCGGCTGCTCCTCCATCTGGGGTGGTTCCGCACCTGCAACTCCCTACACCGTCAACCGCGAGAGCGGCAAGGGTCCCGCCTGGGCCAACTCCCTCTTCGAGGATAACGCCGAGCACGGTCTGGGTATTTACCTCGGCCAGAAGACCATCCGCAACCGCCTGATCGGCTACGTTGAGGAAATGATGGCCTCCGACAAGGCTTCCGACGAGTTCAAGGCTGCCGCCAAGGCCTTCCTTGACACCAAGGACAGCTCCACCAAGAACGCACCCGCTGCCGAGGCTCTCATTGCCGAGCTGGAGAAGGCTGCAGCTTCCGGCTGCCCTGTGGCTCCCTAGATTCTCGCCGAGTAGGTTTACCTTGCCAAGAAGTCCGTCTGGATCTTCGGTGGTGACGGTTGGGCCTACGATATCGGCTTCGGTGGTCTGGACCATGTCATCGCCTCCGGCGAGGATGTCAACATCATGGTCTTCGACACCGAGGTTTACTCCAACACCGGTGGTCAGGCCTCCAAGGCTTCCAACATCGGTCAGGTCGCTCAGTTTGCCGCTGCCGGTAAGGCCATCGGCAAGAAGGACCTCGCAGAGATCGCTATGTCCTACGGCTACGTCTACGTTGCTCAGGTCGCTATGGGCGCTGACATGAACCAGCTGCTCAAGGCCCTCACCGAGGCTGAGGCTTACAACGGTCCCTCCATCATCATCGGCTACGCTCCCTGCGAGATGCACGGTATCAAGGGCACCATGCAGAACTGCCAGCTCGAGATGAAGAAGGCTGTCGAGGCCGGCTACTGGCAGATGTTCCGCTTCAACCCGGCGCTGAAGGCCGAGGGCAAGAATCCGTTCTCCCTCGATTCCAAGGCTCCCACCGCAAGCTACATCGACTTCATCAAGTCCGAGAACCGTTACAACCGTCTTGCCAACCAGTTCCCCGAGCGTGCTGAGGCCCTCTTCAGCAAGGCCGAGGAGACTGCCAAGGCTAAGTACGAGAAGCTGACCCGTCTGGTCAAGCTCTACGAGGTCGAGGAGTAATCCTTACCTCCGTGTAAACGGAAAACAATCCTTAAAAGTGCCGCAGGCGATCCGCCTGCGGCACTTTTTGCTCCTTTGTGACTGTGTCACGGAAAAAAGACAGAAAAGACGGTATACTAAAAACAGGAAAAACGAAAGGAGCCCGAAAAATGATGAATGATAAAAAGATTTATGATATGGTTATCCTCGGCGGCGGCCCCGGCGGATACACGGCGGCGCTTTATGCCGCCCGGGCAGGCCTGGAGGCGATTGTGCTGGAACGCCTTTCGGCAGGCGGACAGATGGCCCTTACCCACCAGATCGACAACTATCCCGGATTTGAAGAAGGAATTGACGGATTTACGCTTGGCGATAAGATGAAACGGCAGGCGGAGCGCTTCGGTGCCGTGAGCCGCAGCGCAGAGGTGCTGTCGGCGGAGCTTTCGGCAGAGCCCAAGGTCATTTATACGGACAGCGGTGAAGTTTTCGGAAAAACTGTGGTGCTCGCCACCGGAGCAAATCCAAAGGAGCTGGGGCTTGCGGCGGAACGGGAGCTGATTGGACGCGGTGTTGGCTACTGCGCCTCCTGCGACGGTATGTTTTACCGGGGAAAGACGGTGGTCGTGGTCGGCGGCGGCAATACCGCGGCGGCGGACGCCCTGCTCCTTTCCAGAGTTGCAAAAAAGGTTTATCTTGTACACCGGAGAGATACCCTTCGCGCGGAAAAAATATATCATAGCCAGCTTGTGGCGGCAGAGAATGTGGAGCTTTGCTGGAACAGCACGGTGACGGAACTTCTGCATGAGGGACGCCTTACAGGCGTGCGCCTGCGGAATCTTCAAAGCGGCGAGGAAAGGGAAATCGCGTGCGACGGTGTGTTTATCAGCATCGGCCGCAAGCCTGCCACGGAATTCCTCAACGGGCAGCTTGCGCTGGATGAAGGCGGTTATATCATCGCCGGCGAAGACACGCGGACGGCGATACCCGGCGTGTTTGCGGTGGGTGATCTGCGCACGAAACATCTTCGGCAGGTGGTAACGGCGGTGGCGGACGGCGCAGCTGCAGTAACGGCCGCGGAGGAATACATCGCGCAGCATCTTTAAAGCAAATACTCCCTGTAAAAACGGATAAAAAAATGAAAAAACGGCGAACACGGTCTTTTTTTTCCTGTGTCGCTATGGTATAATTAATCTGCCCGTATATGACGGCGGCAAGCTGCCTGCACGGGCAGGTTTTATACTGTTTTTTGTCCGAGCACATGTATGAAAACGGATGCAAGTACATGTGCCTTTGTTACTTTACGGAGCCGATATATGTTTGACCGCTTTTTTCCCACCTACGACTTTCCTCACGCGTATGATATTACGCCGGAGTTTCTTCAGGCGGAGGGGGTCCGTGCGATCATCTCCGATCTTGACGATACGCTGACCTGTCATGACAGTCAGGAACTTGCGCCGGAATACCGCGCCTGGCTGGACCGAATTGCTGCAGCCGGGATCCGGTTCTGCATTCTGTCCAACAACTCCGAGGAGCGTACCCGCCCCTTCTGTGACCGCAACGGTCTGGATTTTACCGCTCACGCCAGAAAACCTCTGCGCAGGGCCGTGCTTGCCACGGTGGAACGAATGGGTATTACGCCCGATGAGGTGCTGCTCGTGGGAGATCAGATCTTTACGGATATCCTTTGCGGTAAAAATGCAGGTATTCGCACGGCGGCGGTTAAGCCTATCGGAAACCGCGCTACGAAATTTATCGCCGTTAAACGATTTTTGGAGCGTCCCATCTGGCGGGCCTATTTCCGCCGTAAGGAGGATAAATGAATATTCATTTTGGCCCTGCGGGCAATGAGGATGCCTTTGCCGGGGCGGGGCACAAGTCCTCTCTGGATGCCCCGGCCTATCTCGCAGCCATGGGTCTCAATGCCTATGAGTACCAGTGTGGCCGCGGTGTCAACATCGGCGCGGACAAAGCCGCGCTTCTTGGCGAAAAAGCCCGGGAGCACGGCGTGCAGATGTCGCTGCACGCCCCCTATTTTATCTCCCTTGCCTCCCCGGAGGAGAAGAAGCGGGAGAACAGCATCCGGTATATTCTGGAGTCCTGTGCTGCTGTGGATGCCATGGGCGGAAACCGGGTGGTCATCCATCCCGGTGCCCCGGTGGGCAAGCCGAGGGACGAGGCCATGGAGCTTGCGCTGATCACCATGACGGAGGCCCGCAATGCGGCGGATGCCGCCGGCTTTTCCCATATCCTGCTTTGCCCGGAGACCATGGGCAAGCAGAACCAGCTTGGCACCCTGTCAGAGATCTGCGCCTTCTGCAATCTCTCCGATCGCATTATTCCCTGTGTCGATTTTGGTCATATCAATGCCCGGGAGGGCGGCATCCTCGCCACCCGTTCCGATTTTGCCGATCTCCTCGACCGCCTTGCGGAGGGTGTGGGTGAGCAGAAGGCCCGCATTTTCCACTCCCACTTCTCCCACATCGAGTACAGCACCGGGGGAGAGGTGCGGCACCTGACCTTTGATGAGGAGCAGTACGGCCCCTTCTTTGAGCCGCTGGCCGAGGAACTGGCGCTGCGGGGATGGACCCCCACCATTATCTGCGAATCCGCAGGCACGCAGGCACGGGATGCTGCCCGCATGCAGGCGGCGTACCTTGCGGCACTGGCTGCAAAATAAAAGCGAAAGGAAACCCTGACCGCCATGATCGAGCGTAATCTGAAGGCCATCCGTGAAAAAATGGCCGCCCGCGGGCTGGATGCCCTGCTGGTTTGCGATGATATCACCCGCCGCTACGTGACCCAGATGCCCGACAGCGCCGGAGCGGTGCTTGTCGGTAAGGAGAAAGCCGCCGTTATGACGGATTTCCGCTATATCGAGGCAGCCCAGTGCTGCCGTCCCGCCTTCTCTGTGGAGATGGTGGCAAAGCGTGACGGCTACGGTGCCGCCGCCGAGGCGCATCTTTCCGCCTGGGGTGCAAAGCGCGTCGGCTTTGAGGACGACCGCATGACCTTTGCGGATTATGCCGTCTGGAAGAACGCCTTCTCTGCGGAGCTCGTTCCCGCAGGAGATATCATATCCGATCTGCGGGTGTGCAAGACCGAAAATGAGGTCGAATCCCTCGTTTGCGCTCAGCGCATCGCCGAGCGTGCCTGGGAACAGATCCTGCCCTGCATCCGCCCCGGCATATCCGAGATCGAGCTGCGCGGCCAGCTGGCTGCTATCTGCTACCGACTCGGTGCGGAGCAAATGTCCTTTGATCCCATCGTGGCCTCCGGCCCGAATTCCTCCCGGCCCCACGCTGTTCCCGGAGAGAGACGTGTGCAGCGCGGCGATTTCGTTACCTTTGATTTCGGTGTCACCGTCAACGGCTACGGCTCGGATATGACCCGCACCGTTGCCGTCGGGGAAGCCACGGAGGAGATGCGCCGTATCTACGATCTTGTCCTGGAGGCACAGCTCGCAGCGGAGGATATGCTCCGTGCCGGCGTTTCCTATACGGATTTTGACGGCTGCGCACGCAAAATCATCACCGATGCGGGCTACGGCCCCAACTTCGGACACAGCCTGTCCCACGGGATCGGGCTTGAGATCCACGAGGCCGCCTTTACCTCCGATTCCGGCAAGATCCTGCCTGCCGGTGCCATCGTCAGCGTGGAGCCCGGCATTTATCTGGAGGGTAAGTGCGGCGTCCGGATTGAGGACATGGCGCTTGTCACCCCGGAGGGCTGCCGTATTCTCACCGATTGCCCCAAGGAGCTGCTGATCCTGTAAAAAGAGTTTTTCCCGCGGGCGGATTCCGCGTTTTCAGAGAGATAAAAGTATGGAAAGGAAATTTTCGTATGCAGATGAATGTTGAAACCACCGAAGTTGAGGGCCTTCACGCGATACCTGTTGGTGAACTCAGTATTGCTGCCATGCGCGGCTGTGAGGAGCTCGCAGAAAAGGTTAATGCCTATCTGAGCCGTGCACGCGGCCAGGCCATGGAGCAGGGCGCTATCCCCAACACCGCCGAGTTTGCGGATTATGTCAAGGATGATTATTGCATCGACATTGCCTGCCCCCGTTTCGGTTCCGGTGAGGGCAAGGGTATCATCAAACAATCCGTCCGCGGTACGGATCTCTTTATCCTTTGCGATACCTTCAATTACGGCGTTACCTACCGTATGTACGGTAAGGAGGTCGTCATGAGTCCCGACGATCATTATCAGGACATCAAGCGCATCATCTGCGCCGCCGCCGGTAAAGCCCGCCGTATCAATGTTATCATGCCCATGCTTTATGAGGGCCGTCAGCATCGCCGCAGCGCCCGCGAAAGCCTGGACTGCGCCGTCGCTCTGCAGGAACTGGTTGCCATGGGTGTGGACAACATTATTACCTTTGATGCCCACGACAGCCGCGTGCACAACGCTATCCCCATGGCTGGCTTTGAAAACGTTCAGCCCGCATACCAGATGATCAAGGCCATGGTCAATAACGTTCCCAATCTGCACTTTGACCGCGATCACATGATGGTTATCTCCCCCGATGAGGGCGGTATGTCCCGCTGCATCTTCTACTCCACCGTTCTCGGTGTGCCTCTCGGCATGTTCTACAAGCGCCGTGACTACACCCGGATCGTCAACGGCCGTAACCCCATTGTCAAGCACGAGTTCCTTGGCGAGAGCGTTGAGGGCAAGGATCTGATCATCGTCGACGATATGATTTCCTCCGGTGACTCCGTGTTGGATATCGCAAATCAGCTCAAGGCCAAAAACGCAGGCCGCATCTTCGTCTGTGCCTCCTTCGGTCTTTTCACCGAGGGACTGGCCGCCTTTGACGAAGCCTACGAGAAGGGTCTCATTGAGAAGGTCTTCACCACCAACCTCATTTACCGTACAGAGGAGCTCCGTGCCCGTCCCTGGTATTGTGAGGTCGATATGTCCAAGTACATCGCCTATCTCATCAATAACCTTAACCATGATCTCTCTCTTTCCGAGCTGCTGGATCCCTCCAAGAAGATCCACAAGTTCCTCAGCGACCGAGGTCTTGCCTGAAAAACAACATAAGAAGATGCCCGATCCGATCCGGATCGGGCATCTTCTTATGTGTAAACTATTTGACGCGCAGCTCGGTCTCCCGAATGCGGCGGCCGCCGAAAATGAGAAGGGCGGCACCCACCAGGAAGAGAAGAATGAGACTCAGAATACCGACACTTGCACGGTCGGTGAGCATGAAGAAAAGGGAGTAAAGGAGAGGACCGACGACGGCGGCAAATTTTCCGAAAACATCAAAGAATCCGAAGAATTCATTGGAACGCTCCGGAGGGATGAGCCGTCCGAAGAAGGAACGGGACAGAGCTTGAATTCCGCCCTGCACTGTTCCAACGAGGAATGCGAGTACCCAGAAAAGGGTAGATGCAGTATTCGCAGCAGCGGTATAGCCTCGCACGGCATCCGCCTTGAGAAGCTCGGGAGATATATCCGTCCAGAGAGAATCCAGCGCAAGCCGTGCGGCCTTGCGGGAGTCTTCGGAGAATCGGTAGCTGCCGTTCTCGATGCGCACGGCCGTGTCACCGAAGATGCCGCTGCCATCTTCGGCGAGGAAGATATCGCGCCGCTCGGCGGGTTCCTTGGCGGAGAGAGACTGACGACCCGTGGAAACGAGATCGGCAACCACGGCCTCCCACGCGGAAGAATCGGCAGGATCGGAGAACCGGGCGGCATATTGCCTGCCGCTGTCTCGCACAAGGGCGGCATAGTCGGTCTGGAAGGGCTCAACCATCTGTCCCATGAAGAAGCCGACGCAGCAGATGGCGACGTATACGCCGATGGCACCGACTATGAGACGCACCGCGCTGAGCTTTTCGGAAAGACGGCTGAAAAGGATGGAGAAGGGAACGGCCACCACCTGCGTCACAACCAGCGCCAGCACCATACCCGTGGAACCCAGACCGAGGGTGGAGCCGTAATTGGTGGAAACACTGATGACGGTGTTGACGCCGTCAATGTAGAAGAAGTAAGCCAGCATAAAGATCAGAAGACCGCGTTCGGAGATGATGTCGCGTGCGGTGGCGGCAAGGTTTCCGAAGGCAGTGCGTACAACGCTGCCCTCTCCGCGGGGCACGGAGTAGACCTGCTGCACGTTCTTCAGCAGGGGGATGGAGAAAAGTGCCCACCATGCAGGTACGATGAGGATGGAGAAGCGGATGCCGAAGGTGGAATAATCGGTCAGCAGGAGCACCGCGATGGAGATGAGGAAGGGAATGGTGCTGCCGCCGATATAGCCCATGGCGTAGCCCCAGGAGGAGACCTTGTCCATGCGCTCCCGGGTAGTCACATCGGTCAGGAAGGAGTCATAGAAAAGGTTTGCGCCGGAATAACCGATGTGGGAGATGACGTAGCCTGCAAGCATCAGCTGCCAGGAACCGGCAAAGGCCATGAGCCCGGTGAAAAACAGACCAAAGACAAGGCAGGCGGTAAAGAGCTTTTTCTTCATCTTCGGGAAATCACCCACGGAGCCGAGCACGGGCGCAAGCAGTGCGATGAGAAGAGAAGAGACCGACACCGCAATGCCGTACCATTTGTCCCCTGTGTCATCCGCCATGTTGGCATAGACGATGGGGAAAATGGCGGCCATGATATTGGTGGCATAGACGGAGTTTGCCCAGTCGTAGAGGATCCAACTTTTTTCCGTTTTTGTGAAACGGAAGCTTTTGGAGCTGCGCATGGGAAAAGCCTCCCTTTTATGTTTGTTTATTTGTCAATACCGAAGCGGACAAAGGCATAGCGGGGGAAATAGGCGGGGCAGGTGGTGCTGCCCTTCCATTCCTTTTCAAAGGAGAAGGTGTTGGGGCCAAGGCTGGTGGGCTCGGGGTTTTCACGATGGAAGGGTCCCATCAGATTGCGCAGAGCACAGCAGGGCGTGAGAATGATCTCGTTTTTACCCTCGCGCAGCCAGGGGGTGAGATCCTTGTGGGTGTCAAACATCAGAGTACCGGCATTCTCACCGTTGACTTCGATGCCCATGACCGCCCAGCGGCCGCCGGGAACGAGCTCGGCGGGATCACCGGGCTTCCAGTCAAGATCACAGCGAAGGCGCAGCCGACCGCCGAAGAAGGGGAAGCCGGAGCGAACGAGATCGGAGGGATCAACATTCGCCGTAGGCGCGGCAAGACGGAAGGAGCCTGTGTAGCTCTCGGCAAAACGGGGCTCGGTGGTGAAGGCATCGATATCTGTGCGGACGGCAAAGGAGCCGAAGAGATAAATGTTTTCGATCTCGGTGTCAAAGGAGAGGCAGTTGCGGACGCTTTCGGAGCCGCCGCCGTAAAGCACGTCGTAAACCTCGTCCCGCTGCCGGTAATCCAGAGAGAGCAGGATCTCGTTTTTGCCGGGCTTCACGGCACCGGCGGCATCGTAGGAGATAAAACGGGGATCAATACGGTGCTCGGGAAGAATGGGGAGCTCCTTTCCGTTCAGGGTGACGGAAAGCCCCTGGACGGGTTCTGCCACCAGCATCAGCTTCTCGGGAATGACCTCGGCCTCAAAGGTAAAGGCGAGGGTTACCTGGCCGGCAAAGCGGTCGAAGAGCAGATTGTCGCGGATGCACTCAATGGGGCGTTCCTCACTGAACTCACCGCCGTCCAGAGAGATGCGTGCGCGGTCGAGGGTCATCATGTTTTCGGGCATCTCCGCAAGGGTGAAGGGGCGGTCAAGGGAGATGGGCTCCCATGCTCGCCGGGGCAGATCGTAGGGAAGGGCGGCAGGCTCGTCGCTGTCAATGAGTACGGCGGAATGGCCGGCTTCCAGGAAAAGACGAGCCTCGATGCCCTCCTCCGTCCTGCGGGAGCGCAGGGCGGAGAGGGACAGATCGTCCATGGAAAGTGCTGCGATGGCAGCAAAACCGCGGGAACGGATGTGCAGATCCATATCCTTGCCGGTGAGATTCTTGACAAAGAGGAGACGGCCGTCATCGCCCTCACGCAGCTGCACGCGCAGTCCCTCGGCACGTTCACCCGCGCAGTCGATGTGCAGAGGCGCGGCGGCTTCCAGTTCGTCGAGGGTCATGGTCGCGGCGATGTCGGAAAGATCGGCGAAATGTCCGTCTATGCGGGTGGGCATACGGCCAAAGGTGATCAGCTTTCCGCCGGCAGCAAGGAATTCCCGCAGCAGGGCAACGGTGGAGGCATCCAGGGTATCACAGTTGGGCAGGAAAACATACCTGTAGCGGCAGGCACCGACGCGGAAGCAATCACCTTCGACAGCGGCATGATCGCGCATGAGACGCTCATCGCCGAAATGGTAGGGAATCTGGCGGTCGCCAAGCCAGGTCATGGTCTCGCACAGCTCCCGGTCAAGGTGCTCCAGGGAGGTGCGTTCCTCGCGCTTATAGCAGAGATAGGCGGAATGCATGGGATGGATGACGAGCACGTCCGCCGCCTCATGGCCGTAGGCAAGGGCGGCACCGAGATTGTTAAAGTAGTTGTTGAAGTCGGCAAACTCATCCTGCCATTGCAGGGTCTCGGAATAATGGGCGGGATAGTCGCGCTTGCGCTGACCGCGGGAGGAGAAGGGATAGAGGTGCTGGCACATCATGTTAAGACCGTTGACGTACTGCAGCTCCGCAATGTTGCGAAGATCGCGGGGGGAAACATCCCAACCGCAGCACGCAAAGGTCTCGGTGATGGCACGGGGCTTTTCCAGCTGGGCGCAAACGCTGCCGATCTGCTTTCCGGCAAGGTCGTTTTTGAGCCCGCGGCCGAGATAGTCGATGCCGGGCAGATGCTCCAGGGCGTACATGGGCATAACGCCGCCGCAGCACATCATCTGTCCGGAGAGGGAGAATTCCTCAATGCCGTGACCGGTGAGCTGTACGCCGTTTTCCTCACACCAGCGGTAGACCGGCTCCATAAAGCCCTGCATGAAGCGATCGTGGCAGAGGCTGTAGTAGTCGTAGCGGAAGGTCTCGGCACCCTCAAAATCCCAGAAGAGTGCGGGGAAGGCCTCGTGGATATCGTAGCCGTAGCGCTCGGCGAAAGCGGCGGGCAGAGTGTGGGAATAGGGGGTAGCCCAGCGGAAGTACTGAGGCTCGTCGGTGAAGAAGCCGGGCATCCGGCGGCCGAAATCCTTTTCGGGGATGCGGCGCTTGTATTCCTCGTGGGTGCAGGCGATGAAACGCGCCGTGACGGCGGGATCCATGGTGTCCACATAGGTTTTGTCCACCCGCAGGCGCACCACGTGATAATTGCCCTTGCCGTCATCGGCAAAAAGGCGGGTACAGCCTCCGTCCGCAATGCGGTAGACCGCCATGACCGTTTCGTCGGCAGGGAAGGTGTCCTCAACAGAGGGCACGAGACCCACGGCATGATTTGCGGGATCCTTGAGAAGCTTTCCGCCGCCAAAGCCGCTGGGCCAGCCGTTCTCGTCATAGGACCAGGCCTCCATTCCGAGCTTTTCGGCCTCGTCAATGCAGGCGAGAATGGCATCAAACCACTCGTCGGAGAGGTATTCCGTCTCCAGACCGAAGCGGGCGTGCATGAAAAAACCGCCCATGCCGATCTCCTTCATGCGCCGGATCTGCGCCCGGAGTCTTTCGGGCTCCAGACGGTCATTCCAGCTCCAGAAGGGAATCGATGCGTGGGCGGGACTGTTTTTCTTGATGTTAGAAATCATGCGGTGTTCCGACATATTCGCACTTCCTTTCGAAAACGCATTTGTATATGTCTATTTTACAGGAAAGGAAGGGAAAATGCAACGCATATGAGCAATTATTTCGCCTCTTTGTCGATCATGCGCTGAAGGATCGCGGCGGCAGAGGCAACGCAGTCCCCGCAGGAGCGGGATGCGTAGTACTCTCTCGTGCGGGCGGCGGGGGTGGGATCGTCGGGACCGGCGGTCTTCAGGCCGAGAATGTTGCGGCAGAGAATGTCACCGTTTTCCTCGCGAAACTCTGCGGCGATCTGCTGGATACGGGCATAATGCGCTTTTTTTGCGGCGGCATCCGTCGGATCATAGCTGCCCCAAAGCACACCGGCTGCAAGAAATGCGCCGGAAAGTGCACCGCAGACCTCGCGCATGCGGCCCATACCTCCGCCAAAGGAGGAGGAAAGGCGAAGCGCCATGTCCTCATCGATCCCGGTAATGTCGGAAAAAGCGGCAAAAACCGCCTGCGCGCAGTTTAGTCCTTCTTCAAAGCGTTGTTTTGCATATGCGGCGCGATCGGTCATGAGATTTACCTCCGGTATTTTAAAATAAAAGGAGCAGCCGTGTCTGTTCGGCTGCTCCGGAACGAATACGGATCAGTTGTTGGGAAGCTTGACGGTGTAGCCGACGAGCATCACAAGATAGGCAACGAGGACAACGAACATCAGAGGGAGGAATGCCGGCTTGAAGTAGGCCACGGCGGCGGTGATCAGCACCACGGCAGGCATGACCACAGGGGCAAGAAGCCGGGCAGAGGGATCGCAAAGCCGCACCCCAAAGAGCTTTCCGCCCTTTTTGCTTGCAGCGACGGTCACGCAGAGGAGGATCAGTCCGCCGAGCACGGCAATGGCTGCATACAGCGCGGCCTGATAGGGACGGCTGTTCTGACGGCAGTAGCACTCAAAATACAGAAAAAGCAGAGCAAAAGCAGTGTAGAGAGAGGTGAGCGTAAACTCGCGCTGGTAGATGTAGTAAATGATGGCAAGCACGCATGCAGCGGGGAAAGCAAAGTAAAGAACCTTCACAGCATGGGCTCGCAGGAAGTACAGGAAAATCATGCAGGCGAGGAAAAATACGGAGCCAACGGTCAGGTCGATTCCGAGGAAAAGCCGCTGCTCGGCAGGCTTTCCGCTCTTTTTCTGCAGAACTGTCAGCACAACACTGCCGATAATGGCGAGAACACCGATGCCGATCAGCACCTTAACGAGGGGCAGACCGGAGAGCAGCGCACCGGGGGAGTCCGCATATCTGCCCAGAGGGATCAGTGCAAGGATCGAAAGCAGTGCGGCGGTAAAAATCAGAATGATACGATAGGAGATAATATCCTTCGCTCTTTCTTCGGGAGAAAGTTTTGCCATGATTGTATTCACACCTTAAAATCAGATTGTTTCGGTTGGGTAAATTGTGAAGGTAAAGAGAAGCGCACGCTACACAATACGACAATTATAGCACAGCGGCCGAAGAATGTCCAGTAGTGTCTGTAAAAAAAAGGAAACAGCTATGCACGGTCCTTCATCTTTGCATCAAAAGTAAAGAGCTTTCTTGTGATGATCCATGAGGGTGTCACGATCTTGGAGAGGGACTGAATGCAGCTGTTGCCTCCAAGTTCCCGGTCGAGCTCACGGATGTTTTCCTCGGTATTCCCGGCGTAGATATAGATCTTTCCGTAGGCCTCGTGCCGCGTGGGATCGGCAATACGGCGGATGAGAGGAATGAAGAAAGCAAGCCATATGATGAAAAGGATCAACCAAAGCAGCAGATCGACCTTCAGCGTTTCGAAGATCTCGCCGCCGGCATCAAAAAATACAGGGATAAAGTTTTCTTCGGCAACACCGGAGGCCTTGGCCGCCACCTGCAGAACGTCGCCCGGCAGATAACAGAGCATACCGGAAAGGGTGACTGTCTCGGAACCGACGGGCTGCTTTGTCAGCAGATATTTATCCCCGAAACGCAGAAGAACATATTCCACATAGGATTTCGCTGCGGAGGCTTCTTCTTCGGGCAGCTTATCCTGAGAAATGCCGCCGATCTCGATCATGGGCACGTCGTTTTTGACAGGTACGATGCCGGAGGGAAGAACCTCATCTGCGGTGAGGGTAAAGCGGACCTGGCGGCCTTCGGACACACAGACACGCTTTAAATAGACGTTCGAGCGATAATCGGCAGAATTCTCATAAGTTGTGGAGAAGGGAAGGCGCGTATCGAGCGACGTATCTGTGAGTGCCACAACCGAAGAGGTCGGCATATCGATCGGAGCCTGCCGGGAAATGTAATTCTTTACCGTGAAGGGATAGATAAAGAAGTACAGCAGGGCGGCAAAGAGGGCAAGCTGCACCAGAAGGACATTTCGGTTGCAGCGGCGGATCTCCCGCATGACAAAGCTGTTGCGCAGTGTCCAGCTTTCTTCCTCGAACCGGAGGACCGGTTTGATTTTTGCCATGGATTACTCCTTTTTCAGATTCAAAGGGGGGAACTCAGTACTGTCTGCCCCAGACGACCATGTGCTTTGCGGGCTTGCCGCAGCAGGCGCACACGTCGGAGAGCTTTTCCTCGCCAAAGGGGATGCAGCGGGACTTGACACCGCCGGTCTCGTCCTTGAGCTGATCCTCGCAGGCGGAATCGCCGCACCACATGGCCTTGATATAGCCGGGCTTGTTGGCGGCGATGTCAAGGAACTCCTCGTGGCTGCGGGCGATATAGGTCTTCTCTTCAAGGTTCTTCAGCACGCGCTCGGAAAGCTCCTCGTGTACCTGATCGAGCATGAGCTGAACCTCGGTCTCGATGCTGTCGAGGCTGACAAATTTCTTCTCACGGGTCACGCGGCTGACGAGCACGCAGGAATTGTTCTGAATGTCGCGGGGACCGATCTCCAGACGGACGGGCACGCCCTTCATCTCGTACTGGCTGAACTTCCAGCCGGCGGAGTTGTCGGAATCGTCCAGCTTGACGCGCAGACCTGCCTCAATGAGGCGATCCTTCAGTGCGTTTGCGGCCTCAAGGACACCTTCCTTGTGCTGGGCGGCAGGGATAATAACCACCTGGATGGGTGCGACACGGGGCGGCAGAATAAGGCCGGAGTTGTCACCGTGGGCCATGATGATGGCGCCGATCATACGGGTGGAAACGCCCCAGGAGGTCTGGTGGGGATGCTTCAGGGTGTTGTCGCGGTCGGTGAAGGTGATGCCGAAG
>JAFQKV010000013.1 GCA_017414715.1 Clostridia bacterium
GATTACAAATCAGCTGCTCTACCGACTGAGCTACACCAGCGTCTTCACGCCGCATCCAGACGGCCTATATATACTACCACAGACCTTCCCTTTTGTCAACACCAAATTTCATCTTTTTTTCATGGACTTTGCTTCTGCCGGATGATATAATTTAGAAAAAGTCATTCCGGAGGTGCATCATGCATCAGACCCATCACGCGGCCACCATTTACGTCTCCCCCTCTCTCGGGCAGGACCGCAACTACTGCAGCGGTTACGACGGCCTCTCCCCCGTTCCCGACGGAGCCGGCAGCGGCCCCTTCCGTACCCTCAGCGCGGCGCTCAACGCCGCAAAGGATCTGCGCACCGCCGGTGTCACTCGCCCCCTGACTATCGCCCTCTGTGAAGATATTTTTCTCGAAAAGCCTCTGCACATCTCCGTTCCCGGCATTACGCTGACCTCTTACGGCAGCCGCCGCCGCATCTGCGGAGGGCATCGGCTTTTCGGCTGGGATAAAGACGTTTTTAACGGCGTACCCTGCCTCTCCCACACCCTGCCCGAACGGAAATCCGGCTGGGATTTCACCGATCTTTACGTCAACGGCCTTCCCGCCGTTTCTCCCCGGTTCCCCGCGGAAGGAACGCTGCGCGCCCTTGCCTGCGAGCACGATGTTTGCACACATCTTGGCGAAAACGTTTCCTCAAAGTGGTTCATCGCCGACACCGCGGACCTTGACGGCGTAACCGGCATTGAAAACGCAACCGTCAACTTCTACCACTACTGGATCGACGAGCACTCCCCAGTGGAAAGCTACGATCCCGTCAGCGGAAAGCTTGTCATGCAGTATGCCTCCCGCTTCGGTATCAACACCCACTATGCCCCGGAGGAACATACCGGCGCGCTCAATTACTACCTGACCAACATCCCCTCCCAGTTTGGAAACCCCGGCGAGTGGTATCTCGACCGGTCGGCGGGCAAGGTCTATTATATTCCCCGCGACGGCGAGTCCGCAAATTCCCTCACGGTCTTCGCCCCGGAAACCGACAGTTTCTTCACCGTCACCGGTGAAAACATTCACATCCGCGGTCTGGATTTCTGCGCCACGCGCTGCGAATACGTCAGCCGCATCGAGTTTTGCACCGAAACCGATCCGGAAAAAGCATCTTGTGACATCGCCTACGCCTCCGACGGACAGTCGGTCTGCGGCGCACCGGGGGCTATCCGTTTCCGGGATGCCGTCCGCTGCTCTCTGACCGACTGCCGACTTGAGAACGTCGGCATCTACGCTGTGGAAATCGGTGCCGGCTCCCGCGCCGTGCGCATTGAGGACTGTGAAATGGGTCATCTTGCCGCGGGCGGCATCAAGATCGTCGGCGGCAAATACACCGCCCCTGCCGACCGCAGGACCTCCGGCTGCTCCGTCCGACGCTGCCACATTCACCACTGCGGTGAGCGCTATGCCGCCGGCTGCGGTGTACTCATCTGCCACGCAAGCGAGATCGAGGTTGCCGACTGTCATATCCACCATCTGGATTACACCGGCATTTCCGTGGGCTGGGAATGGGGCTACGGAGAAAACACCTGCTTTGGCAATCTCATTCGCGGAAATCACATTCACCACGTGGGCATGGGGCGTCTTTCCGACATGGGCGGCATCTACCTTCTGGGCCGTCAGCCGGGCACCGTGGTCTGCGAGAACCGTATCCACGACGTAACCAGCGCCCATTACGGCGGCTGGGGCATTTATACCGACGAAGGCTCCTCCTTCATGCGCATTGAGCGCAACGTCATCTACAACACCAAATGCGAATCCTATCATCAGCATTACGGCTCCTGCAACACGGTGCGCAACAATATCTTTGCCTTTGGCGGCGGCGGTGCCCGTCTTTCCCGCAACGAGCTTCATGACGGTATTCTCTTTGAGGGAAACATTTTCCTTCTCCGCGGAAAGGCGGCTTATAATGATACCGCCCTTGCCCCGCTGTCATCCAAGCACAATCTTTTCTGGGACGTTGACGGCACGCCCCGGCTCTTTAAGGATGCCGATCTGACCGAGTGGCAGACAAAGTATGGCTATGACCTGGATTCCCTGGTTGCCGATCCCCTCTTTGCCGATGCGGAGAATTACGATTTCACGCTCAAGCCCGGCTCTCCCGCCCTTGCCATGGGCTTTGAGACCCTGACGGGTTTTCTTGCCACTGGAAGGGAGTAAACGAATTAAACGCCCAGAAAGTCATTTGCAACAACATAACCGATTGCTATAAACTTCGTGCCAAAGAAATTGATTGTTCGGGGAGCATAAACACAGTTCATATAAACTATGATCAGATCACGCACAAATAAAACTGAACACAGCTGTATTTGCAATTAACATTTGATGAAGCATATTCTATGCTTACTTTTGAAAATACAAAAGA
>JAFQKV010000014.1 GCA_017414715.1 Clostridia bacterium
ATTCGCCCTACGGCGAGTTATATGCACCTTCGGTGCGTGATATTTGCTTCGCAAGTGATATGCCTGCGGGCGTTAGGGGCGAATATAATATCACTGAAACCGCAGGTTTCAATATCACATTTTGCGCAGCAAAATATACCACTCCGTCGAAGACGGAATATCACTAAAAACTAACTATTATGTGAGAGTTCGAAGTTATACGCAAACTCATCGAGAATATCTTTTTTGTAGCCCATAGACAAGAGACAGGAAGTGCCGTCCGGTACTTCTTATTTCTATGATCTGAATTGCAGACGAGAAAGCTGCAAATCGCAGAACGGCGGTTCGTGATATCATGCCTTCGGCGGTTTGTGCAATAAGAAGACCGGCAGGGCTTCGTTTGCATTCGAGCTCCCGTCATTCCGCAAAAAATCGGCAGGTTTTGCATGAGACCTGTCGATTTTACTTTTGAGAATTTCTTGACACGCATCCCGGAATGGGTTAGAATGAGTTCACAGTATTTTATTGCAGACTGGCGGTGACATTTTGCGTTATCTTTCTCTTTCCGGTCTTTGGGATTTCCGGACGGTGGGTGCGGCGGAATTCGTCCCCCTTTCCGTTCCCGGCTCCTGGCGGGAGGACGACCGCTTTGCCGATTTTGACGGCAGGGCCGAATATCGGCGTGTTTTCACATTGACCTCCGACGAGGCCGCTGCCCACGTTGAGCTGCGGGCGGACACCGTTTTCCGCCGGGCGGAATTTTGGATGAACGGTACGGCGATCCCCTGCGAATTCACCGGCTCCGCTCCCCGGCGACTGGATCTGACGGGGCACGTACGGGCCGGCGAGAACGAGCTTTTGATCCGCATCGACAGCCGACGTGATCCCGACGCACCCCCAAATGCCCCCGTTTTTGATCTTCTGCCGCTGAAATTCGCCGGCCTCTGCGGCGAGATCCGGCTGGAGCTCGCCGCAAAATGCTTCATCCGCTCACTTTACACCCCCATTCTTCCCGAAAAGGATGAGGCTCTGCTTGTTTTCGCCCTGCACAGCGACCTTACTGCGCCGACCGGAGCTGAGCTTTCCATTGATCTCGGGAACACGCACCTTGGCTGCGGCTTTACCCTCTCCCCCGGAGAAAGCGAGATCTCCCTTCCCATCCACCTTGACGGCCTCCGGTTCTGGAGTCCGGAGGATCCCTTCCTTTACGATTTTTCCGCCGGGCTCCAAGCCGACGGCAATACCGATGTTTTCTCCGGCCGCACTGGCTTCAAGAGGCTGGAATGTCGGGGGACGGAGTTTTATCTGAACGGCCGGCCTACCTATCTTCTCGGCTACGGAGACGATTTTGTTCATCCCGGCGGCCTTGCGGACGTTCACGATCCCGATTATTGCCGCCGTGCCCTTGCCCGGGCAAAGGAATACGGCTTCAATTATGCCCGCCACCACAGCCATCTCCCCTTTGAAAGCTTTCTTGCGGCGGCGGACGAGGCCGGCATCCTCCTCCAGCCGGAGCTTGCGCTGGCAAACGTCCCCCGGGAGCTGCTCAATGACGAAAACAAAGCGCCTTTCCTTGCCGAATGGCAGAGCATGATCCGCGAATTCCGTCACCATCCCTCTATCGGCATGTGGTGCGGCGGAAACGAAATGGAGTGGGGCGTACCCTTTGAGGACGAGCTCTACCGCATGGCAAAGAAGATGGATCCCTACCGCCCCGTCACCGCCACCAACGGCAACTTTATGGCCTGCGACGTGACTGCGGCGCAGGATTTCGCCTCCGTTTGCCCGTCGGAATACACCGATTATCTTCCCTACGGTGAGCTTTCCGATATGTTTCTCCATGATTTCTGCGGAAAGCCGCAGATCGAGCACGAAATGGGAAACTACACCACCCTTCCCGACGTAGATCTGCTGCAGAAATACAAAAATCCGCGCATCTGCCCAAAGCCTCCGTGAAGCTTGCGGAAACGCTGACCGGCGAGAGGCTTTCCCGTTACCGGGAGACCCTCGCCGCAACGCGCGGACTGCAGAAGCTCTGTCACAAGCTGAACATTGAAAAAGCCCGGCTTTCCCCTCAATTTGCGGGCTATCATGTGTGGACCATCACCGATTTTTACGGCACAACGCAGGGAATACTCGACCCCTTCTACGGCGATAAATCCTTCACCGCAGAGGAATTTGCCGCCTTCAACCGACAGGAGGTTCTTCTCTGGGATACCGAGCGGGTGACCTTCTCCGCCGGCGAGCGCGCCGCACTCCGTTTCCGCATCTCCCGCTACGGCTCGGATGCGCTGATGGCGGATACGCTGACCCTCACCCTCTCCGACGGCCAGAGCCAAACCGTCCCCGTACATCTTGAGGGGCACGGCCTTTTTGACCTGACCGAATGGCCGTTGACCCTGCCCGATACGGAAACGCCGCTGGCGCTCACCCTCACGGCGCGTATGGGCGAGCTTCGGAACACGTGGACGCTTTACGTCTACCCCATCCCCGCCTTCTCCGATGCGCGGGAGATCTATCTCCACTATCTCTGCCGCCATCTCTTTGCCGGGGATTTCC
>JAFQKV010000003.1 GCA_017414715.1 Clostridia bacterium
ACAATATACAGCGGCCTCTCGGGAGAATAGCTGCCCGCAAGCTCCGCGAGGAAATCCGCCGCCGGGCTCTCCTGCGGTGTCTTTTCGTCCTGCAGATAGTCGGTCGCGCCGCGGAAAGCGGGGATATCCTCGCGTTTCAGCAGCGAAAGCAGCGTTCCGATCTCACGAAAGCTTTTTTCCATGCCGTCCTCCGGGGAGTCGGACTTGGTGTTATGAAAAGGTGCCGCCGTCACGCCGAGAATGTTGCAGCGATCGCTGCACTTGACAAGATAGGAAAGGGCAAATTGATCGTCGATCTCGTTGTAGGTGTCGGTATCCAGCACCACGTCGGGACATCCCTCCGGGACCCACAGGTTTTTGTTGAACTGTTCCTCCGTCATTTTCCTTCCTCCGAAAACTGTTTCATATATTCCGAAACCGACCGGGTCATCTCCCGGGAAAAGTCCGAATTGTATTTGCGTTCGCAAAAGGCCGTGAGCCACGCCTCATAACCCTTGATGCCGGCACGGGGCTCCAGCATCCTCCGCAGCTCTCCGGCCTCCATCGTGCGGTATCGGTTTTCGTGTACGATGTGCTCCATCGCCGCCCGGGCGGGCTTTTCCCGGGCAAGCTGCCCATCCGTGGGATAGCCGAAAACCACCATCGCCGCCGGGAAAACGTAGTCAGGCAATCCGAGAAACTCCCGATGTATCTCGCAGTTTTCCATCACGTCGCCGATATAGCAGGAGCCGATGCCAAGGCTCCATGCGGCAGTTACAGCATTCTCAGCCGCAATATTGGCGTCGCTCACCGCAAGCAGCAGATCTCCGACTCCGGGTGCTCTCGGTGCACAGCCGACAGAGACATACGCATCATACCACTTTTTACAGTCCGCAAGAAAGATCAGCACAAGCTTTGCATCTGCAATAAAGGGCTGGTGGTCGCAAGTCTCCGCAAGCCTCGTCTTCAGCGCAGGATCGGTGATATCCAGAACGGTATAAAGCTGCTGATTTCCAGCCGTCGGAGCCTCTGCCGCCGCCCGCAGAATGGCAGCCTTTTCGTCCTTTGTGATCTCGCGCTCCGTAAAGACGCGCACGCTCTTTCTCGTATACAGTCCGCGAAGCGTCTCATTCATCCTTCCTGCCCCCTTTTTTATTATTATATCACACATTTACATACCTCACCATAACTTCCGTAAAAAGAATCCCCGATCCGCATCTGCGGACCGGGGACAGCATTTTTATCTTCAGTTGTACTTCGGCAGCCAGTCGCCGTGGGCTTCGATAAGATCGTCCACCATCTTGACAATGGTGTCGATATCCAACTCGGAGCCGGTATGGGGATCGAGCATCGCCGCCTGATAGATATGCTCCTTCTTGCGGGTGACGGCAGCCTCGATGGTGAGCAGCTGCACGTTGATGTTGGTCATGTTCATGGCCGCGCACTGCACGGGAAGACTGCCCACATTGCAGGGCAGCACACCGCGGGCATTGACAAGGCAGGGCACCTCAACGCAGGCCTCACGGGGGAGGTTTGCGATGAGATGGTCGTTGTTGAGCACGTTGCCGCCGATCTCATAGGGCGTTCCGGTAACGATGGACTCCATGATATGGGATGCATATTCCTTGGAACGCTTGTGGCTGCGTTCCGCCTTCTGGCTGAGCTCGGCATACTCCTTCTTCCAGCCCTCGATCTGGTTGACACAGCGGCGGGGGTACTCATCCAGTGGAATATTGAACTTCTCAATGAGCTCAGGATAGTTTTTCTTGATGTAGAACATGTTGTATTCGGCGTTGTGCTCACTGGATTCGGTGCAGTAATAGCCGAAACGGCGGATATAGTCATAGCGCACCATATCGCCGAACTTCTCGCCGCTCTCCAGTCGCTCAGCCGCGCGGCGGCGGATCTCGGGGTAGAGATCGTTGCCATCCTGATCGCGGATGTCCAGCAGCCAACCCATATGGTTGATGCCGGCAATAAGCTCCTTGCGTCCCTCAAGCCTGTCCTCCATGCCGAGCCCCTTCAGAAGCCCCTCGGAGCAGACCTGCACGCTGTGGCAGAGACCGACGGTCCTGATGCCGGTGTAGCGCTGCATGTAGCCGGAAAGCATGGCCATGGGGTTGGTGTAGTTGAGGAAGAGCGCGTCGGGGCAGACCTCCTCCATGTCGCGGGCAAAATCCGCGAGAACGGGGATGGTTCGCAGAGCACGCATAATACCGCCGATACCGAGAGTGTCGGCAATGGTCTGGCGCAGGCCGTACTTCTTGGGAACCTCAAAGTCGATGATGGTGCAGGGATCGTAAAGGCCGACCTGAATGGCATCCACCACAAATTTTGCCCCGCGCAGAGCAGCCTTACGGTTCTCAACGCCAAGATACGTGGTGATGCGGGCACCGACACCGAGGGTCTTGCGCATCATCCCGAGGATCTCGGCACTCTGACGGAGACGCTCACCGTCAATATCGTAGAGGGCAAACTCCGCATCCCGCAGGCTCTCGCAGCACATGCAGTCGCCGATAACATTGCGGGCAAAAACGGTGCTTCCCGCGCCCATAAAGGTGATCTTCAGCATAATTTTCTCTCCTGTTGTGTTTTTCACATGCCCGGCTCAATATCCGCCAGTGCATAGTTGTTCCAAATGAGGCTGTCGGCTTGGGCGCAGAGAAGCGCAAAGGCCGCCGTTGCGGTCACCGAGGCATCTCCCTGCACGGGTTCTGTAAAAGAACCGTCCGCATTCTGAAGGTCGATAAGCTTATCAGCCACCGTCTTTCCGTCAAACAGCCAGCGGCCGCGGTAGATGTTCTCTCCCGCCGCGATGACAGCCACCGTGGCCAGCGCCTGATCCAGGGCATTGGGTTCCGCCCCTGCCGCCGAGCCGATGAAATAGCCCTCTTCATTGACGGATGCGATGAGATACTGCATGCAGTCGTTGTAGATCTCCTTGGCATCGTCGCAGGTGAAGTGTCCCACAGCGAGCAGACACAGAGCTGTCGCCGAGATCTCGCTGAGCTCACTGTCAAAGGCGTAACCGCCGTCGCTGTGGGCCTGGGTACGCAGCCACGCGGACACTGCCGCTTCATCGACGCTCTCCCGCGCCATATGCATGGCGATAAGACTCCAGAGCGTATCCTCCAGGGCGGTGTAAGGTACGTCATCCTCGGCCTCGGGTGTCACCGCCGCCTCAGGTGTTGTCTCAGCCTCCGGGGTAGTCTCAACCCCAGTTTCCGGGGTGACCTCCGCATCGGGTGTAATCTCCGCATCCGGAGTTATCTCAAATCCGGGCTCCGCGGGCTGCTCCGTTTCCGGCAGAGCAAACCAGCCGCCGGGGTTTTCCGCCCGGCGAAGCTCGGCGATCAGATCCACGCCTTCAATATAAGCTGTGGGGTCGCCGCCCAGCATAATGGCTGCGATCACGGTCTTCGCAATATTCTCCGCCGTATCCAGCTCTACCGTATCCGCCGTCATCACCGGCAGCAACTCCGAAGCCTCCAGCGTTCCGCGGCGGCCGGTGGTCTCGATGAGCGTTGCTCCGAAAGCCGTGTCGCAGTACAGGCTCGCCGCATTCAGGAAGATCCAGTCGGCGGCAGCATTGATATCCGGCGTATAGTCCGGCTTGTTTTCCGGCTCCGGAGTCGGCTGGACGGAGTCGTAGGGGTTGTCGGTAACAGAGGAAGGGGGTGGCTCCTCGCCGCAGGCGCAGAGACCTGCGAGCATCGAGAGAGCCAGCAGCACGGCAGCCAGTCGTTTCAGCATCGGTTTCTCCTTTTTCTGGAAAAAGCCCTCTTTGCACAGGTTCCCTGCCTTCCGGAAAGAGGGCCCCGGAAGGCAGGGAATCGTTAGATTCTAAATCAGTTCTTGGCAACGAGAGCGGCGGTATCCATAGCGATGACCAGCTCTTCGTTGGTGGGGATAACAAGGACCTTGACCTTGGAATCGGCAGCGGAAACCACGCAGTCCTTGCCGGGGTGAGCGTTCTTCTCGGGATCGATCTTCACGCCGAGGAAGGCGATATCGTCGCAGATCTCACGGCGCATGACAGAGTTATTCTCACCGATGCCGGCAGTAAAGACGATGGCATCAAGGCCGCCCATGATGCAGGCATAGCCGCCGATATACTTCTCGATGCTGCGGTTGAACATCTTCAGAGCGATCTTGGCGCGCTCGTTGCCGGCTTCGACAGCGGCATCGATATCACGGAAGTCGGAGGAAACACCGGTGACACCGAGAACGCCGGACTTCTTGTTGAGGATGTTGACGACCTCGGTGGCGGTGAGACCCTCGTTCTCCGCAATGAAGGAGACGATGGCGGGGTCAATGCTGCCGGAACGGGTACCCATGGGGAGACCCTCCAGCGGGGTAAGACCCATGGAGGTATCCACGCACTTGCCGGCATCGACGGCGGCGATGGAGGAGCCGTTGCCGAGGTGGCAGGTAACGACCTTGGCGTTGGGGTTGCCGAGGATCTTCAGAGCCTCGCCGGAAACGTAACGGTGGGAGGTACCGTGGAAGCCGTAGCGGCGGACCATGTACTTCTCGTAGTACTCATAGGGAATGGCATAGAGATATGCCTCCGGGGGCATGGTCTGATGGAAGGCGGTGTCAAAGACGGCGACCTGGGGCACGCCGGGCATGACCTCCTCGCAGGCCTCGATGCCCATGAGGTTTGCGGGGTTGTGCAGAGGACCGATGGGGATGCACTCGCGGATGATGTCCTTGACGCGCTGATCGACGATGACAGACTCGGAGATCTTCTCACCGGCAGAGAGCACGCGGTGACCGACGGCGTCGATCTCCTCAAGGCTTGCGATAACGCCGGTTTCCTTATCGGTCAGCAGATCGATGAGGAGACGGATGGCATCGGAATGAGACTTCATCTCGTAGTCGTTGACAATGGCGTCACGGCCGGCGGCGGTGTACTTGTAGCGACCGTCAATGCCGATGCGCTCACAGAGTCCCTTCGCCTTCACCTCATGGGTATCCATGTCGAAGAGCTGGAACTTCAGAGAGGAGCTGCCCGCGTTGATAACCAGTACAGTCATGATAAAATTACTTCCTTTTTTATGTATTTTTTACATGAAATGATCAGGGCGGTGCTTGCCTTGCGGCACAGGATGTCGTATAATATCCATAGTAACCGTCATCCCGCAGACGCATCTTTGCCATGCACTGCCATACATATTTATTCTACTCTATTTTCGCAGCTTTTTCAATAGCTGCCGCCCTCTTTTTTCGAAATTTACCCAAAGGAGCGCCGGATATGCAGCCGATCGGCATCGTATGTGAATACAACCCCTTCCATTCCGGCCACCTCCATCATCTTTCCATCACCCGGGAGAGATCGGACGGGCTTCTCATCTGCTGCATGTCCGGTGATTTTGTCCAGCGGGGCGATTACGCTGTCTTTCCGCGCCATGTCCGGGCAGAAGCCGCCGTCCGCTGCGGTGCCGATCTGGTGGTGGAACTCCCGCTGCCCTGGGCTGTGGCCTCCGCCCCCCGGTTTGCCGCCGGTGCAGTGCTTATCCTTGCCGCCCTCGGCTGCCGCACTCTCTCCTTTGGCAGCGAGACCGGAGATGCGGAACGTCTTTCCCGCGCCGCCGCCCTTCTCACCTCTCCTGAATTTGATGATGCCGTACGGGCAGAGCTTTCCGTCGGTACCTCCTACGCCGCCGCCCGTGCCGCCGCCGCCGAGACTCTTGGCGGCTTCGGAAACCTGCTTGCAAACCCCAACGATAACCTTGCAGTGGAATATCTGCGTGCCGCCGCCGAGCAGGGACATCCGATGACCCCTCTGGCCATCCGCCGTGTGGGTGCCGCCCACGATGCCGCCCGCTCCGGCGATGAATTCCCCTCCGCCTCCGCCCTCCGGGCGGAAATGCGGCAGGATCCCGCCCTTCTCCCCGACGGCATCCCCGCCTCCGCCGCCGCGGTCTTTGCGCGGGCGAAGGCGGAAGGCCTCGGCCCGGTCTTTTCCGAGCGGGTCACCGCCGCCCATATGGCACTGCTGCGCCGCCTTTCCCCTGCCGATCTTGCACAGCTTCCCGACATGGGTGAGGGCTTTGAGATGCGCCTGTTCTCCGCCATCCGTGCCTCCTCCTCTCCGACCGAGGCCGCAGATACCGCAAAAACCCGCCGTTACGCTCATTCCCGCATCCGGCGCCAGCTGCTTGCTGCCTATCTCGGCATCACGGCAAAGGACAGTACAGGGCTTCCTCCCTACGTCCGTATTCTCGCCTTCGGTGAGCGGGGGCGGGCCTATCTTGCGAGACTTGGCAAAACGGAAATCCCCCTCATCTCCAAACCCGCCCGCCACGGGCTCTCCGGCGATGCCGCCCGTCTCTTCGAAAAGGAGGCTCTTGCCGCCGATCTCTATGCCCTCGCGCTTCCCGATCCGGCTCTGCACGGTGCCGGCGGAACCTACCGGCTTTCACCCGTCTATGTACGGGATGTGAGTATAAATGAAACAATCAATTCATAAAAAGGAGTATATCACCATGCCTGTAACTGAAAAGATCGTACGCTACGGCGGTCTCGGCCGCTGCCTGCGCATCGAGAACGGCGACTGTGAGCTCGTCGTCACCCTCGCTCTCGGCCCCCGCATCATCCGCTACGCCAAGACCGGTGGCAAGAACTTCTTCTTTGAGGACAAAAAGCAGACCACCACCAAGGACGGTCCCGAAATGGATGCCTACTACGGTGAGGGTTCCTGCTGGCACATCTGGGGCGGCCACCGCATCTGGTACTCCCCCGAGGCTCTGCCCGACAGCTATTATCCCGATAACACCCGTGTCCGCTGGGCCAGAGAGGAGGACGGCACCTACGTTTTCACCCCCTGTGAGCAGAAGGAAAACGGCGTGGCCTACACCATGAAGGTCAAGCTTGCCGAATCCGGCACGGACGTGCGCGTCACTCTGCAGATCAAGAACATCGGCAAGGCTCCCAAGACCTTCGGTGTCTGGTCTATCACCGCCATGGCCAAGGGCGGCATGTGCGCCATCCCCACCCCCACCGAGGATACCGGGCTTCTGCACAACCGTTCCTTCTCCTTCTGGGCCTATTCCGATCTTACCGATGCTCGCTTCTATCTCGGCAACCGTTTCCTCACCCTCCGCCAGAGCGACAAGGCCAAGGGCCCCTTCAAGATCGGCCTGAAGAACGCCTCCGGTCTCGGTGCCTACTTCCTCAACGGCGATCTCTTCGTCAAGAAGGCCCCCTACGATGCATCCCTTCCCTATCCCGATGATGCCTGCAACTACGAAACCTACACCAACCCCCACTTCCTGGAGCTGGAGACCCTCGGACCCATCCTCGAGCGTCAGCCCGGCGAGGTCGTGGAGCACGTGGAGGAATGGAAGATCATCGAGAACGTCGCCCGCCCCGACCGCAAGGACGAAGACAGCCTCGAGAAGATTTTCGCATCCCTCTAAACCGCTTTTTTTGCATAAACTCTCATTATTTCGACACATAACGGACATGACCGCCACAGGGGAGGGTATCCCCTTTGGCGGCGTTTCCGCGTGAAGATGCCCCGAAAGGAACTCATACCTCCCATGAAAGAGCTTCACAGTGCCCTGCTGCGGCTGCCGGAGATGGTTACTCTCTCCGAGCGGCTCGCCCGCCGTCCCGCCCCCTGCGCCGTGTGGGGCATCTCCGCTGTGCACAAGTCCCATCTTGCCGCCGCACTGGCTGCACAGGAAAAGCGCCCCGCCGTCATCCTCGTCCCCGACGAGGCGGCTGCCCATGCGCTCCTTTCCGACCTTGCCTCGCTGTCCGGCCGCGAGGTATCCCTTCTTCCTGCCCGTGAGCCCATCTATTACGATGTGGAGACCGGCGGTGTCACCGCCCAGTGCGCCCGCATTGCAGGACTGTGGCAGCTTCTTTCCGGCGCTCCCTTCACCGTCATCCCCATGGAGGCCCTTGCGCTGCGTACAATGCCTGCAGATATGCTCCGCCGTGCCGCGCTGCGCATCTCCGTCGGGCAGGATCTGCCGCCGGAGGAGCTCTGCCGCCGTCTTTCGGATATGGGCTATACCGCCACCTCCCTCTGCGAGGGCCCCGGTCAGTTTGCCCGCCGCGGCGGCATCGTGGATGTCTTCTCCCCATCCTCCGATATGCCTCTTCGCATTGAGTTTTTCGACACCGAGATCGACGGCATCGCCCCCTTCTCCGTGGAGACCCAGCGCCGTGACACCGGCGTTTCCGAAGCGCTCATCCTTCCCGCGCTGGAATTCCTGCCCGATCTTGATCCCAATGACCGTGAGGCTCTCACAAAACGCCTTGAGGCTCTCATTTCCCGGCAGAACAAACGAAAAAATGTGCCGGAAAAGCTTTTGGATACCCTCCGCCGGGATGCCGAGGCGCTGCACTCCGGCTCCCGGATCACCGCCGTTGACCGGCTGCTCCCCCTGCTATACCCCGATCTGTGCTGCGCAGCGGATCTGCTGCCGGAAAACGCTCTCGTCTTTGTTGACGATCCCCGCCGCTGCGAGGAGCGCCTGCAGACGCTCCTCCGCCGCCACGGTGAGGATGCCGCCGCCCTGATGGAGGCAGGAATCATCTCCGATGCGCAAAGCGCCCTCTATCTTGATGCCGCCACCCTTTGGATGCGCATCTCGGAGCGTGCCCCCATCCTCATGGACACCCTGAGTTCTTCCGGCTATCCCATCCGTCCCGCCGCAGGCTACAGCATCATGGCCAAGGTCCTGCCCTCCTACGGAGGCAGTCTTGACAACGCCGCAGAGGACTTTAACGGCTATACCGATGCGGGCTATTCCGTGGTCTTTTTCGCCGGCGGTGCCGTTCGCGCCGAGCGCATTTCCGAGGCCCTGCGGGAAAAAGGACTGCCCGTCAGCCTCGATCTGGAGCTTTCCGCACCGCCCGCACCGGGACGTATCATCGTAGCCGTGGGTTCTCTCTCCGCCGGTATGGAATATCCCGCCCTGCGCCTCTGTGTCATTACCGAAGGCCAGCTTTCCGCACCGCGCGGGCGAAAAGTCCCCCGCAAAAAAGCCTCCGGTTCCCCCCGCATCCGCTCCTTTACCGACCTGCACCCCGGCGATCTGGTGGTGCACGATGCCTACGGCATCGGCAGCTTTGTCGGCATTGAAAAGATCTCTGTGGACGGTGCCGAGCGCGATTTCATCAAGATCCGCTACGCCGGCACCGATTCCCTCTTTCTTCCGGCAACGGCGCTGGATCAGCTGTCCAAATACGTCGGTGCCGCAGAGGATTCCGGTGTCCGCTTAAACAAACTCGGCGGTGCGGAATGGCACCGCACCAAGGCCCGCGCCAAGGGTGCGGCCAGGGAAATGGCCAAGGAGCTCATCGCCCTCTATGCCGAGCGGCAGCGCCGCCCGGGCTTTGCCTTCCCGGAGGATTCCGACTGGCAGCGGGAATTTGAGGAGGCCTTTGAATACGAGGAGACCGCCGATCAGCTGCGCACCGTGGCCGAGATCAAGGCGGATATGGAAAAGCCCCATCCCATGGACCGCCTGCTGTGCGGCGATGTTGGGTTTGGTAAAACCGAGGTGGCCTTCCGCGCTATTATGAAATGCGTGATGAGCGGCAAGCAGGCCGCCATCCTCGTGCCCACTACCGTCCTCGCCCGGCAGCACCATCAGTCCGCCATCCACCGTTTCCGCGGCTATCCCATCAAGGTGGCCTGCCTCTCCCGCTTCACCCCACCCGCCGCCGTGCGGGAGACACAGCGGGGTATGCGCAGCGGCGCGATCGACCTGGTGATCGGCACCCATAAGCTGCTGCAGAAGGATGTCGCCTTCAAGGACCTCGGTCTTCTCGTGGTGGATGAGGAGCAGCGCTTCGGTGTTTCCCATAAGGAAAAGCTCAAGGAAATGACCAAAACGGTGGATGTGCTCACCCTCTCCGCCACCCCCATCCCCCGTACCCTTAATATGGCCCTCTCCGGCATCCGTGATCTTTCCGTGCTGGAGGAGGCACCCCTCGGCCGCTATCCCGTGCAGACCTACGTGATGGAATACAATTCCGAGCTCATCGCCGATGCCATCCGCCGGGAAATGTCCCGGGGCGGACAGGTCTACTTTATGCATAACCGCATCGATTCCATCCACCAGACCGCCGCCCGCTTAAAGAAGCTCATCCCGGAGGCCCGTGTTGCCGTGGGGCACGGTCAGATGTCCCAGGAGGAGCTGGAGGAGGTCATGCAGCAGGTCAGCGAAGGCGAATGTGACATCTTCGTCTGCACCACCATCATCGAATCCGGCGTGGATATTCCCAACGTCAACACCCTCATCGTGGAGGATGCCGAGCGCTACGGCCTTGCCCAGCTCCACCAGATCCGCGGCCGCGTCGGTCGCTCCACCCGCCGTGCCTATGCCTATCTCACCTACCGTCCCGGCCGAATGCTGACGGAAGTGGCGGAAAAGCGGCTCTCCGCCATCCGCGAATTTGCCGAATTCGGCGCGGGCATGAAGATCGCCATGCGCGATCTGGAGATCCGCGGAGCCGGCAATCTGCTGGGCGCGGAGCAAAGCGGCCATATGATGAGCGTCGGCTACGATATGTATCTGAAGCTTCTTGAGGAAGCCGTTTTGGAGGAAAAGGGCGAAAAGACTGCCGTCCGCACCGAATGTACCGCCGACCTCGCCGTCAGCGCCCATATCCCCGAGCGGCTGGTCTCCTCATCCGGCGAACGCATGGATCTCTACCGTCGCATCGCCTTCATCCGCACGGTAGAGGATGCCGAGGACATGACCGACGAGATCATTGACCGCTACGGCGACTGTCCCGCCTCCGTCACCGCCCTCATTCAGATCGCCCTGCTGCGGGCGGATGCCGGTGTCGCCGGCGTTTCGGAGATCCGGCAGGACTCCGGCCACTTAAACTTCACCTTTGCCTCTCCCGATTTCCGGCTGCTTGCCGCTCTTTGCGCGCTGCCCGCCTTCAAAGGCCGCATTTTCCTCAACGCAGGCGAAAAGCCCTACATCTCCCTGCGCCTGCGCTCCGGCGAGAAGCCTCTGGATGCCGCCCGCGCCTTCCTCTCCGCTTATGCGGAGCTCACCCTGAAGGATCCCCCGACAAACAAATGAAAAGCAGCGGCCGGAAAAGTTTCCGGCCGCTGCTTTTATTTGTTTTCTGAAATTACAGACCGCGGGCAGCGATCCACTCTTCTACCTTGTTCTTTGCGATGCGCTTGATATCCTCTGCGGGATAGGGAGATTCGGCACCGCCGTTGACATAGATAAAGAACTTGCCGTCCTCCGTCTTGCAGAGGGTTTCCTCATAACCGGCCGCGTCGCCAAACTCGCCGCAGGTGTACTTTGCGATCACTTCCGCGGTCTCGGTGTTATACTCCACCTTGCAGATGGTCTTCTTCATGGTCTTTTTCTCCTTTCCTGTTTTTTTCATATTATACCACATTTAAGCGTTTTCTTCAACCGTATCACAGAAGATTGCGCAGCTTATCCAGAAAAGCTTCCTCTCCGAAGGTGTTGATCTTGAAGAACATGGCCTGACTGCCACCGCTGGTGGCGGCAAAAAGATGCACCGGTCCCTCTCCCTGCTGAAAGAGGGTCACGCTGAGACTCACACGGTTTCCGCCGGTATAGCTGTAGCGCTCAAAAATGCGCACGCTGCAGCGGGAATCACCCTCCCGGAAATCCGTCGCCTCCTCCAGCGATGCGGAAATACTCCCCTGCTCAATGCCCTTCTCGATACGGGCCAGCAGCCCGTCAAAATCCTCATGTACGATCTGCTCAAGTCTTGCCATATGCTTCCGTCTCCTTATTTTGTAAATCGCCGGGCATAGCCGCACCTGCGGCAGAGCTCCTCCGATGCCTTGCGGCAGGAAAAGCCCCGGCGCATGGCCTCCGCCCGGGGCGATGCGAGGATCTCCCCGACCGCTCCGGTAAATATATTTCCCAAAGGGATATCCCCTTCGCTGTCCAGGCAGCAGGGCACCACCGTTCCGTCACAGAGAATACCGAAATGATCCTTCAGTCCGTAGCAGTAAACCGACTCGCCCTGCAGCGGTGCCTCCTTATCCGGCCAGGCAAACCGTTCGCCCCATTCCAGATGGAGCTTTTCCCGAATGCGCACCCCACGGGTATTCTCCGTCCATTCTCCCGGCAGACGCTTGCGCAGCATATCCTCGATGCTTCCGTTCCGGCCTCCATCCCGACCGCGGTTCCACAGCCGCATGGAAATGATCACGCCCGCTGCCGATGCCCGGGCTGCAAAATCCGCCGCCCCGTCGATATAGCGCGCAAAATCCGCATCTGTCCCGTGCTCAAAGGAATGCAGAGAGATATTGACCTTATGCAAGCTCGCCCCGATCAGCTCCTCCCCGCGGGCGGGAAGCAGCGTTCCGTTGGTGGTAACGATGGATTTAAACCCCCGCTCCGCCGCCATACGCAGAAATTCCGGCAGCTCCGGATGGGTCAGCGGCTCTCCCATCAAATGGTAATAGATATATTCCGTCACCCCGGAAAGTGCATTGAGAACCTGTTCAAATTCCTCCCGGCGCATCCGTCGCGGCGACCGCTGATGCCCATGGCAGAAGGTGCAGCTCATGTTGCAGATATTGGTGATCTCCACGTAGACCTTGGCGTACATAAAAGTGCATCCTTCCCTGTTCTTTCCCATCTATTATAGATGATTCTCCCCGTTTTGAAAATACCTGCCCTGAAAATTTCCCGTTTCTCTTGACATTTCACCCCGCGTCCCGTATAATATTTAACAGTTAGGTTAAATGTTAATTACGAAAGGAGGTTCTGCCTGTGGGGTTTCAAAAAACCATGAAGGCGCTGTCCGATCCCATCCGCCGGGAGATTCTGGAGCTTCTCAAGGGCGGGCGCATGTCCGCCGGCGATATTGCCGGACATTTTTCCGTCACGGCGGCATCTGTTTCCCGCCATCTCTCCGTCCTGCGGGAGGCCGATCTTGTGCGCGATGCACGTGAAGGACAGTTTATTTTTTACGAGCTCAATGCAAGTGTATTGGAGGAGGTCCTGTTGTGGATCTCCACTTTGAAAGGAGAAAACAACCATGCGTAATTCCAAGCGTTTTGCAAACATCGCCGCCATTGCCGTAACGCTTCTCCCCATCGTCGCAGGCCTGATCCTGTGGGATCGCCTGCCGGAGCAGGTTCCCCTGCACTGGGGTCTTAACGGTGAGCCAGATCGCTACGGCAGCCGTGCCCTTCTGGTGTTCGGTCTTCCCCTTCTGATGCTGGTTCTGCATCTTTTTTCCGTCCTGTACGCACCGAAAAAGATCAGCAGCCGTTCCCCCAAGGCAGAAGCACTTCTTTTCTGGCTGGCCCCTGTCCTCTCGGTCGCCATCTCCGTGCTGGTCTATTTTCAAGTCCTCCTGCCGGATTTTCCTGCCATGCGCCTTCTGCCTCTCTTCTTCGGCTTCCTCTTTCTTGTCATCGGAAATCTTCTGCCCAAGTGTCCCTACAGCCGCGTTCTCGGCATTCGTCTGCCATGGACTCTCGCCAGTGAAAAGAACTGGTTTGCGACCCACCGCTTTGCCGGCCGTGTCTGGATGACAGGCGGTCTTCTTCTGCTTCTCTGTCCGCTGCTCCCCGCAGCAGCCATTCCCCCCGCAGCCCTCGGGCTGCTTCTTATCCTTCTTCTTGCAACCGTTCTGTATTCCTGGCTCTTTTCCCGCCGCGAGAAATGACTCCTCTATGGACAAATAAAAAAAACGGTGTATAATATAGGGTAGTGAATTTTGAATCAATAATATGGAGTGTGAACCCTTATGAAACTTATCATCAAGCAGAACTACAGCGAAATGAGCATCTGGGCCGCCGAGCATATCGCCCGCGCCATCAATGCTCATAAGGAAAACCGTCCCTTCATCCTCGGTCTCCCCACCGGCTCCTCTCCCCTCGGCGTTTACAAGCGTCTCATCGAGATGAACAAGGCCGGCGAGGTCTCCTTCAAAAACGTCATCACCTTCAACATGGATGAGTATGTCGGTCTTCCCCGCGAGCACGACCAGAGCTACTGGTACTTCATGCACGACAACTTCTTCAACCACATCGACATTCCCGCCGAGAACATCAACATTCTCAACGGCATGGCTGAAGATCTGGAGGCTGAGTGTGCCCGCTACGAGGAGAAGATCGCCGCTGTCGGCGGTATCGACCTTTTCCTCGGCGGCAGCGGCGTTGACGGCCATATCGCCTTCAACGAGCCCTTCACCTCCCTCTCCTCCCGCACCGGCATCCGCGCCCTGACCCAGGATACCCTCATCGTCAACTCCCGTTTCTTTGACAATGATCCCAACAAGGTCCCCAAGACCGCCCTTTCCGTCGGTGTCGGCACGGTCTGCGACTCCAAGGAGGTCCTCCTGCTCATCAGCGGCCACAGCAAGGCCCGTGCCCTGCGCCACTGCGTCGAGGGCGGCGTGGATCATGCCTGGACCATCAGCGCCCTGCAGCTCCATTCCAACGGTATCGTCGCCTGCGACGAGGATGCCTGCGGCGAGCTCAAGGTGGATACCTACAAGTACTTCAAGGAGATCTGCAAGGACGAGAAATAATTTTCTGTCCTTTGGTGATCGGTTGCAAAACAAAAAACGGAGCGTATCGGCGTCGATACGCTCCGTTTTTTTGTTCATATATCCGTTTGCAAGTCTCCCTTGTCGCTCCCTCCGGGAGAGATGACACGCCCTGCGTGCCGGAGAGGGCTTGTGTTTCACACCATCTCGCTTCCGAGCGCATACAGATGCGCCTCCTTCAGCTCGATGCGAAGCCTGCCGCATTTTCCGTGCAGCCCCTCCACACAAAGCTTGTGGGAAAGCTCGTTTCCGTATATTTCGTCCGACACAAAGAGCTCGTGCCCCTCTTCATCCAGCACGGTCACCTTCACATATCCGTAAGCGGAGGTGGAATAATTCAGGAATATCCCGTCACTTTCAAACCGTAGCTCCTTGGTGGTGAAGCTTCCGCCGTCCCCGTCGGCATAGAGGGAGATCAGGCGGTATTTGGGCAGAGAATAGGCAAAAATGCCGTCATCGTCCCACATATAGTTCTGCATGACGTAGTAATAGAAGTTTTCCCCGCGGGCAATGATGCCGCCAAGGGGGATAAAGCAGCGTTGGGTCCACTCGTGGGTATAAAGTGAGCCGGAGATCCACGCATCCTTCACCCTGCGGTCCCAGTAAACGCCGTCCCGGGAGGTCATCAGCACACAGTCGGACACGCCGCCCGCGCCGTAGGGATTTCCCTCGTAGTCCGTTATCTTCTTGCGTTTTTCCTGGAAACGCATGGGAATGGACACCAGAATATGCTCCGCGCCGGGAACGGGGCGGGTCGCATTGGTGTAAAGCTGGTCGATGGGGCTACCTTCCGCATATTCGTTGTAAACCGGCTCCGTCCAATGAACAAAATCCTCCGAGGTGCAGGACTGGATGCCGCGGCAGCCCATGGGCATGACCTCGCTTTTCATGGTCTTGTCAAAATAGCGGGTATAGGCGTGGTACAGGCCGGTGTGAGGGTTCCAAAAGGCCATATTCATGGAGTCAAAGGCACCTTTTGTGATGACCGGCCCGTCTGCCATCTCATGCCAGCAGATGCCGTCGGGGCTTCCAAACACGTGAACGCCGCCCTCTTCCCATTTGCCGCCGATGGCCTTGTAGCGCTCTTCCGGTCTGCAGGCGGGATTGGCATCGTAGAAGGGTGCGAAGTTGTGGCAATAGGTATCCATGCGGAGAATGTTATTCTCCGTGATGCCGTCGTAGGAGATCCTGTTGATGGGCACGCGTGCAAAACGGATGCCGTCCTTGCTCACGGCAAGGCAGGAGGTCTGGCGCTCGTCCTGATCGGAGGCACCGTTTGGAAATCCGCGGTAATAGCACTTGATGTTCTCGTCATCCTCAAAAATGGTCAGTCCCAGGGAACCAAGCCCCTCCCAGGGCTCATCAAAGCCAAGCACCTTGCCGAGAGCCTTCGGCTCCGCCTTGCGGAAGGACACGTTTTCCGTCTTCTCCAGCAGATAGTCATCCACCAGCATTTCGATCCGGTTGCCAAAAGAAATCATTTTGCAAGCCTCACCTTTCGACCCGGGATTGATCTTCCCGTTTTCTACATTGTAGTCTCCGCCGTCCCAAAAAGCAATGACGCGGTGCGCCAACCGATGTGCGCACCGCGTCCCGTTTTCGGAATTTATACGCGTTATTCCTCCATGGCCGCCCTGCGGCTGAGGATGGCGTGCATGACCGCGGGATCGAATTTTGCCCGGCGGTCGTAGGTGTAAAGTCCGTTCTGCTCCTGCTCCACGTCGGTGAGCTGGGTGTAGCACAGGGCGGAAATGGCGGGGTTGTCCAGCAGGGCATCGGTCAGGCCGCGGAAGCGCTCGATGCACTCTTCCCGGCTCTGCACGCGTTTTCCGTAGCCCCAGCCGCTCTGGTCGGTGTCGCTCCACCAGATTCCGCCGTATTCGCTGACAAAGGTGGGGATCTGCGGCTCGCGGCAGCGGTGGATACGTATCGCCTCACCCTGCCTGAGGGGCTCGTAGGTGGCGCGGAAGATCTCCGGATCCTGCTCGTAGTCATGGCAGTCCATAATGTCCGTCGCGCCGGGCACATGCGTCCAGCCGGAGCCGTCAATAAAGGCACGGGCCGGATCAAAGGCGTGGGTCATATCGTAAAGCATCTTTACAAAGAGAGGATCCACGTCTGCCTGCGTCTCATTGAGAGGGCACCAGCCAACAATGGCAGGATGGCTGTAGTCGCGCTGCAGGATCTCCAGCCACTCGGGCAGGAAGGCCTGCCATGCCTCCGGACGGGAAACGTCCAGCTGCCAGTTGGCGTGCTCACCCCAGACGATGTATCCAAGGCAGTCACAGTGATAAAGGAATCGCTCCTCAAACACCTTCTCGTGCAGACGTGCGCCGTTAAAGCCCATGGCCTGGGAACGCAGGATATCCGCCCGCAGCTCTTCGTCGCTCGGCGCGGTGTAAATTCCGTCGGGATAGAAGCCCTGATCGAGTACCAGCCGCTGGAATACAGGTCGACCGTTGAGGATGAGCGTTCCGTTCTGCCACTTGATGCTTCGCATGCCGAAATAGCTCTCCGCCCGGTCCTCACCGAGGGTAAGGGACAGACTGTAAAGCACAGGATTTCCGATATCCCACAGGGAGACCTCCGTCAGCGAGAGCTTCAGGCGGATCACATTGCCGGAAACGTTTCCCTCCGCCCGACCGACCTCGCGGCCGGAGAGGGTCGCCGCCGCCGTAAGGCGCAGGCCCTCGGCACCGCGGCAGCGCGCCTCGATATCGAGACACGCATTGGCCACATCCGGTGTCAGCCGCAGGCTTTCAATATATCCTTCGGGCACACATTCCATCCACACCGTCTGCCAGATGCCGGTGGTACGGGTATAGAAGCAGCCGTAGGATGCAAAGCGGTCGCTCTGCTTGCCGGCGGGCTGATTGTGGCTGCGCAGATCATCCCTTGCCGTCACGGTGAGGATGTTTTCCCCCTCCGTGAGGGCATCGGTTACGTCAAAGGTAAAGGAAACGTAGCCGCCCCGGTGGATGCCGACGGAAATACCGTTTACCCAGACCTCGGTTTCGTAATCGCAGGCACCGAAGTGCAGCAGCACACGCTTGCCGGGGGCTTTCCACCCCTCCGGCAAGGTGACGCGGCGCTTATACCACACCGCCGCCATAAAATCCTTGTAATTCACGTCGGAAAGAGGGCTCTCCGGGCAGAAGGGCACAAGGATCTCTCCCGAAAGGGTCTCCGCCGCCGCAAGGCCGCGGGCACGGCCGGTGCAGCCATGGTCGATCTCAAAT
This sequence comes from Clostridia bacterium, assembly GCA_017414715.1. Taxonomy (GTDB): domain Bacteria; phylum Bacillota; class Clostridia; order Oscillospirales; family QAMX01; genus RGIG1911. Next base: position 17,760 of record JAFQKV010000003.1, read on the forward strand.
TCCCACTTTCCGTTCAAATTCATCCATTCGCTGCGGACAAGTCCGGGGCGGGGATATTCGGGGCGGGGGATATCACAGTTCATGACCGTTCTCCTTAACCGTAAAGCTTACTTTTTTGCCTTATCCGCGTTTGCGGCATTGCGGCGGGCATCCTCGCGGTTCTGTGCCATCTCCTCCACCGTCTTGGTGTGAAGACGGGCAGCGCCCATATATCCCTCTCTCGTGGGGATACGGGGACCGGCGAGGCGCTCCTTGGCGCGGACGATCTCTTCCTTATACTGGGGCAGCCATTGCTCGCCGGCCACCAGCATCTCATCCACCATCTGGCGGATCTCGGGAGGATTGCAGACGGCGCCGGTGAGGGGATCCATCAGCATGGCCTGACGCAGAAGGTTGATATCGCCGTGCACGGCAGCCTCCACGGCAAGGCGCTGCACCCAGATGCTCTGGCTGCACACGGCGGCACAGCCGAGGGGCAGATCGCCCACCTGCGGGATATTGATGCCGTTGGCATCCACGTAGCCGGGCACCTCAACGATGCACTCATCGGGCAGATTTGTGATGCAGCCGTTGTTCATGACGTTGAAATGACCGCGGTAAAGCCGACCGGTCTCCAGCGCCTCGATGATGTAGGAGCCGTGCTCCTCGCTGCGCTTCTCGGGAATATACTGCTGGGGAGGTGCGGCCATCCAGTTGGGGAAATCGTACTCAAACCAGTTGCGGCCCTCGTTGCAGACGCGCAGATATCCGCCCGTCTCGCCGTCGATCCAGGAGGTCTCGGTGTTGATCCAGTTGACCAGATCGTCGGGGCGCTTGCGATACCAGGACACGTACTCGGAGAGGTGTCCGTTGGACTCGGTGGAATAATAGCCGAAGTTGCGCAGAACGTCGATGCGCACCTTTTCCTTCGCGCTCAGTGCGGGATCATTCTCATAGGCCTCGAGGATCTTACCGGTCAGATCCTCGCCGTTGTGCTTGACGGAAATATACCAGGTCTGGTGGTTGATACCGGCACAGATGATGTCGACGTCCTTCTTTTCAAGACCGAGCGCCTTTGCGATCTGATGGTGACCGCCCTGCACACCGTGGCAGAGACCGAGGGTGCGCACACCGCCGTACTTGATGGCGGCCCAGGTCATCATGGCATTGGGGTTTGCATAGTTAAGAAGCAGGGCATTCGGTTCGGAGACCTCGCGGATGTCCTTGCAGAACTCAAGCATCGCCGCAATACCGCGCTGGCCGTACATGATACCGCCGGCGCACAGAGTATCACCGACACACTGGTCAACACCGTACTTCAGGGGGATATTGACGTCCGTCTCAAAGCCCTCCAGCATACCGATGCGAACGCAGTTGATAATATAACGGGCACCGGTGAGCGCCTCACGGCGGTCCAGGGTGGTGTGGATCTTAATATTGATGCCGTTGGCCTCCAGGTCACGCTGGCAAAGCTCGTAGACCATGCGGAGATTTTCCGCATTGATATCCGTAAAGGCCACTTCGATATCATGGAATTCGGGAACGATCATCAAGTCGGAGAAAAGACGGCGGGTAAAGCCGACACTGCCGGCACCAATGACACAAAGCTTAAAAGACATATCGCATCTCCTTTTATTTTTTACAGTTCGGTAATGCCCTCAAAGGCTTCCTCGCACACCTCGTCGAGGCAGTACTTTCCGCGGACAACGGGACGCGGGGTCAGCCAGCGGCCCTCGGTGAAGTCGGGAATGGCAACGGGCTTGCCGCCGCAGGCCACAGAATCCTCGGAAAGGGGGGTAATGGCCATCCATGCCGCCGTATCATATACGTCGATGGGCGTATCCGTCTTATCGCGGACAGCCTCAATGAAGGCGCGCAGCACCAGATAGTCCATGCCGCCGTGGCCGGATTTGACACCGGCGGAGCGGTAGGCCTTCCAGAGGGGATGGCCGTGGGTCTCGTAATATTCCTTCATGGGTCTCCACTCGTTGGGATCCCAGGAGTCGTTCTGCGGTGTCAGTCCCTCGATGCTGATGGAGAAGTTTGCATCCTCCGATGCAATGCCCTTGGTTCCCTGGATGACGTAGTTGCGGGAATAGGGACGGGGCAGGGTGGTGTCGTGGGTCAGGGTGATGGTCTCGCCGTTTGCGCAGGTGATGATGGTGGTCACCACGTCGCCAAGGGCAAAGGGCTCCCGGGCATTTTCAAATTCCTCGCCACGGTTGTCCAGGATCCAGCGGTTGACACCGCGGGCCTTGGAGGCGATGGAGACCAGGGACACCATGCGGTTTCCGCGGTTGATATCCAGAGTCTTTGCAATGGGACCGAGGGCATGGGTGGGATAAACGTCGCCGTTGCGGCGCTTGTAGTTATCCAGACGGTAGTGGTGCCGCTCATGGCCCAGTGCTACCTCGGCACGCAGATCATGGCGATAGCCGCCCTCTGCATGCACGAGCTCACCGAAGAAGCCCTTGCGGACCAGATTGAAAACAGCCATTTCAAACTCGCCGTAGCAGCAGTTTTCCAGCATCATGCAGGGCATGCCCGTCTCCCGGCTGGTGCGCACAAGCTCCCAGCACTGCTCAATGCTTGTGGCACCGCCCACCTCGGTGGCGGCGTACATACCTGCCTTCATCGCATCGATGCAGATGGGTGCATGTGCCTGCCAGGCAGAGGGGGTGATGACTGCATCCGCCTTGACGGTGGCAAACAGCTCCTTATAATCTGCCGAGGTCACCGGTGTGTTTCCCTTCTGCTCCTGCACCAGTTTTAACGCACGCTCCACACGGTCAGGCAGAAGGTCGCACAGTGCAACGATTTCCACGTCCTCCATCTGACAAACGTCCTTGAGAAGACCGTATCCGCGGCCGCCGAGGCCGACAAAAATGATTTTCACCTTTTCCATTTTGCAAAATACCTTCCTTCCGATATGATTTTCGTTATTTTTCCGCACTTTTCCGGGAAGACGCACCGATCAGGGGCGGCGTGCCCAGATGGGCATTTCCGCAGCTTTTCCAGGCGGCATTCTTCACCGGAACGCCCTCCTGCAGCCAAAGGCCCTCTCCGGCGGTAACGGTCAGCATCTCCCCGGCGCGCAGATCCCGCTCCGGTACGAGATGAGCCTCCCCGTTTTCCATCCGCTCCCATCGGCAGGCAAAGGGGCTTCCCTGCACGGTGACCGAAAGCCCGCAGTCGCAGAATCGCTCCGGCAGGCAGATGCGCAGGCTCTCGCCCCGCAGGCTTTCTACCTCCAGCCGCAGGCTCTCCGATGACAGGGCACAGCGCACCCGGAAGCCGCCCTCGGCATAGAGCTCGAACTGCACGGAATCCTCCGTCCGGACCGCAGGACCGATACGAAGCACCCCGTCATAGCTCTGCAGCAGCGCCTCGCACGCCGCATGCGCCACAATGGGCAGAACTTCCATATCAAAATGGCGGAAGCCGTAGGCCTCGCATTGCCCGGATTCCTTCGTATCGCAGTTTTTTACGTTATGGTAGGAAAGCCGCTCCTGATGCTCCAGCTTTCCGGCGATGAGCTCCGCGCCGAGACCGCAGGGATAGACCTGCCAGGTGTTCAGCATCTTTTCCATATGAACCCACAGATCCTCCGCCATGCCCATGCGGGCAAGATAGAGGGGCATAAGACACCAGTACATGCATTTTTCCGGATCAGGATGCAGGAGAATCTGGTTTGTCATGGCCTTAAAGGCCTCACTTCCCTTATCCTTCAGCCCGAAGATGCCCGCCGGATAGAGCGGAGACATTTCAGTGTCGGGAAATCCGTAGGTGATAAGGGCTGGATCGCCAAAATTCTTGCGCACGGGGACACCGCTGTCATCCCGACCGATGGCAAAAACGCACCCGTCTCCCTGCACAGGGCGTCCCTTTCCGATGCCCCACTGCAGAATGCCGTCCACGTTTTCATCGGGTTTCATGGGAAGTCGGATAATCTCGGGCAAATGCGTCGCAACCTCGGTATAGCGCACCTTCTCCTCCCCTTCGGAAAGCCCGGCCAGGGCGTCGAAGAGGGTGCGGATCATAACAAGATCGGTGATGGTATCCCGGAAGGGCGGTGTCCCCTCATAGGCGGTGGTTCCGCTGATATGCCAGAGACCGTCCTCCTCCCTGTGCAGCATGCCGAGATAGAATTCCGCTGCGCCGCGCATAACCGGCAGAGCGCATTCCCGCAGGAAGGCATCATCCCCATTATACCGCCAGTGGCGGTACATGGCCATACCCAGCTGGGCACCGGGGGTGCAGTTATTGCTGTCGTAATCCGCCCCGCGGCCGTAGCGATCGGTTACATCGTGATAGAAGGCGCCGGTGGTGTTTTTGATTTTCTCTGCATAGGCATAGGCCGCAGGAAGGCCTGCCCTTCGCATTCTGTAATAGTTTTCTGCCAGTCTTCCGTGGCCGGAGGGCTCCAGCGGCCCGTACATATGCTGCATATTGTAGTGGAAATAATAGGCCCAGGGACTGAAATCGTGGCGGAAGCCCCAGATTCCGTTGGTAAAGAGGGGCGGATAAGCGCCGCGGCATTCGCTGTTGGAATAATAGAGGCTGAGATAATAGCAGTTTTCAACATAATCCTGCGGAATTTTCATATAGGAGGTGTTCCAGAAGCTTCTCCATTCCTCCGCGTGGCGGCGGTGCATGGCGGCAAAGCCCTCGGCCTCGGCGTCATCCAGCGCCCGGGCGGTATTCTCCCGTGCCTCCTTCGCCGTTTCCCCCAGGGAGACATTCCAGTAAAGGGTAAATTCTCCCCGTTCGGCCTCTTTGGGACAGATGCGGCCCGTATGGCGGCCGATACGCCGGGTCTGTGCGCCGGGATCCCCGGCGAAGGCCAGCCCGAGACAGAACTTCGTTCCGTTGAGCTGCTGGCTGATGTAGATACGCCCCTCCGCCGCTTCCGTTTCCGTTCCGCCAAGCCCCGCCTCCGGCAGAGGACGATCCTGGGCATACCACCGCCAGAAATTGCGGCTGCCCCAGCGGGAGAGGGTGATCTCCGGTGCCGCGGCGTCCTGCAGGGCGTAGCTGACGTGCATGGCGGTGGTCTTTTTGTCCGCAGAGGCAAAGCACTCCGCACGCACGTCGGAAAAGACCGTTTCCGCCTGCACGTGCAGAGTGGCATCCGCAAGAGACAGGCGCGTTTCAAATGCCCGCTGATAGATCATGTCAAAGCAGGGCGCGGGAAAGCGAACGGTCAGCTCACCTGCGTGGCGCAGGCAGGTAAGATCCTCCGTCCGCCCGGAACAGACGCAGTCCGAATCCCGGGAGGAATCGTCCCAAAGATCGGTCTTGTTGATATGAATGTGGATGGCATCGGCCTCCAGCCAGATCAGCGAGCCTGTATCTCCGTCTCCCATGGGAATGCCGGCTACAGGATCGTTGATGGGCGAGCCGAAAACCAGATCGTGCCGCGCAATCCGCGCCGCGGTTTTGGGAAATTTCATTTCGTGCATCTCATAGGTCTCCCCGTTTAACGGTTTCGTAGGGTTATTTGGGCTCCACGCGGGAGATGAGGGTGTATTCGTCGCTCTTTAAGAGCTCCACCAGCTCCTTGTCCGTACGGACATCATGCATGGTGAGGATACCGCCGCGGCCCAGCTGGGGCGGACGGTGGCAATCGGAGCCGGAGATGCGGTGCAGTCCCCACACCGCCGCCCAGGCCTCGGCCATGGCGTTGCGGCGGGGATCGGTGGAGCCGTTGCTGACCTCCACGCCAAAGAGCTTCTTCGGATCGGTGACCTCCATGTCGTTGCGGAAGGGATGGGCCTGATAGACCAGGGCATCGGAGGGCTTGATCTCCAGAAATTTATCCAGCGTCAGCTCACACAGGCGGGGACTGTCATAGAGGAATTCCTCCGTCAGGCCGTAAACGAGATAGTCGTTGATCTTGCCGCGGAAACGCAGCTCAATGCCGAGGAAAACAGGGAAGTTTTCCTTCTCTCCCACCGCCTTGGCCCGGCGGTAGGCCTCCAGGTAAAAGTCAATATACCCCGCGTGGTCGATTTCCTTCAGCTTTTCTGGATACCACTCGTCCAGATAGGGAAAGTAGTGGTTGGTGATGGCCACGCCGCCGCAGCCGATATCCCGATTCATATAAACCATATCCTCCGGGGAAATGGTCGCAACAATGTCGATATTACCTGTATGTGTGTGGGTTTCAATACGCATCATGGTCTTTTTTCTCCTCTGGGATCGTACCGGAATATACTACCTTAAGTATATCGCATCCCCCCCGGAATTGCAACAGAAATCACATGCAAAAAGAGAGCCTTTCGGCTCTCTTTTCGGTCCTGTGATTATTTTGTGATCTGTTTTTCCACAAGGCTGCCGCCGCAGTAGATCTCCCGCAGGCGGGGCTTTTCGATCTTGCCGGTGGGATTGCGGGGAACATCGGCAAAGATGATCTTACGGGGGCGCTTGTATCTCGGCATATCGGCGCAGAAGGCAGTGATATCCTCCTCCGTGGCACTTTCCCCCTCGCGCAGGGAGATGATGGCCGCTGCGATCTCACCGAGACGGTCGTCGGGCAGACCGATGACCGCCACGTCCTTGATGGCGGGATGGGCACGGAGGAAGTCCTCGATCTGGACGGGATAGAGATTCTCACCGCCGGAGATGATGACATCCTTCTTGCGGTCCACCAGATAAATGAAGCCGTCCTCGTCCACGCGGGCCATATCGCCGGTGAAGAGCCAGCCGTCCTTCAGGATCTCGGCAGTGGCTTCCGGATTATGATAATAGCACTTCATAACGCCGGGGCCGCGCACGCAAAGCTCACCGACCTCACCGTCGTCAACCGGATTCCCCTCGGGATCGACCACCTTGGTCTCCCAGAGATATCCCGCCTTGCCGATGGCACCCACCTTATGGATGTTCTCCACGCCGAGATGCACGCAGCCGGGACCGATGGACTCGGAAAGACCGTAGTTGGTGTCGTAATCGTGATGCGGGAAGACCTTCTTCCAGCGGTGGATAAGGCTCGGCGGAACGGGCTGCGCGCCGATGTGCATCAGTCTCCAGGTATCCAGCCGGTAATCGGAAAGTTTCAGATCACCCCGATCGATGGAGTCAAGAATGTCCTGTGCCCAGGGCACCAGCAGCCATACAATGGTACAGCCCTCATCGGATACGCACCGCAACACCCACTCGGGACTGACACCGCGCAGCAGCACGGACTTCGCACCCACAAGAAGGCTGCCGAACCAGTGCATCTTCGCGCCGGTGTGGTACAGGGGCGGGATGCAGAGGAAAACGTCGTCTCTGGTCTGACCGTGATGCTTCTGCTCCGTCATGCAGGAAGAAACCAGCGCCCGGTGGTTATGCAGAATGGCCTTGGGAAAACCGGTGGTACCGGAGGAGAAATAGATGGCGGCATCGTCCTCGTCGGTAAGCGGTACTGCCGGGGGCGTGGAGGAGCAGTAGGTCACAAGAGCATCATAGCTGTCGGCAAAGCGGGGCAGATCCTTGCCCACATAGAACATATGCCGCACGTCAGGGATACGGTCGCTGATCTGCTCCACGCGGCCCACAAATTCCGGTCCGAAGACCAGCACGGAGGCATCGGCAAGTTCAAGACAGTACTTGATCTCGTCGGCGGTATATCTGTAATTCATGGGCACGGCCAGCGCACCGCATTTAAGAATGCCGAAATAAATGGGCAGCCACTCCAGACAGTTCATCAGAAGAATGGCGACCTTGTCACCCTTCTTGACACCGCGGGTAAGCAGCAGGTTTGCAAAGCGGTTTGCGCGCACGTCAAATTCCCGCCAGGTCATCTCCCGGCGGTAGCTGCCGCCGGTGGCGGCCTCAATGAGGCTGTATTCCCGCCAGGTAACGGGCTTTGCAGGCTCCATGGCGGGATTGACCTCCACCAGCGCCACGTCGCCCGGCCAGTTGCGGGCGTTCTTTTCCAGAAAATCGGTAATGGGCATGGATATTTCTCCTTTGTTTTGCGGGGGATCAAAAAAGCCCCCAGCAGAATCTGCTGAGGGCGAAGAACCGCGGTACCACCTCAATTTACCGCCCCGAAAGGAGGCGGCCTCAAAACGCTGTAACGGGCGTGACCCGGCGCCGCCTACACACGGTCAGACCGTTTTGGGAGACGCGGCTCGCGGGCTGTATTCCGAAGGTCCGTCCGCGCCTTTCACCAACCGGCTGCTCTCTTTACAACGGAGGTCTTCGTACTTCTTCCCGGTCATTGCCGATGGATATATGAAATACGAAGATAAATATAACACATTTCCCCCGTTCTGTCAATGAAACCGAATAATTTTATTCACAGACATTTCAACCGTGCCGGAATTTCGCCCGGATATTTACTGGCCTGTCTGCCGGTGGTTTAATTTTTGATACTCTCTATCAAATTCACTTCCGGGAGGTACCGCCGTGGGACGCAAGGAATACGATACCCGTCAGCGGGAGGCACTGCTGCAGTTTTTCCGCAAGCGGCCGGAATCCTGCTTTTCCGCCGGAGATATATTAAAGGAAGAAAGCCTGTCCCTCGGACAGGCCACTGTCTACCGTCTGCTCTCCCGCTTCGCAGAAGAGGGTGAGCTGATTCGCTTTGTCTCCCCCGATGGGCGCGGTTCCCTCTATCAGTATAAAAAAGATGCCTGCCGCAGTCATTTTCATCTGAAGTGCGGCCACTGCGGCCGGCTCATCCACATGGACTGTGCCTTTATGAAGGAAATGGAGGCGCACATCATGGCAGAGCACCGTTTCTGCGTGGATAATGCCAAAACCACCATTTACGGCATCTGCGCCGATTGCGGAGGATGCAAATGAAACGGATCTCTGCACTTTTGCTGACCCTCAGCCTTCTCCTCTCACTGACTTGCGGATGCACGCCGAAGGACACCTCCGGCGACCGCCTCTCGGTGGTATGCACCATCTTCCCCGCCTTCGATTTTGCGCGGGCCGTCGCCGGTGATCTCATTGAGCTTGAACTTCTCATCGACCCCGGCGAGGAGGTGCACACCTTCGACCCCACTCCGCAGGATATGCGCCGCATTACCGATTGCGATCTTTTCATCTGCAACGGCGGTACATCGGACGGGTGGGTCGATACCCTTCTTTCCGGTGATGCCGACTGTTCCGTTGTGAGGATGATGGAATGTGTTGATACCCTCTGCGCAGCAAGTGAGGAGCACGCCGATCACGCCGGGCATGACCACGGGGAATACGATGAGCATGTCTGGACCTCCCCCCGCATGGCGGAGAATATCGTCCGCGGCATCTCCGATGCACTTTGCAGGGTAGATCCTGAAAACGCAGATACCTACCGCAGCCGTGCCGAAAGCTATTGCGGAGAGCTCCGCATCCTGTCCGACCTTCTGCAGGCTGCGGTGATGGGCGGCACACGCCGCACCCTCATCTTTGGTGACCGTTTCCCCATGCTCTATTTCACCGAGCAGCTTGGTCTTGAGGCCTTTTCCGCCTTCCCCGGCTGCGCGGCGGATACCGAGCCCAGTGCCGCCACCGTTGCCGCCCTCATCGACCGGGTAAAGGCCGACGCCATCCCCGCCGTTCTCAAGTGTGAGCTTTCCTCCGGTCTCGTGGCGGATGCCATCGCCGAGGCCACCGGCACAAAAGTGCTCACCCTGCACTCCTGTCACAATGTGACGGCGGAGGAATATGCCCGCGGAGAAACCTATCTGTCCCTCATGAACAAAAACGTTACGGTTCTTACGGAGGCTCTGAAGTAATCATGGCGCTCATCACCTGCAAAAATCTTGCGCTGTCCTACGAGGGCCGCAGGGTCCTTGAGGGCGTGGATTTTTCCCTTTCCGCCGGGGATTATCTCTGCATCGTCGGCGAGAACGGTTCTGGAAAATCCACGCTTATGAAAGCGCTTCTGTCTCTGAAATCTCCTGATCACGGCATGATCTCCTTTGGAGACGGACTTCGCCGCACGGAGATCGGTTATCTGCCCCAGCAGGCCTCCATCTCCCGGGATTTCCCCGCAAGTGTCCGGGAAATCGTGCTTTCCGGCTGTCAGAATTCTCTCGGTCACCGGCTCTTCTACCCAGCCGCCGCCCGGCATCGGGCCGCGGAGGCCATGGAGAAGCTCGGCATCTCCCATCTCGCCCGCCGTCCCTGGCAGGAGCTTTCCGGCGGTCAGCAGCAGCGCGTGCTGCTCTGCCGTGCCCTGTGCGCCACCCGCCGGGTGCTTTTGCTGGATGAGCCTGTCGCCGGTCTCGACCCTGTGGTCACGGCGGAGCTTTACGGCATCATCCGCGGCTACAACCGCGCGGGTATGACCGTCATCATGATCTCCCACGATATGCAGGCTGCGCTCTCCGATGCCACCCATGTGCTGCATCTTGACGGCCGTCAGGTCTTTTTCGGTCCTGCAGAGGATTACCGGGCAAGCGATGCCGCCGGTCACCTGCTTGGAGGTGCGTGCCATGCTTAATTCCGTTCTTGATATGTTTTCCTACCCCTTTATGCAGCGCGCCGTCATTGCCGGCCTGCTCATCAGCCTGTGTGCGGCGCTGCTCGGGGTTATTCTGGTGCTCAAAAACCTTTCCATGATCGGCGACGGTCTTTCCCATGTGGCCTTCGGTGCCACCGCTGTTGCACTGGTGGCAAACCTCGCACCCCTGAAAATTGCCATCCCTGTAGTGCTCATTGCCGCTTTTTTCCTTATGCACCGTCGGCATTCCGCCCGTCTGCGGGGGGATGCCGCCGTGGCTATTCTTTCCACCGGTGCCCTCGCCATCGGTGTCATGGCCATTTCCGTCACCCCCGGTGTCAACGTGGACTTAAGCAGCTATATGTTCGGCTCCATTCTTGCCGTCAGCCGGGAGGATGTGCTGCTGTGCATCGTGCTCTCCACCGTTATTCTGCTGCTTTTCATTCTCTTCTATCCCCGCATTTTCGCGGTGACCTTTGACGAGGACTTCGCGCGTGCCAGCGGACTGAGAGCAGAAGGCTACGCCCTGCTGTGTGCCGCTCTGACTGCGGTCACCGTGGTCATCGGCATGCGGCTGATGGGTGCCATGCTCATCTCCAGCCTCATCATCTTCCCCGCCGTCACCTCCCTGCGGCTCTTCCGCAGCTTCCGGGCGGCGGTGCTCTCCTCGGCGGTGCTCTCCGCCCTTTGCTTTCTCTGCGGCATCACCGTTTCCTATTTCTTCTCCACCCCGGCAGGTGCCAGCATCGTCTGCGTAAACATCGTTTTTTATCTGCTTTTCTCCCTTGCGGGCATGCTCACAAAGCGCGTCCGGTAGGCTACAGCCGGATACACGGCTCCCGCTCCGGCTCCTCCCCTCCCGCCTCGCAGTCCACCAGCACCGCATCCTGCCCGATGCGCACCACCTGACTCCAGGGAATACAGCAATCCCGGCGTGTACCGGCAGAGAACAGTCCCTCTCCCGTCCGGACGGTGAGGTTAAGAATGCAGCCGCTCTCCGTGTCGATCTCGCAGGCGTGCAGAATCCCCAGCCGTCTGCCGTTCTGAATATTCAGCACCTCCAGCCGTCGAAGCGTTGCCACCCGGATATTCAAATGCATACCCATCATTCTCCCCCCATCATCTCTTCTAACAAAAAAATATTCCCGATCCTTGCCGTCTATGCAGGATCGGGAATTTTCATTTGTCGTATTTTCCGCCGGCGCGTATGGAATAGCCCCGGTAGATCTGCTCCAGCGCCATGATCCGGGCCAGATGATGGGGAAATGTCATATCCGACATGGAAAGCAGGCAATTTGCCCGGCGCTTGACCTCCGGATCCAATCCGAAGGAAGAACCGACAACAAAGCACACCGTTCCGCCGCCGGCGATCTCCGCCTCCGAAAGCAGCTTTGCCACACCGGCGCTGTCGCACTTTTTCCCCTCGGGGGTCATAACCACCGTGTAGGCGCGGGGAGGGATACTTTTGAATATCCGGACGGATTCCCGTCCGAGGGCGGCATCGATCTCCGCCTGGGAGGGCGCATCCGGCAGCCGTTCCTCCGCAAGCTCCAGGATCTCCGGCAGGCAGTAGCCCTTCAGCCGCTTTTCATACTCTGCCGCAGCCTGCTTATAAAAACTCTCCTTGAGTTTTCCGACGCAGATGAGCTTTACGCGGACCATATTTCCGTCTTTTCCAGTATGTAAACGGGGCCGGCACCGTCCTTGGGCAGAGCCTTGACGCTGCAGCCTGTACCTTCAAGGGCCTTTTCCGCCGCCGCCAGCGCCGTCTCCGGCGTGTTGCTGTGGTCACTCAAATGTGCGAGGGCAAAATACCGCGTACCGCGCGAGGAAAGCTCCTTCAGGGCATTTGCGCAGTCCACATTGCAAAGGTGTCCCGTTGCGGAGCAGATACGGCGCTTAAGCGTTTGGGGATAAGGGCCGGTCTGCAGCATGTCCTCGTCATAATTCGACTCCAGGACTACAAGTCCCGCCCCCGCAAGAGCATCCACCACGGCCATGTCCGCAAAGCCGAGATCGGTTGCAAAAGCGAGGCTTTCTCCCGTCCGGCCGGTAAAGCGGAAGCCGTTGCAGCAGGGAGCATCATGGGACAGCGGGAAGGTATTGATACGGATATTGCCGATGGCAAAGGCTGCGCCGGGGGTATACACACCCTTGATGGCCTTCTTCGGCAGATCCTTCATCAGCTCGGCGGCAGTCAGCTTGTTTGTAATGACCTTGACACCGTATTTTTCGTAAAGAGCTGCCACGCTGTGCACATGATCCTGATGACTGTGGGTGACCAGAACGTAGAGGATATCCCCCAGCCGCAGCTCGTTTGCGGCAAGCGCCGCGGTGATCTTCCGGGCGGAAACGCCGGCATCAATAAGGATATTGGTCACGCCGTCGGTGAGAAAATGGCAGTTACCGGAGGAACTGCTTGCGATGGAAAAGTATTTCAGCATAAATTACGTGCCTTTCAGCATCCTGCTTGGTTGATTGTCTCTGAATAAGAAAGGTCGGGGATCCGGAAATACGGGCCCCGACCGTTTTTCGTTTTTACCGGGTCAAAGGCGCGCTACCCTACAGCGCCTCCCGGATAACCGACGGGGTCTCGATCTCACGGACGGAGATATCTGCGCCCACGGCGCAGAGCTTTTCGATCATCATTTCATAGCCGCGCTCGATATGGGACACGCCCTCGATCTCCGTTCGGCCGGCAGCGGCAAGGCCGGCGATAACGAGCGCCGCACCCGCACGCAGGTCACAGGCACGCACGGCAGCACCGGTAAGCCCGGCAACGCCCTCAATGACTGCCACCTTGCCGTCCACCTGGATGTGCGCACCCATGCGGCGAAGCTCGTCCACATAGCGGAAGCGGTTGTCATACACGCCCTCGGTAACGACGGAGGTTCCGTCCGCCAGGGCAAGAAGGGTCGCGATCTGGGGCTGCATGTCGGTGGGGAAGCCGGGATGCGGCATGGTCTTGATCATGGCCTTTCCGGGACGGCCGTTTCCGCGCACACGGACGGCCTCATCCAGTTCCTCCACGTCGGCACCGATCTCACGGAGCTTTGCGGTGATACATTCCAGGTGCTTGGGAATAACGTTGTTGATAAGCAGATCGCTCTCGGTGGCGGCGGCAAGAACCATATAGGTGCCCGCCTCGATCTGGTCGGGAATGATGGAATAGGTGCCGCCGTGCAGCTCCCTGACACCGTTGATCTTAATCATATCGGTACCGGCACCCTTGATATCGGCACCCATGGTGTTGAGGAAGTTGGCCACATCGACGATATGAGGCTCCTTCGCGGCATTCTCAATAACGGTCATACCGTCGGCAAGGGTGGCGGCCAGCATGACGTTGATGGTGGCTCCCACAGACACCACGTCCATATACACGTGGTTGCCGGCCAGATGCTCCGCCTTTGCGTGGATAATACCGTTGCGCACCTCAATGTCCGAGCCGAGGCTGCGGAAGCCCTTGATGTGCTGGTCAATGGGGCGGACACCGAAATCACAACCGCCGGGCATGGATACCTGCGCCTCGCCAAAGCGGGAAAGCAGGGCACCGATGAGATAATAGGAAGCGCGCATCTCGCGCATAACGTCAAAGGTTGCGGGAATGCTGCGCAGACTGGTGGAGTCAATCTCCACGGTGGTCTCGTTAATGGATCTTACGGACACGCCCATACGGGTGAGGATATCCAGCCAGGCATAGATATCGCTGATGCGGGGCACATTCTCAATGCGGCAAACACCGCGGACCATCGTGGCCGCGGGAAGAATGGCAACGGCTGCGTTTTTACAGCCTCCCACATTGATGGCACCCTTAAGGCGGGCACCTCCGTTGATCGTATATTTATACGGCAAAGCTAATCTCCTCCACAAGGTGTTGTGTGGTCTGGCTTTCCGGCGCATTTTCGCCGGTGGCCGAAAAGGCATAATCTTACATATTGAATTATACCACATTGCGGCAATTTGTGTCAAAGGATTTTTGTAATTTTCTTAAGAAAAACCCCTCTTTTTCTCCGCCGTATTCCCCTTGACGGCGGGGAACTCCGCGATTATAATAAAAGGTGTGGCAAACCGTCTTATTTCTTCCCGGAAGGATGAAAAAAAATGCAGCTTACCATCAACAGGAAATACCTGCTTCTTCCGGTCAGCCCCCACGCCGCGGAAAAGCGTCTGCACTTTTTCCTTGGCGGTCACCTGATCTTTGATCTTTCTGTCCGCGCCGACGCCTGCGGCGAATGGGTCTACAGCTACGATGTCAGCCCCTTTGCCGGACAGACGCTGGAGCTTTCCTTCGAGCCGGATATTGATCTTCCCCTCACCCTTTCCGACACGCCAGCACCGAGGCCCGCCGAGGCCGAGCGTTACCGTCCGAGGGTGCACTTTACAGCCCCTACCGGCTGGATCAACGATCCCAACGGTCTCGTTTTCTTCCGGGAAAGATGGCATATGTTCTACCAGCATAACCCCGTGGGCCCCATGTGGGGCAATATGCACTGGGGACACGCCGTATCCCGGGACCTTGTCACCTGGGAGGATCTTCCCCTCGCCCTCCGACCCGACAGCCTCGGCACCATGTTCTCCGGCTCCGCCATTGTCGATACGGAAAACGTGACCGGCCTCGGCACGGCAGACTCTCCCGCGCTGCTGCTTTTCTACACTGCCGCCGGCGGAACCTCGGCCCTTTCCGAGGGGCAGCCCTACACCCAGTGCATGGCCTGGAGCCTTGACGGCATCCATT
The DNA here is from genome assembly GCA_017414715.1 of Clostridia bacterium. Lineage (GTDB taxonomy): Bacteria > Bacillota > Clostridia > Oscillospirales > QAMX01 > RGIG1911. Next base: position 32,897 of record JAFQKV010000003.1, read on the forward strand.
TTAATAAATACGAGCACAACCCCGTTCTTCCCCACGTGGCCGGTGAAAACCGCGATCCCAAGGTCGTCCGCTGCCCCGCCGCCGGCGGGTATGTGATGTCCCTGTATCTCACGGGCTGCACCTACGCGCTCTTTGCCTCGGAGGATCTTCTCTCCTGGCGGGAGCTTTGCCGCATGGATCTTCCCGGCGATGACGAATGTCCCGATTTCCATCCTCTCCCCGCCCCCGACGGGCGTGAGCTGTGGGTCCTCTCCGGTGCCTCCGGCTATTATGTCATCGGAGAATTTAACGGCGCCGCTTTCCGTCCCGTCACCCCTGTGCGCCGCCTTACCGGCGAGGGCAGCTGCAGCTATGCGGCACAAACCTTCAGCGACTCCCCCGACGGACGTGTCTACCGCATCGCCTGGGACCGTTCCAATATCCCCGCCACCCATTTCCAAAGCGCCATGACCGTTCCTGCCGAGCTTACCCTGTGCGAGCATGAAGGCGGGCTCTGGCTGCGCGCCTATCCCCTTCCCGCCTTTGACGGAAAGACCCTTTTTGCCTTGTCCGCAGAGGATATCCGCAGCCTCCGCCGCGAGCTTCCCGCAGGACCGGTGAGCATTTCCCTCACCCTCCGGGCAAAAGTTCCTGTTTCCCTCTCCCTTTTCGGACTTCGTCTCACCCTTGATATGTCCGCCGATGAGCTGCGATGCGGAAAATGCCGTCTTCCTCTCCATGCAGAGCACGGACTTATTTCCCTCCGTCTGCTCTGTGACCGAACCTCCACAGAGATCTGGACGGGCGGAGGTCTCGGCACCCTCTGCGTTTCCCACATTGCCGATCCCGGCCTCTGCCGGCTGGAGCTTGAATCCTCAGATATTTTCCGTCTTGAATCCCTGACCGCAGGAAACTTATCCGACTGTGAGGTGCGTGCATGAGTATTGTTGTATTTGGCGAGATGCTTTGGGATATCTGGCCCCAGGAAAAGCACATCGGCGGTGCCCCTTTCAATTTTGCCGCCCATCTCCGCAAGCTCGGTGCACAGCCCACGTTTGTCTCCGCCGTCGGACGCGACGCCCTCGGAAACGAGGCACTGGAACGGGTTGCCGCCCTCGACCTTGACCCCTCCTGCATTGCAAAGGTCGGCCATCCCACCGGCGCGTGCCACGTTACGCAGGATCATGAGGGCCGTCCCTCCTACCGGCTGCTGACCGATGTGGCCTACGATTATATCCCCCTCCCCGATTCGCTTCCCGCTCCGAAGGATTCCCTTTTGTATTTCGGTTCCCTTGCCCAGCGCAGCCCCGTCTCCTGGCGTACCCTTTCCAATCTGCTTTCTCTGCGGTTTACCCACGTTTTCTGTGATATCAATCTGCGGCCGCCCTTTTTTTCGCGGGATATCCTTCTGCGGTCCCTCTCCGCCTGTACCATTCTGAAGGTCAGCCGTGAGGAATACGAGGTGCTCTCCGATCTGGAGCTTATCCACGTGGATAATCCCGCCGATTATTCCCGCGCCTTCTGCCGCGCAGTTGTCACGGAATATCCCAACATCCGTACTGTCATCGTCACCCTCGACAAGGACGGTGCCATGGTCTACGATGCCGGGACCGACATCTTCTGCTTCTCCCGCAAGCCCGGCTCAAAACTCGTTTCCGCCGTCGGTGCCGGAGATAGTTTTTCCGCCTGCTTCTGCGCAAATCTTCTCAAAGGCCGCCCCCTCCCGGAATGTCAGGACTGCGGCGTTCTGTTAAGCGACTACGTTGTCACCCAGCCCGGTGCCGTCCCCGATTATCCGCCCGAGCTGTTGAAAAAGCTGATATAGGCCAAAAAAGAGACCGGAATAGGGCTGTACTCTTAAGGACAGTTTGGCAAGAATGGGGATGTCTCATTGAGAATTTAGGAAAACAATGCAAAACCAAACAGCATGGTGAGAATTTTGTTTCAGGCGAATTCTTAATGAGAACGCATTTTGGGCGAACGGATTTTGAGCAGAAGCAAACAAATTTGAGAAAACCATAAGTTTTTCAACTTTAATTTCTTTTAAAATTCAACAAAAGCAAAGGTAGAGGTACTGATTAACAATACCTCTACCCATTTTTTTGCGATTATGCCGAAATGCGACAGCCTCATTTTGAATTTGTATCTTTAAATGCAGTGCTTGCCAAGAAAATTGACAAGTAAATTAACAGCTAAAAGATATAAAGACCCGGCAAGCTTTGGTGGCCTCAAATGTGATTGAATGCAGAACTGCTCAATTCGCATTTCAGCTCCCTTGACATCAGCATTTGAATAGCCTTAGAAACTGCCACCCTGCCGTTACATATCGCATCGACCGTTTCAACAATCGGCATTTCCACGGTATATTTTTGAGCTAATCTAATGGCAGCGGGCAAGGCATTGATGCCCTCAACAACCATACCAACCTGCTCGATCGCTTTATCGACCGCAACACCTTGTCCTATCAGCATACCGCAACGATTGTTACGGCTGTGCATACTGGTTGCGGTAACGATCAGATCTCCGATGCCTGCCAAGCCTCCGAATGTTTGCTCTCTGCATCCCATAGCGATACCTAAACGGGAAATCTCAGCAATTCCACGCGTAATAAGCGCGGCTTTTGCATTATCTCCGCAACCGAGCCCGGTTGCAATGCCGGAAGCCAAGGCAATAACGTTCTTTAATGCACCGCACAGCTCTACTCCGCGAATGTCATCGTTGGTATATACTCGCATACAGCCAACAGTAAACACCTTTTGAACCGTTGCTGCCGCCTCGACATCGTTACTTGCCGATGTGATAGTCGTAGGTAGATCCTTAATCACTTCTTCTGCGTGAGTCGGACCGGACAGAGCAACTAACTTTACCGTAGGGTTCCTAAGCTCGTCTGCAATAATCTCGGTCATCGTATAGAGTGTTTCCGATTCAATTCCCTTAGCGACGTCTACGATTATCTGTCCGTCCACTATATAAGGTGCCGCCTTTCTTGTCGTTGCTCTAACAAAGGGCGACGGAACAGCAAACACTAATATATCCATACCAGAACAAGCTTCTCGAATATCCTTTGTATATACGATTTGCTTCGGTAAATCCACATCGAAAAAAATCGGATGCCTTCCGGTTGCTAAAAGATTATCTATCTCCTTTTCAATAGCAGACCAAACGGTTACCGAGTTTCCTGCATTGCATAGCATTCTTGCAAGAGCAACGCCCCATGTGCCTGCTCCCAAGACACCAATATTCATCATATTTTGTTTTGCTTTATCCTCCGTCATTTTTTATCACAGTTTAACGAACCAATAGGGCCCCCTGCTGTTATAGCACAGAAACCACAGAAAATCAATCTGTGGTTTCTGTTTTTTAGCCAACAGAGCGGTCTGTTTTTCTTTTGTCAACAGGTGATATATTCTCAAACTGTCCTTTAAGGATACCGTCCTATTTCCGGTCTCTTTTTCTCTTAATTGTGTCTTGCCCAGAGGCGCTGCAGCTCCAGATAGTGATCCATCATCACGTTCTGCTTTTTGCGCAGCTGTGCCACAAGATCGGGGCCAAAGAGGAAGATATCCTCATCCTCCGGGCACTCCGCCACGTAGAAAATGTCGCTCTGGCGGCCCTCCAGCAGCTTTGCCATCTCCTCGGTGTTGTCCAGCTCGTTGCGGAAAATGACCTGCATATCCCGCAGGCGCTCATCCGGCGCGGTGTGCCAGACATCGTTTTCGCAGGGGCCGAGAGCGTAATCCGTCCGGTCAAGGATCTCCTGGAACCGGCAGGCGTTGACAGCATTGCGGCACAGCAGGATGCAGGCATACAGCCGGTCTGCCTCCAGACTCCAGCGCTCTGCGTCCCCGGCCTTTGCCGCGGCTCTGTAGCAGCTCTCGGCGTTGGCAAGGTCACGGATGGCACCCTCGATGAGATGAACGGCGATATACTTGCCCGAATGTCCGCGCACCAGCGGATAGCACTGCAGATTCATCAGATCGCAGGCCGTCTCCTCGGAGTTTGCCTGGAAGATAAAGGGACGCCACCAGCACTTCTCCTCCTCCGTCAGCTCCATGGGAAAGGGCACGAAGGGGCGGTTGAGCCAGCGCTGGTTAAGGCAGCCGAGCATCAGAATGGGGCCGCCGGCCTCCAGATGGGCGATCTGGGTAACGGCCCGGTCGATGGCCTCCCATGCACGCAGAAGGTATTCCGGCGCATAGGGCGCAACCTTTTCCGCCGTCTTTTCAAGCAATCCCCAAAGCTTTGCGGGCGTCTCGTTTTCTCCGCCCTCCGCAAGTTCCATGATCGCAAGGCAGATATCGTTGTCCACCCGCTCAAGGCTCACGGTGCAGTTGCGGTCGGGATTTGCCGCCACGGAGGCGTAGCCGCGGGCAAAGGAAACCGGCTGCTGCAAACCCTTGACGGGGTAGAAATTGCAGGAATAGAAGTAATCGGCAAGGCCGCAGCCCATATAATTGGTTGCCGCCTCGCGGCCCTGACCGTTGATATACTGTCCGTCGTCCAGATAGGGGATCGCGGAGGCCGCCTCCAGCGGCTTCGGGCCGTTGATGGCCACGTCGGCACGCAGTCCCGCATCGGCCGCTCCCGCCTGCAGGGTGGACAAAAACTTGGTGATACGGTCCTTAAAGGAGATATGCGCGCAGGCCGCAGGGCCGTTCTGTCCGGGATAAAGATAAATGCCCCAGCAGATCCCGCCTCCGGAATCGTTGGTCATAAAGGTGAAATTCTCAATGGGAGCCACGCGGCAGATGGCCGCCACCGCCTCGCGGTACATGGCAAGAACCTCTTCGTTGTCGATGCAGGGACTGAAATATGCCTTGCGCGCCCGGCGGGGATGGTCACAGCGGCCGCCGCGCCAATCGGGATGATCGCGATAGACCTCCTCCGGCAGCCACGCGGGCTCACAGCCGTGGAAGGCGGCCTTCAGCCCGTACTTTTTCAGAATGGCGCAGCGATCGGCCACGATCCGCAGATTCTTCTCCGCATAATCGCAGGGAAGATATTCCCGCAGCTTCTCCGGCACGTAAACCTTGAAGAGTGCGGCGTGCATCATGCCCCAGTTGGGATAGGGATCAAACCGGTCGCGGTTCCACTGCCAGATGCTCTTGGGCAGATCAGAAACCGTCATATGGGTATATCCAAGAGAGGCCGCCGTCTTCGCCGCCTCTTCAAACTCCGCCAGCGTTTCCGTCGGGCAGTTGAATATCCGTTTTGCTTCCATCATTTTTTCTCCTTACAGCAACGTGTTGGGGGCAAAATCACCGCCGCGGCACCATTTCAGATACTGATATGCATGGATCTGCGCCGTGGTCTCCCACTCACCGCGGTAGATGGGATCGTGATAGCCCTCCACGCAGATGTCGCCCTCATAGCCTGCCCGATGCAGGATGGAGAATATCTTTCTCCAGTCCAGATCGCCGAAGCCGGGGGTGCGCTGGGGAGCAAACTCCGCAGCACCGAGAATACCGTAGCGCCGGATGGCCGCCTCGTCCACGGAGGCATCCTTGCCGTGCAGATGAATGATCTTCGGTGCCCACTCCTTGAGCTGCGGCAGGGGATCGATGAGCTGGATCTGCTGGTGTCCCGGCTCCCATTCAAGGCCCAGAGCCTCCGAGGGAACGGCATCAAACATCATCTCCCAGGCCTTGGGATTGAAGCCGATATTGCAGGTGGCACTGCGCCAGGTACCGTCCATGGGGCAGTTCTCGATGGCGATGCGCACGCCGCGGTCCTCCGCCCGGCGGCAAAGCTCACCGAAGACCTCCTTAAAGCGCGGGATGGCATTGGGAACGCTGTCCCCTTCAATGGCACCTGCAAAGGTGGAAACCATATCGGTGCCGAAATCGCGGGCGCAGTCAATAAAGTATTCCAGCGTCTTTCTCTGCTCCTCGTTCTGCAGAGGATTGCAGTAGTAGCCGATGGAGGAAACGTACACGCCGGAATCGCCCAGCTTTTCCAGCACCTTCGGTGCCAGCTCCTTGATATCGATATCGCCGGTGGACATATGGAAATTGATGGCCACACACTCATAGCCGATATCCATCATCGCCGGGATCCATTCCAGCGCCTTGCGGCCCTTGATGCAAGTACCAATGTTGATCTGCTTCATATTTTTCCTCCCATCTCCCCCAAAGTGAGGAGCTTTTTTCTTGATTATATCTGTTTCCCGCCGGCAAAGCAAGGGGGAAAACTGGTGGTTTTGGATAAAAAATCCCCATCGGTATACAAAAAGGTGGGCATCTTGAAAAAAAACGAAAAAAATTCGTTAAGGTACTTGCATTTGCCCAACTCATCTGCTATAATGTTATGGTCTCGCGCCACCGAAAAGGCGCGATATAGTAAGAATTGAGGAGGTGCGAATATGGCAAAGTGCGATATTTGCGGAAAGGGTGTTACCTTCGGTATCAAGGTCTCCCACTCTCATCGGAGAACCAACCGCCCCTGGAAGCCCAACATCTGCCGTGTCAAGGCGATTGTTGACGGCTCTCCCCGCCATATCTATGTGTGCACGCGGTGCCTCCGTTCCAATAAGGTCACCCGCGCCGTGTAAATCATGACAAAACGGAAACAGCTGCCAACGGCGGCTGTTTTTGCTTTCCGTCCGGAACATGCCAAAATCTATGGAGGAATAGAAAAATGAGTGAACTCCGTCCCGAATCCATGGCCCGCATCACAACCCCCGAGCTTGCCAACGAATTTATTGAAGCCCAGATCCGTGAGGTCCGCGCCCAGGTGGGCGACCGCAAGGTCCTGCTTGCCCTCTCCGGCGGTGTGGACTCCTCCGTCGTCGCCGCCCTGCTCATCAAGGCCATCGGCCGCCAGCTCGTCTGCGTCCACGTCAACCACGGCCTGATGCGCAAGGATGAGAGCGAAGGTGTCATCCGTCTCTTCCAGGACGGTCTGGATGCCAACCTCATCTACGTCGATGCCACCGACCGTTTCCTCGACCTCCTCGCCGGTGTCGCCGATCCCGAAAAGAAGAGAAAAATCATCGGTGCCGAGTTCATCAACGTCTTTGCCGATGAGGCCCGCAAGCTGGAGGACGTGGATTTCCTCGCTCAGGGCACCATCTATCCCGACATCCTCGAAAGCATCAAGCAGGCCGAGGGCAAAAAGGCCGTCAAGAGCCACCACAACGTCGGCGGTCTGCCCGAGGATCTGAAGTTTGAGCTGGTCGAACCCCTGAAGCTGCTCTATAAGGACGAGGTCCGCGTGGTCGGTGAGGCTCTGGGGCTTCCCCACGCCATGGTCTACCGTCAGCCTTTCCCCGGCCCCGGCCTGGGTGTCCGCTGCCTCGGTGCCATCACCCGCGACCGTCTCCACGCCCTCCGCGAGGCCGATGCCATCCTCCGTGAGGAGTTTGACAATGCCGGTCTCGCCGGCAAGGTCTGGCAGTACTTCGTCATCGTGCCCGACATCAAGAGCGTCGGTGTCAAGGATGACAGCCGCTATGAGGGCTGGCCCGCCATCATCCGTGCCGTCAAC
>JAFQKV010000015.1 GCA_017414715.1 Clostridia bacterium
GCCGCCCTTGCCGCCGCCCATGGGGAGGGTGGTCAGAGCGTTCTTAAAGGTCTGCTCGAAGCCGAGGAACTTGATGATGCTTTCGTTAACGGTGGGATGGAAGCGCAGACCGCCCTTGTAGGGGCCGATGGCACTGTTGAACTGGATGCGGTAACCGCGGTTGACCTGGACCTTGCCGTTGTCGTCAACCCAGGGCACACGGAACTTAATGATGCGCTCGGGCTCAACAAGGCTCTCGATCACGCCGTGCTCAATGTACTTGGGATTGGCCTCAAGGACAGGCTCGATGGACTCGAGGACCTCGGCAACAGCCTGATGGAACTCGGTCTCGCCGGGGTTGCGGGCGATGACGCGCTGCATCAGATCTGCAAGATAGGTGCTCTTAAAACTCATGGGGATGCCTCCTTCATATTTCACCGCCAAAATAGGGCGGTCAGCGTTTCTCCGACAACATAGACGCCAAGACTGCCACGGGGCGCGATGGTGAATAATATATCGGTATAACACCATATTATAATCAATAGTATCGGTTCTGTCAATATTTTTGATGAATTTTTATTCAGCAATAACCACAGTACCTTTACTGATATTGACAATCATTATCATTACCTTGTATAATATATTCGCAAACATGCACGGAAGGAAGGTGTAACACATGATCTACGTCTGGATCGGTCTTATTATCTTTTTTATCCTCATTGAAGCACTGACTCCGCAGCTCCTGACTATCTGGTTTGCCGCCGGCAGTGCGGTCGGTCTCTTACTCTGCGCGCTGCATCTTCCGGAGTGGCTGCAGATCGCATCTGCCGTTGCCGTATCTGTCCTGCTGCTTATCCTGACACGCCCCCTGGTGCGTAAGCTTAACCGCGATGCCGAGAAAACCAACGCCCTCGGTGTTATCGGGAAGACAGGTGTCGTTTCAGAACGCATTGATAATCTGGCTTTCACGGGCAGAGTGAACGTTGCCGGACAAAGCTGGTCCGCACGCTCAGCCGACGGTAATCCCCTGCGTGTCGGCGACACCGTGCAGGTTCTGCATATTGAGGGTGTCAAGCTCATCGTCACCAAACTGTCAGAATAATTGTTAGGAAAGGATCAGAAATATGGATCTTATCATCATCGGTATTTTTGTCGCAATCATCATCGCGCTGATCATCGGCAATGTTCGTATCGTACCGCAGTCCTACGCCGTCATCATTGAGCGTCTCGGTGCCTATCATGCCACCTGGCATACCGGCATGCACCTGAAGATCCCCTTTATCGACCGCATTGTAAAGCAGGTGCTGCTCAAGGAGCAGGTCATGGACTTTGCCCCGCAGCCCGTCATCACCAAGGACAACGTCACCATGCAGATCGACACGGTCATCTACTTTCAGATCACCGATGCCAAGCTCTACGTTTATGGGGTTGAGCACCCCCTCCCCGCCATCGAAATGCTGACGGCAACGACCCTGCGAAACATCATCGGCGAGCTGGAGCTCGACCAGACCCTTACAAGCCGCGATCTGATCAATACCCGCATGCGCACGATCCTTGACGAGGCTACCGACCCCTGGGGCATCAAGGTCAACCGTGTGGAGCTTAAAAACATTCTGCCTCCCCGGGAGATCCAGGATGCCATGGAAAAGCAGATGAAGGCAGAACGTGAGCGCCGCGAGGCCATCCTTATCGCCGAGGGTGAAAAGCGCAGCGCCATTCTCCGCGCCGAGGGACAGAAGGAATCCAAGATCCTCGCCGCTGAAGCCGACAAGCAGGCCGCGATCCTGCAGGCTGAAGCCGTTAAAGAAGCCACCATCCGGGAGGCGGAAGGCCGCGCGGAGGCTATCTTCACCGTCCAGAAGGCAACTGCAGAGGGTTATAAGCTTTTAAACGAAGCAAATCCCACCGACCGCGTGCTGACCTTGAAGAGCTTCGAGGCCTTTGAGAAGGCTGCCGACGGACGCGCCACGAAGATCATCATTCCCTCCGAGATCCAAAGCCTCGGCGGACTGGCTGCAGCGCTGAAAGAAACCCTGACCGAGCAAAAAGACGCAGAATAGAACCCGATCTCGGGGCGAAAAACCATTTCGCCCCGAGATTTTTCACAAAATGTGTTGACATATCCGCATACGGGTGATATAATATACGCCGTCACAAGGAAGAAGGACGATGATGCCCGTCCTCACCACTCCTGCGATCGCTGCAGGAAGGTCAACATCGTTATCCGGTTCACCGGACAGTGTTGTATGCACGGGCAGAGTTTGTCCGTGTGTTTTTCATTTTACGGAGGTGTTTTCCTATCAGCAAACTCGAACATCAGATCAACGGTGACATTCACGACAGTGAAGTCCGCCTGATCGCAGCTGACGGTTCCCAGTTCGGTGTCGTTTCCATCGCCCGCGCCCGTGAGCTGGCCGACGAAGCCGGTCTCGACCTTGTCAAGATCGCTCCTACTGCCCAGCCCCCTGTCTGCAAGATCATGGATTACGGCAAGTTCCGTTTTGAGCAGTCCAAGCGCGAGAAGGAAGCAAAGAAAAACCAGAAGATCGTTGAGATCAAGCAGGTTCAGCTCTCCTTGAGCATTGCCGAGCACGATCTTGCGGTCATGCAGAAGCGCACCGTTGGTTTCCTCCAGGACGGCAACAAGGTCAAGGTAGTTCTCCGTTTCCGTGGCCGCGAGATGGCTCACACCGATATGGGGCTGGACGTTCTCGCCGATTTTGCCGCAAGATGCGAAGATTGCGCCGTTATCGAAAAGCCCGCAAAGCTTGAGGGACGCAACATGTCCATGTTCCTTGCCCCCAAGCCGGCAAAATAATCCCTCTTCCCTGCAAAAAAAGTCAAATAATTTAAAGGAGTATAGAACCATGCCCAAGATGAAGACTCACAGCGCGTCCGCCAAGCGGTTCATCATCACCAAATCCGGCCGCATCAAGCGTGCGCACGCCTACAAGAACCACATCCTCAACAAGAAGAGCACCAAGCGTAAGAGAAACCTCCGGCAGACCGTTATGACCGACGAAACCAATCTCATCGCCGTCAAGCGCATGCTGCCCTACGCTTAATCGTTTATAGAATTACAGGAGGTAAAGAATCATGGCAAGAATCAAAGCCGCAATGATGACCCGCAAGAGAAGAAAGAAGATCCTCAAGCTCGCGAAGGGCTACTGGGGCTCCAAGTCCAAGCACTTTAAGATGGCCAATCAGGCCGTCATGAAGTCCCTGTCCTACGCATACGTCGGCCGTAAGCTCCGCAAGCGCAACTTCCGCAGCCTGTGGATCACCCGCATCTCCGCCGCTGCGAAGATCAACGGCATGAATTACTCCACCTTCATCAACGGTCTTAAGAAGGCCGGCATCGCGCTGGATCGCAAGATCCTCGCCGATATGGCTGTTAACGATGCTGCCGGCTTCGCAGCTCTCGTTGAGAAGGCCAAGGCCGCTCTTTAAGGTATAAAAAGATAAAGCTGCGCATACTTTATGTTTTTGAGTATGCGCACTTTTCTGTAAAAATTCGAAAGGATACAACGACTATGGTATACGTTTGCAATGTTTGCGGCTGGACCTACGATGAGGATGCCGGCGACGCCGAATGCGGCATCGCTCCCGGCACTCGCTGGGAAGATATCCCCGAGGATTTTGAGTGCCCCGTCTGCTCCGTGGGTAAGGATGAGTTCTCTCCCGAAGAGTAATCCAAGCAAAGAATCAAAAAACCGCCTGTTTTTTGAAAACAGGCGGTTTTCTCATTTTCTTTTTTTAATGAACGAACGAAGAGCAGCAAAAAAAGCCTTCTCCCCTTTCTCCGCAAGCAGCGTAAGAAAGTGTTCGAGATCTGCGGCAGTATCAGGATGCGCATCCACATGATCTTTTTCATGCAGCCAGTATTCCAGCGCGCTGCGATCGGTATAGGCAGCACCTTTATAGACCCTGCTTGCCGAGATACGGTCGCAGAGCATTTCCACAAAGTAGACCGGCGGCATTGCAACGGGGAGGTAACGGTTCTCCACCGTTGAGAAATCCGTCCAGTACTCAAAATGATGACGATTGCGCCCCTTATGGTGCATCCACGCCTCCGAATAACCTTTAACCTCGCGCTCCATGGCGTTCGGGCTGCGTGTCCCCTGCCAATAGCGGGCTCCCTGCAGAAATTCCGTAGGACTGTATTTCGACAGATCGTGCATCAGTCCTCGCCAGGGTATCCCGGCACGGAAACAGTAGACCATCGTCTTATGCCGATGTCGTGTTATCGTACAGAAATGCCGCCAGAAGTGCATAAGAAACCCAGCTCCTCCCGTTTACAGAATGAAATAAAACTTACAGAAGGCACTTGCGAAGCTCCTCCGGTGACAGCGGGCTGAGCATTGCAGGAGGAATGTCAAACATGGTTCGGCAGCCGGTCTCCCCGCGATCGGCCATGCGCTTTGCCGCACGGGCAACAGAGGCAATGACAGAGGCGGTAAATTCAGGGTTGGAATCCAGCTTCAGGCTGTACTCAACGATGTGGCTGTGCTCACTGTTCCAGCCGGTCTTACCGGTGCGGATAACAAAGCCGCCGTGCGGAATACCCGCGTGGTCGCGGCAGAGCTCCTCCCGGGTGATAAAATGCACCGTGGTGTCATAATCTGCAAAATAATTGGGCATGGTGACGATCTCGCGCTCAATACGTTCGAGATCCGCTCCGTCTTCGGCAACAACGAAGCACTCACGCAGATGCTTCTCACGGGCAGACAGCTCCGGTGCGGTACTGCTGCGAACAGCTTCCAATGCGGCCTCTACAGGAATGGTGTACTGCCGTGCATCCACAACACCTTCAATGCGGCGAATCGCGTCGGAATGTCCCTGACTGACGCCTTTTCCCCAGAAAGTATAATCCTTACCGTCCGGAAGAATCGCGCCTGCATACAGCCGCGCAAGGGAGAACATACCGGGATCCCAGCCGCAGGAAATGACTGCAACATGGCCACCTTCACGGGCCGCAGCATCCACCGCAACAAAATGCTCCGGGATACGGGCGTGGGTATCAAAGGAGTCTACAACGTTAAAATGCCTTGCAAATTCCGGTGTCTGCCGGGGCAGATCCGTGGCACTGCCGCCGCAGAGAACGAGAACATCGATCTCCGCTTTATGCTCCACCGCAGTATCCGCAGAATATACCGGCACGCCAGGTGTCAGAATGCGCACATTCGCGGGATCACGGCGGGAAAACACGCAGGCAAGCTCAAGATCCGGGTTATTACGGATAGCACACTCAATGCCGCGGCCAAGATTGCCGTAGCCCATAATTCCAATACGAACAGACATAAATTCACACTCCGAGTATATTAATTTAGTTTGCTCTATTATATCACGGATCACGTGCACATCACAACACATTCCAGCACATTTTCTTATGCGAAGCATAATTTTACCCCGATGATACCCGTCTTGACAGAACCCCCGGCTTCTAGTAAACTATAGAAAAATCTTTTGGGAAGGAAGTTCGTTATTTTGCTTTGGAAGCTCTTTTGGACCTATTTCAAGATCGGTGCCTTTACCTTTGGCGGCGGATATGCCATGATCTCGCAAATCCGTGAGCAGGTGGTAGAAAAACTTGGGTGGATTTCCGATGACGAACTCACAGAGATCATCACCGTTGCCGAATCCACTCCGGGCCCCATCGCCATCAACATGGCTACATACGTTGGCTACAAGAAAAAGGGCCTGCTCGGCTCCGCCTGCGCAACGCTCGGCGTTGTGTTGCCCTCATTTATCATTATTCTCGCAATTTCCTATTTTCTTGAGGCTTTTATGGCCAACAAGTATGTTGCCTATGCCTTCACCGGCATTCGTGTAGCCGTCGCATTTCTTATTATGCGTGCGGCAACCGGCATGTTCAAAAAAATGAAGAAGATGCCTCTTCCCTGCATCCTCTTCAGTCTTATCTTTGCCGCAATGATCGCGATGGAGATATTCTCGATCTCCGCAAGCCCCGTCTACTTCATTCTTGGCGGTGGCGCGGTCGGTATCATCGCCTATGCGGCTCTGCCCGGAAAGGAGGAGCACTGAAATGATTTTCCTTTTAAAACTGCTCACCCTCTTCTGGGAATTCTTCCAGATCGGTCTCTTCACCTTTGGCGGAGGCTTCGCCATGATCCCCCTCGTTAAGGAAGCCGTACTCAGCAACAACTGGCTGAGCGAGGCAGATTTTTACAGTTTTATCGGCGTATGTGAATCCACTCCCGGCCCCATCGCGGTCAATATGGCTACCTACGTCGGCGCATCACAGTGCGGACCTTTGGGCGCTGTGTTTGCAACCCTCGGCGTTGTGCTTCCCTCATTTATCATTATTTTACTCATCGCCGCGCTTTTAAAGGGATTGACTCAAACAAAATGGTTCAAGGGCTTCCTGTCCGGTGCGCAGCCGGTCATCACCGCTTTGCTTCTTTCCACGGGACTGATCATGCTTGCCAAAGCCGTGGGATATGGCGGTAATTTCGCCTTTGCGGCGAATGTTGAGGGTATCATCATTTTCGGATTGCTTCTGATTGTTATTGCCGGAGCAAAGAAATTCTTTAAAAAGAAGCTCTCCTCCATCCAGCTCATCATCATCTCCGCGGCACTCGGAATTGCGGTATGCATGATATCTGAATTATTCTAAGAAAAGCA
>JAFQKV010000016.1 GCA_017414715.1 Clostridia bacterium
AGATTTCCTCTGTGTAGGGGAGGGTCTTCCGACTCGCCAAGAGCCGCCTTCGGCGGTTGCTCGCATGTATGGCGCCTGCGGGCGCACATGCCCCTCCCGGTAATTTCGCCAAAGGCGAAATTACAATTGCGTAAGCAATTCCAAAACGGTTATCGCCTTACGGCGATCCGGAAATCCTATGGATTTCCGGCGGGAGGGTCAAGACCCTCCCCTACACAGAGAGAAGCCTTTGCGGTATCCCTCTGCGCCGAAACGTGGTCGGTTATCGAACGCCGTACTGCGGACTCCCCCCGCCCTTCGGGCTCCCCTCTCATAAATGCGGGGGGCGAGGCGTAGTTCCGCCCTTCGGGGTGACACGCCGCATAAATACGGAGGAGCGGAACGTTTAAGTATGAATTATGCATTTTGAATTCCCTTGAGCTGCAGCTTCAGCCAGGCGGCGATATCGTCGAACACCCGCTGGCTGTTCAGCTCATTCAGGATCTCATGGCGGCAGGCGGGATAGAGCCGCACCGTTATGTTGACCATACCGGCTTTGTGGAAGGCCGCAGCCGCCTGCTCTACGCCCTTGCTGTAGTTGCCCACCGGATCCTCTTTGCCCGCGATGAACAGCACCGGCAGGTGCTTTTTCATTTCCTTCAGATTCTCCGGCTGCTGGATGTAGAAGATGCCCTTCATCATATCCCGCAGCAGACCGCAGGCGGGGACGAAGCCGCAGAGGGGATGGGCGTTGTAGGCATCCACCACGGCATCGTCCCGGGTGAGCCAGTCGTTGGGTGTCCGGGGATTTTTGATCTGCCTGTTGTAGCCGCCGAAGATCATTTTGTGCAGCTTCGGATCGGGATTCTCCTCTCCCTTGTGCCTGCAGATCCCCTCCACCACCCGGATCAGCGCAGGCAGCGCAGCCTGGGGCTGCCAGCCGGTGCCGCAGATCACGGCGGCGGAGATGCCGCTGTCGGGATACTTGCAGAGGATCGTCCGGACCATGAAGGAGCCCATGGAGTGCCCGAACAGGATATAGGGGAGCCCGGGGAATTCCTTCCGGGTGTCCAGGAGCAGACGGTAGGTATCCTCCACCGCGGCAAACCAGCCCCCGTGGAAGTAGCCCTGGGGTCCCTCTCCGATGGACTGACCGTGCCCCATATGATCCTCCGCTACCACCAGAAAGCCCAGCTCCGTCAGATATTCGGCGAAGATCTCATACCGCTGGGCAAATTCCGCAATGCCGTGGACGATCTGCACGACCGCCCGGGGCACTCCCTCCGGCTCCCAGCGGCAGACATGGATCTGCCCGGCACCGTGAGAAGCAAAGAAAAGATCCTTATGCATGGTGATGATCCCCTTTCTGATTTTTTGATTCGATCCAGGTTACAGATGATACAGTGCCCGCTTCAGCAGGGGCAGCAGCGCCTGGGCCATCCGGTAGAAGCCCAGATCGTTGGGATGGGAATAGTCTACTGTGCAGTCCTCCTGATCCCGCTCGCCGAACACGGTCTCTCCGTCCAGATACCACAGCCGCTCATCCCCCTCTGCCCAGGCCTTCAGGCAGGTGTCCAGAATGATCCGGTTGGAGATCAGGTGATCCCGGTAATTGCTGGTGACGGGATGGTGGATCTTGGGGTATTTGGGGAAGCTCATGGCGATGACAGGCACCGTGGGATTGACGCTCCGGAGCCTCCGGTAGAAGGGCTCAAAGGTATTCCGGAACACCTCCGGATCCCGCAGCCGCATATCCAGGTCCAGAACAATGGCGGAGGCATCCCGGGAAGCCAGGTACTCTGCCATCTCCGGCTCTCCCGCGGCAGAACCGGAGAAGCCCAGGTTTACAAAGTCGCAATCCAGCCAGCGGCTGAGAAAATTGGGATAGTTATTGGCAGGCCGGGAGGCACAGCCGCCCTGGGTGATGGAGGCACCGTAGAAATACACGGGTTTCTCAATCCCGTAGGGCACCGGACTGAAGAGGGAGGCCCCCTCCCGGATGCCCACATACACGGATCGGACACCGTTGTACAGGGGCAGGTGGAGCATCACCTCATGCTCGCTGTGATCATCGTAATCCTCAAATTTCAGGAAGCCCTTGTAGAACCGGTCCCCGTCGGAAACGAACCGGGTGGGCATGGCGATCTTCTTGAAGGCATAGTCCCTGCAGCCCCGCCTGCAGATCATGAAATCCACACCGGAGTGGCCTGTGGCGGGCATATGGGCCAGGTTGACAATACTTTCCAGCTCTACCAGCACCGCCACATAGGGGGAGTCGGTGGCGAAGCGGATCCGTCCGCCGGCGGTGCAGTGGATCAGTTCCCGGGTCCCCTCGCAGATGGCGGGATCTTCCCGGTAGGCATCGGGCATCCGGGTGAATTTCTTCAGCTGCCGCGGCGCATACAGGCCATGGATGGAAAAGGGTTCTTCCAATACATCATAGTACCGCAGATCCGGAAGCCGGATCTCCTCCACGCGGAAGTTCTCATCAATTCTGCTGATGTCCAGCATGACAGACCGCCTCCTGCTCAAATTGTGTTTACATTATAAAATGCTCTCCGGAGAAAAGCAAGGGAAAAGTATGCCGCAGACCCCTTTCAGAGCCTTGTTCCCCGGGCGGCAAGCGCTTTGTTTTATGATAAAGTATCACCGGAAAAAAAGCAACCCTCCGGGGAAAATCCGCCGGGGAAAACCGTTGCAACCTGTCGCCCGATTTGTTATAATAAGACTCAGGCAGAAAGGGGGCAGCGATGTGAACACACGAGAGGATTATATTGCCGTGTTCGACTCCGGTGTGGGCGGGATCAGCGTCCTGCGGGAGCTGGTGAGGCTGATGCCCGGGGAGCGGTTCCTCTATTTCGGGGACTCCGCCAATGCCCCCTATGGCAGCCGGACAACGGAAGAGGTCCGGGCGCTGACCCTCCGGGCAGCGGAGAAGCTGATGCAGCAGGGGCTGAAAGCCCTGGTCATCGCCTGCAATACCGCCACCGCCGCCGCCATCCGGCAGCTGCGGGAAGCATATCCCCGGCTGATCGTTGTGGGGATCGAGCCCGCCCTGAAAATGGCGGCAGACCGGTATCCCGGCTGCCGGGTGGGGATCATGGCCACTCCGGTGACCCTCCGGGAGGAAAAGCTCTCCCGGCAGCTTGCCCGGTTCCCCGGAATGCAGGTAAGCCTGATCCCGGCACCGGGGCTTGTGGAGCTGGTGGAGGCAGGGGCCTCCCGGGAGGCTCTGGAAGCGCTGCTCCGTCCCCTTCTGGCACCCTTCGCGGGGCAGCTGGACGCTCTGGTTCTGGGCTGCACCCACTATCCCTTCGCAGGTCCGGTGATCGGAAGCCTCCTGCCCGGCACCGTCCTGCTGGACGGGGGAGAGGGCACCGCCCGGGAAACCCTGCGCCGCCTCCGGGAGGCGGAGCTTCTGGAGGAAGGCACGGGAACCGTCCTCCTGCAAAACAGCCTCCCCGATCCGGAAATTTTGAACCGCTGCAAAGCGCTTCTTGAGAATTCATTATTATAGGAGAGATGTTTATGTACAATCCGAACGCCTACGCTCTGGGAGCCAACCGCTCCTGTATCCGGGATCTGTTTGAATACGGCCAGAGCCGTGCCGCCATCGTCGGCCCGGAAAATGTTTTTGACTATTCCCTGGGTAATCCCAGCATTCCCTCTCCCAAGGAAGTAAACGAGACCATCCGTGCCATCCTGGAGGACACCGGCTCCCTCCAGATCCACGGCTACACCTCCGCCGTGGGCGACATGAACACCCGCAAGGCCATTGCCGCCGACCTGAACGCCCGTTTCGGCTGCGACATCACCCCCGGCGAGCTGTTCATCGGCTGCGGCGCCGCGCCGGAGCTGGTGGCGGTTTTCCGTGCTCTGGCAGTTCCCGGCGCGGAGATCCTGGCCATCGCCCCCTATTTCCCGGAGTACAAGCCCTTTACCGAGGAAGCGGGCTGCGCCTTCAAAGTGGTTCCTCCCGACGCGCCCTCCTTCCAGATCCGCATGGACGCTCTGGAAGCCATGGTAAACGAAAACACCGCCGGCATCATCATCAACTCGCCCAATAACCCCGCCGGTACTGTGTACACCGAGGAGACCGTCCGGACTCTGGCGGCGCTGCTGGAGAAGAAGTCCGCCGAATACGGGCACCCCATTTACATCATCTCCGACGAGCCCTACCGGGAGCTGGTCTACGGCGGCGTCACCGCCCCCTTCATCCCCGGCATCTACCGCAACACCATCGTCTGCTATTCCTATTCCAAGTCCCTGTCCCTCCCCGGCGAACGGATCGGCTATGTATACGTTCCCCGGCAGGCCGATGACGGCGAGGCACTTTACGCCGCCGTTGCCGGTGCCTCCCGTGCCGCCGGTCACGTCTGCGCCCCCAGTCTGCTGCAGAAGGTCATCGCCCGCTGCACCCATCTGCGCCCCGACCTGGATGCCTATGACAGAAACCGCCGCACCCTGTGGAACGGTCTGGTGGAGGCGGGCTACGAAGTGGCAAAGCCCGACGGCGCTTTCTATCTGTTCGTCAAGTCCCCCCTGGCCGATGCCCAGGCCTTCTCCGAGCTTGCCAAGAAGAAGGACGTTCTCCTGGTTCCCGGCGACGGCTTCGGCTGCCCCGGCTGGTTCCGGCTGTGCTACTGCGTCAGCTATGACAAGATCGTAAGAAGCCTGCCCCTCTTCGCGGAGCTGATGAAGGAGGCACAGGGCTGATGGAACCCATCAAGACCGGCCTGCTGGGCTACGGCGCGGTGGCCCATATGCATATGAAAGCCCTGGCTCAGTGCCCGGAGCGGAAGGTCATCGGCGTTTACGGCCCGAACCCGGAGAAGGCGAAGGCCTTCGCGGAGCAGTACGGCATCACCGCCTTCCCCACCCGGCAGGCGCTGCTGGAGGCCAACGACTGCATCCATATCTGCACCCCCACAGGCACTCACTATCAGGACATTCTGGACTGCTTTGCCGCGGGCTGTCATGCCCTGGTGGAAAAGCCCCTGTGCATGACCGATGAGGAGTGCGACCTGATCCTGGAGGCCGCGAAAAAGGCCACGGTGGAGATCATGCCCGTTTCCCAGTACCGCTACTCTCCCACCTACCGGGAGGTCAAAAAAGCGGCGGACTCCGGCGCTTTCGGCAAGCTTCTGTCCGCCAATGTGAAAATGATGTACTACCGCACCCCGGAGTACTACCGCAGCGCCCCCTGGCGGGGCACCGTCAAGGAGGACGGCGGCGTGCTTATGACCCAGGCGCTCCACGGCATCGATGTGACCCTGGGCATTATGGGAAAGCCTGTGTGGGTGGCAGCCATGGCCCAGACCATGCTCCATGATATCGAGGCTCCGGATACCGCCGTGGCACTGGTGGGTATGGAGAGCGGCGCGGCTGTGATCTTTGAAACCTCCACCGCCTCCGCGCCCGGCTATCCCAGACAGTACTGCTTCTCCGGCACCAACGGCGCCGTGGAGATGCTGGAGGAGACCATCGCCCGGTGGGACATCCCCGGCAAAGAGCAGCTGACCGTGCCCATGGCAGGGGGCGAGCTGCTGTCCGGTGCCAGCGATCCCATGAATCTGGATTCCTCTCTCCACGCAGCCCAGTTTACGGACTTTTCCAACCAGATCCGGGGCATCGGCAAGCCTCACTACACCCTGGAGGAGGGCATCGGTACCGTCAAGCTCATCAACGCCATCTTCCGCTCCCAGAAGGAAGACAGAAAAGTCAGACTGTAACCGACAATTGACAATTATGGGACTACGCTTCGGAAATTGATTTTATTTTGTCGCTTTGCGACTCCTTAATTGTCCATTGTACATTGTCAATTGTCAATTACCTTGACGGAGGGCAAAGATAGTGCTATACTTATTCTGTATGAAAAGAATACTCTAAGGAGGAACATTTATTATGGCAAAGGTAATTACGTTCGGTGAGCTGATGCTCCGTCTGCAGCCGTATAACTACGAGCGCTTTGTGCAGTGCGATCATGTGGAGTTCACCTTCGGCGGCGGCGAGGCAAACGTTGCCGTTTCTCTGGCAAACTACGGTGTGGATGTGGCTTACGTCACCAAGCTGCCCACCCATTCCATCGGTCAGTGCGCCGTCAACTCCCTGCGCCGCTTCGGTGTGGACACCAGCAAGATCGTCCGCGGCGGCAACCGGGTCGGCATCTACTTCAACGAGAAGGGCGCTTCCCAGCGCGGCTCTGTGTGCATCTATGACCGTGCCCATTCCGCTATTCAGGAATCCCAGCCCTCCGATTTCGACTGGGATGCCATCTTCGATGGCGCCGAGTGGTTCCACTTTACCGGTATCACCCCCGCGCTGGGTGCCAACCTGGTGCAGACCTGCAAAGAGGCCTGCATCGCAGCCAAGGCCCGTGGCATCAAGATCTCCTGCGACCTGAACTACCGGGGCAAGCTCTGGACCCGTGACCAGGCCCGTGCCGCTATGACCGAGCTGTGCCAGTATGTGGACGTGTGCATCTCCAACGAAGAGGATGCCAAGGATGTCTTCGGCATCGAGGCCGAGTCCACCGACATTTACGCCGGCGAGCTGAACCACGAGGGCTACAAGTCCGTGGCAAAGCAGCTGGCAGACAAGTTCGGCTTCGAGATGGTGGCCATCACCCTCCGTGAGAGCCACTCCGCCTTCGACAACGGCTGGAGTGCCATGCTCTACAACGTTGCCGACGATGAGTACTGCTTCTCCAAGAAGTACGAGCTGCACATCATCGACCGCGTCGGCGGCGGCGACTCCTTCGGCGGCGGCCTCATCTACAGCCTGATGAACGGAAAGTCCACCCAGGCTGCCGTTGAGTTTGCGGTGGCGGCCTCTGCCCTCAAGCATTCCATCGAGGGTGACTACAACATGGTCACTGTGGCCGAGGTGGAAAAGCTTGCCGGCGGCGACGGCTCCGGTCGTATCCAGCGGTAAACCGATTTCAAAAAGAGCCTCTTTTGAGGCTCTTTTTTTATGCCCGTGGGTTTACATTCCGGCGGCAAAATGTTAGAATTACAGAAAAGACTGGAGGCAGAAAAGATGGTTAACGCTAACGATTTTTACGGTGTCTGCGACAGTGATATACTCAATGCTGCCGTTGCCGCCCGTGGGGCGGACGGTATCGTCATCATCCCGCCGCGCGCGGTGGATGGAGAACGGGACTGGTGGAGCCTTGACCGGGCGATCCTGCTGCCGTCGAATACGACCGTCGTGCTGCAAAACTGCAGGCTGAAGCTTTCGGATGCGGCCCGGGATAATTTCTTCCGCACGGCAAATGCCGGGCTCGGCATCGGGGATCCTCAGCCGGTGGAGAACATTCACATCCGCGGCGAGGGAAACGCCGTGCTGGAGGGGGCGGATCATCCCCGCGCCACCGGCGACAGCGGCAAGATCCTGACAAATCCCTGCCCCTATGGGGTGGAGGACCTCCTCCGTCTGGCCGACTGGATCCCGGAAGAGAGACGGGCGGCGGACAAGCTGCAGTTCTGGGACCGGCATATCCATACCTTTGGAACGGATGCGGGAAAGGAAGGGGAGAGCCAGTACGGCGACTGGCGCAATATCGGCGTTCTGTTTGCAAACTGCACGGGTTTTTCCCTTTCCGGCTTTTCGGTGGTCTGTGCCCACGGATGGGGCATCTCGCTGGAGGCCTGCGCCGGGGGACGGGTGGAGCGCATTCGCTTTGATGCCTGTATGTCCAAGGTGATCGACGGGCTGCGGCAGAATATCGAAAACCAGGACGGTGTGAATCTCCGCAACGGATGTCACGATATCGTCGTTTCCGACATCACCGGAAAAACGGGGGACGATGTCGTTGCGCTGACCGCCATCGCGGATTCTACGTATATGCCCGGCGGAAGCCTTTGCACCACCCACGTGATGCACAACGACTGGAGCCGCCGGGAGGCGGATATCCATGACGTCATCGTCCGGAATATTCTGGCGACCTCGGAGCTTTGTCATATTCTGCGGATGCTTCCCTGCGAATGTCACATATACAACGTGTCGGTTGACGGGATCATTGATACGGCGGATGAGCCGCAGCATCACGGTGCGCTGGTGCTTGGCGAGGGTGACGGAAGCTACGGCAGAAATCTGCCCGACGGACTGCACCACGTGACCGTTTCCAACGTCGTATCAAACGGCATCGGCTGCATCAATATTTACGGATATCTGACCGACTCTGTGATATCCAACGTCATCAACAAAAATCCGGGGAAACCCGTGCTGAAAGTACGGCGGGAAAACGGAACGCGTAACGTGATGACAAGCAATCTTGTAACCACCGAGTAATGGGAGGAAAACAGAATGTCTACAAAGATCTGGCATGACAGCTATACGGAAAACTGGATGCGGGCGTTCCCCCTGGGAAACGGCCGTGTCGGCGCTATGGTTTACGGCGGCCCCGAGAAGGAGATCATCGAGATCAACGAGGAATCGCTTTGGAGCGGACGGCAGATCGAGGAGGATTATCACGCCTCGCCGGAGGCGCTTGCGGAGATCCGCCGCCTTCTTTTTGCGGAAAAGTTTATCGAAGGCAGCAAGATCTGCGAAGATGAATTTCTTTCCGATCCCTCCCGGGTGCGCTTCTATGAGAGCTTTGGCGAGTTGACGCTGGAGCTGCAGAACGATGGTGAATACACCGATTACCGCAAGGAGCTGGAACTTTCCGAGGCCATTGCGCGCGTCAGCTACCGCAAGGGCGGCATCGGTTATCGCAGCGAGACCTTTGTCAGTGATCCGGCGGATATCCTCGTGCACCGGCTTCGCGCAGAGGCCAAGTGTATCGTCTGTGACGTGAAATTTGAGCGTGCGCAGGATGCCTCCTCCGCAGCGCTGGATAAGAATACCATCGTTCTCAACGGTCAGTTGACCTGGATGGAGCATAAGGACTACGGCAAGGGCGGCGAAGGCATGTGCTTTGGTGCCCGGCTGGATGTGGAGACTGACGGTGAGGTCACCCCGAACAAGAAGTTCCTCCACATCGAGGGGGCAAGCTACGTGCTCATTCGTGCCGCCTTTGCAAACGATTACAGCGTGGAGAAATATGATATAGACCCCGCCATCGACTGGAAGGGCAAGCTGCTTGCGGACATCGCCGCGGCAAAGGAGAAGGATTACGAGACCCTGAAGGCGGAACACATCGCCGCCCATAAGGCGTGGTTTGATCGGGTGGAGCTCAAGCTTTCTGCCCCGGAGCATGAGGACGTCCCCACCGACCTGCGCCTTGCCCGCGTCAAGGAGGGGGTGGAGGATCCCGATCTCTACGTGCTCTATTACAACTTCGGCCGCTATCTCCTCATCGAGTCCAGCGGCAAGCGCGCCCGTGTGCCCGCAAACCTGCAGGGCATCTGGTGCCACGGCTTCACTCCGCCCTGGGGAAGCGACTATCACACCAACATCAACCTCCAGATGAACTACTGGCCGGTGGAGACGGCGAATATGAGCGAGGCCTTTGCCCCCTACAGCCACTTTATGAAGATGAACAGCGGCTTCGGTGTCAAGACGGCGGAGCGGCTCTTCGGTGCCGGCGGCTGGGTCATCAACCATACCACCGATATCTTCGGCCGCACCGGCGTGCACGATCTGGTGGGCTGCGGCTTCTTCCCCCTGGCGGGCTCCTGGCTGTGCCTCAATCTGTGGGAGCAGTATGAGTTCACCGGCGACCGGGAATACCTCCGGGAGATCCTGCCCATCCTGAAGGGGGCCTGCGAATTTGTCTGCGACTTTCTGGTAGAGGATGGCGAAGGCCGCCTCGTCACCAGCCCCTCCAACTCCCCGGAGAACTCCTTCCGCTATATCGATCCCGACACCGGAGAGCAGAAGGTCAGCATGTTTACCTACGGCGCCACCATGGACTTTGAGATCATCCATGCCCTCTTTACCCGGACGGCCAGGGCCTGCCGTCTTCTCGGAGAGGATGAGGAGCTGCCCGAAAAGCTGGAGGCGGTGCTGCGTCGGCTGCCGCCCCTGCGGCTGAGCGAGCGTTACGGCACCATTGCCGAGTGGATCCGGGATTATGAGGAAAATGAACCCGGCCACCGCCACATTTCCCACCTCTTCGGTCTGTTCCCCGGGGATCAGATCAACGAGCGCGACCCGGAGATCTATGCTGCCGCCCGCCGCACCATTGAGCGCCGGCTGGAAAACGGCGGAGCCAAGACCGGCTGGTCCCGCGCATGGGTCATCAATTTCTTCGCCCGTCTGCACGATGGGGAGAACGCATTGTATAACCTGCGCTGCCTGATGCAGCGTTCCACGGCGGAAAACCTCTTTGATATGCATCCGCCCTTCCAGATCGACGGAAACTTCGGTGCCGTCTCCGGCATGACGGAGATGCTCATTCAGAGCCACCTCGGCGAGGTGGAGGATCGCGTGGTGGAGCTTCTGCCCGCGCTGCCGGAGGACTGGCCGGAGGGCCATGTATACGGCCTTCGCGCCCGCGGCGATATCACCATGGATATCGAATGGAAGGACGGGTGCGTCGTACAGGCCGTGGCCTACGCCGAGAGAGATACCGTTCTGCGCATCAAGAAAAATGACCGCACGCCCGTTTCGGCAGAGATCCTTACGGTGGGACTCAAGGCCGGCGTGCCTTGCCGCATCGTGTAAGCAGGGGAGAATGACGTATGAATAACTGGAACGGATTTCCCGCAGAGGAATTTCTCTTTGAAGGGAAGAAGAGCATTATGGTATTTCCTCATGGAGAAAAATGCGGAAAATGGATGCTGAAAACGGAATATTTCGGCGCATTTCCCGATGTGGAGCTGCGCCTTTTGGAGAAGGGCTTCTGCCTGGGTTACGTGGAGAATGAGACCCGCCTTGCCACCAGGGCGGACTGCGACCGCAAGGCCCGCTTCGTTGCGTTTGCCTCGGAGAAATACGGACTTGAAAAGAAGTGCATCCCCATCGGCATGAGCTGCGGCGGTGCCCATGCGGTGCGCTTTGCGGGCTTTTATCCGGAGCTTGTTCGCTGCATGTACATCGATGCGCCGGTGCTGAATTTCAACGACTGGCCCGGCCGGCTGGGCGATCCGGACGTGGAGAGAGCCTTTGACAGGGAGTTTTGTACGGCCTACCCGGGAGTCCGGCGCTGCGACCTGATGAAGTTTGCGGAGCATCCCATCAATTCCGCGGATAAGCTGATTGCGGGCGGTGTACATATTCTGCTTGTGTACGGCACGGAGGATGCCACGGTGGACTGGCGCAAAAACAGCGCCCTGCTCATCGAGGCCATGGAGGGCACCGATCTGCTGACGGTGAAAGTCGCAGGCCTGCGCGGGCATCATCCTCACGGTATGACGGGCAATAACAAGCCCATCGTGGATTATATCCTTGCCCATTCGGACGAGACTGTATGACGGTACTTCGCTGGATATTTGCGGTCTTCGCCCTGCTCGGCGCTGCGGATAAGCTTTTTGGCGGCAAGTATAAGCTGGGCGAGGCATTTGAAAAGGGTATCCTTGCCGCAGGAACCCTCGGTCTTGCCATGGCGGGCATGCTGTGTATGGCACCGGTCGTTGCAAACGTGCTTGCGCCCACTCTCAAAGCACCTGCCGAGGTGCTGGGATTCGATCTTTCGGTTCTCGGTGCCTTTATCGCCAACGATATGGGCGGTGCCGCCGTGGCGGCAGAGCTTGCGGAGGATGCGCTTCTTGGCGGCTACAATGGGCTTGTTGTGGCATCAATGCTCGGCGTAACCCTCTGCTTTACCGTGCCGCTGGCGCTGCGGGTCATCCCGAAGGCGCTGCACGGAGATGTGCTGCTCGGTATTCTCTGCGGTGTTGCGACGATCCCGGCGGGATGTATTCTCTCCGGGCTGATGCTTGGCATTGCGCCGGGGCGGCTTTTGTGGAACCTGCTGCCGGTGCTCATTGCTGCCGGTGCGACCTGCCTTGGGCTGTGGCTTGCGCCGAAGCTCTGCTGCCGCATTTTTGCGGGGCTTGGATGGGCGGTGGCGGCGATCATCACCGCAGGTCTTGGGGCAGGTGTATTCACCCATATCACGGGAAGGGTGCTGATTCCGGGACTTGGCTCCCTTGGGGAGGCCATGGCCGTGGTGTGCGATATTGCCATCATCCTTGCCGGTGTCTTCCCCCTCATCCGGGCACTGTCCGCACTGCTTTCGCGCCCCCTGCAGGCGGTGGGGCGGCTGCTTGGCATGAACGAAACGGCGGTGCTGGGGCTGGTTTCTTCCCTCGCCAATTCCATCCCCACCTTTGATATGGCGGAGAAGATGGACCGGCGGGGGCTGGTCATCAATATGGCCTTTGCCGTTTCCGCGGCCTTTGTCTTCGGTGATCATCTGGCCTTTACCATGGCCTTTGATGAGAGCTTTGCGCTTCCGATGATTGTCGGAAAGCTCGTGAGCGGTGTAAGTGCACTTCTGGTGGCAGCTTTTGTTTGCAAGAGAGAAAAAAGTGACAAAAACCGGGTCGGATGCCCCGGTTGATATGGCAGAAAACCGTCTTGATTGGGGAAGCATATTTTAATTTGCTGCAGTTTTTGCGCTTGAAAAAGTTAAAATGTGTTTTTTGTTTGAGTTTCTGTGCGTGACGCAAATCCGCGCAGAAACTCTCCTTTTACCCGGAAAAAAACAGCCTTTCCCCAAAAACGATCACACCAGAGGATCCAAACCGCAAGCTTTCGTTCCTGAAGAGAGAAAAAAGGGGAAACATACGCTGAAAAATTTTTGAAAAGCTTGTAAGATTTTTCGTTCCCGACAGTCTTATGGATGAAAGGAGGGGAGTGTGAGTGGAGTTTGAAAAGATATATACGACTTACTTTCATGACGTATTTCTGTATATTCGCAGGCTTTCTAATGACGAACACATAGCCGAAGAAATTACAAGCGAAACTTTTTTTAAGGCAATGAACGCCATTGACGGTTTTCGCGGAGACTGTGATATTCGAGTTTGGCTGTGCCAGATCGCAAAGAATTGCTACTGTTCTTATCTGAAAAAAGCAGGACGAACGGACAGCATTGAGAATATAGATGCAGCAGAGCAAGGAATGCCGCTGGAAGACAGATTATCGCAACAAGACCAAACGACACAAATACAGAGATTACTTCACGATATCCATGACCCTTACAAAGAAGTCTTTATGTGGAGAGTGTTTGCAGAGTTGAGCTTTAAGCAGATAGGGCAAATATTTGGCAAATCTGAAAACTGGGCTTGCGTTACCTATCACCGGGCAAGAAAGAAGATCAGAGAAAAACTGGAGGTTGATTGCCATGAAGAATGAGTGCAGTATTGTTCGAGATATTCTCCCTTTGTATGTTGAGGATATGGTAAGTGCCGATACCTCAGCTTTTGTGGAAGAGCATTTGGAGAAGTGCGCAGAATGCCGTGAAGAATGGAAGAATCTGAAAAAACCGGGTGGGTTTGAGCCGACTGCCACCGACATACAGAACAAGGATGCAGAGCCGTTAAAGGTTTTCAAAAAGAAGTGGACCAAAAGAAACAGAATCATGATTGCTACAACGGTTATTGCAACAGCCCTGATTGTACTGTTGGGGTGCTGTTTCATTGGCACCGGTTTTTTGAAAAGAAATGATGTGTTTTTGGTTGATTATTCTGTATCGGAGGATGGAACAGAAATTACACTGCACACAGGTATTGCGTCTTCCATGGGATACACCAGAGGTTTTAAAGATAATGGTGGCGGAGAAAAGCCGCATTACCTCACGTTTTATGCAACTTTCGGCGGTCTCAACAGTACCTTTGGCGCAAAGCGTGAGTTTGAATTGGAACTGGATAAAACGGATACAGAAATCTGGTTTAATCGTGCAGACGGCGGTTATGAGCTTGTTTTGCAGAAAAATGAGACAACCGGAGAATGGGTAAGACCTGCCAAGTAGCGCCAAACCGTTGAACTGTAAAAGGAAACTCCTGCTCTGCTTTGGCAGAGCAGGAGTTTCTGTACGGATACGGTATTCCTTATTCCCGGCAATGCAGCCGCAAACAATATCGTCCCTATTTTCTTCACCTCGGGCAGCTATATCAGAGCCGTTTTTTATGTTGTAAAATTCAAATACTTCTGCTATAATTAAAAGAATGTGCTCTGATAATTGTGATAAAAGGAAGTAAAAATACGTATGGCTCACGCGCATATATACCGCCCTGCGCCGAAAACTCTGACGCTGCGGCCGGTGCTGGAATTCCTGAAAAAGAATGTGGTTCTCGCAGTTGCCTTTTGCGCCGCTGCGGCGACGGCTGTTATCGTGCCGCCGGATGCGGAATATCTCGGCTATTTTGACGTAAAGACCCTGACGTGTCTCTTCTGCGTTCTCGCGGTGGTGTGTGCCCTGCGCAATATCCGTTTTTTCTATACCATGGCGCAGCGCATCGTGCGCGTTTTCCGTACGGCGCGGCTTGCGGTGCTGGCGCTGGTATATATCACCTTTATCGGCTCCATGCTCATTGCAAACGATATGGCTCTGCTGACCTTCCTGCCCCTCGGCTACTTTGTACTGCATACCACGGGCAAGGAAAAATATATGGCCTTTACCTTCATTATGCAGAACATTGCCGCAAACCTCGGCGGCATGCTGACACCCTTCGGCAATCCGCAGAATCTCTATCTCTATACCAAATTCAACATCCCCGTCGGCGAATTTATGTCGGTCATGCTGCTGCCCTTTGCCCTTTCCGTTGTGCTCATTACCCTCTGCTGCCTTGTCTTTGTCAAGGCAGATCCTCTCACGGTGGAGGGGCGCATCCGCTCCATGCCGAAGGGGAAGACGGCGGTATATCTTGCGCTGTTTGCGCTGGCCATCGCCATCGTTTTCCGCGGGATTCCCTATTTTATCGGCCTGATCGTTATTCCGCCAGTCATCTTTGCCATGGATCGAAAGGCCCTGCGGGACGTGGACTATCCGCTGCTTTTGACCTTTGTGTTTTTCTTTGTTTTTGCGGGGAATATGGCGCGGATCGATGCCGTCCGCGATCTCTTTTCCGGGCTGCTGGAGAAGAGCACGCTGCTGTTCTCCAGCCTGTCCTGCCAGATCATCTCCAATGTGCCCTCCGCCATCCTGCTTTCGCAGTTTACGGAGAACTGGCGGGAGCTGCTGGTGGGTGTCAATATCGGCGGTGCGGGCACCCTCATTGCAAGCCTTGCCTCCCTCATCACCTTCCGGGAGTATGCAAAGCACAATCCCCACCGTATCGGCGGTTATATCCTGCGCTTCTCGGCCTTTAATTTTGCCTTCCTTGGAATTCTGCTTTGTGTTATGTTATTTGCATTTGCACTGTAGGAGATCCCATATTTTTGACGGAGGATACGTTATGAACTTTACGGAAATCGCAAACGCCCGGCAGTCCTGCCGGAAGTATGATCCCACCCGCCCGGTGGAGGAGGAGAAGCTTTGCGCGGTGCTCGCGGCGGGACGGCTTGCTCCCTCTGCCTGCAACGGCCAGCCCTATCACATCACCGTCTGCCGCGGTGAGAGCACAAAGGCGGTGGCAAACGCCGTCACCGGCATGGGTGTAATGAATAAGTTTGCCGCCGATGCCCCCGTGCTGCTCGTCATCTCCGAGGAGCCGTATGTGGCCACGGCGGCCCTCGGCGCAAAACTCAAGGGCATTGATTATCGCTCCATCGATATCGGTATCCTTTCCGCCTATCTGACGGCGGAGGCAGAGGCCCAGGGGCTTGGCACCTGCATCCTCGGATGGCTGGACGATGCGGATATCCGCAAGGCCTGCGGACTGGATAAAAAGGTTCATATGGTCATCACCCTCGGCTATGCCGCCGATCCCACGGTCCGTCAGAAGAAACGTAAGGATATGGACGAGCTCGTCACCTTCATGGACTGAAAAAATGTACGAAAACCGATTTGGAATGTTTATCCATTGGGGCATCTACGCCCTGACGGAGTGTCACGAGCAGGCCTTCGCCCGCTGTGATATGGCGCGGGAGGAATACGAGAGCCTTGCCGGGCGCTTTGATCCCGTGAGGTTTGATGCCCTTGACATCGTACGGACGGCGAAGGCGGCGGGAATGGAGTATATCTGCATCACGGCAAAGCACCACGACGGCTTCTGCATGTGGGATACGGCCACCACCGATTATTCCATCATGCACACGCCCTTTGGACGGGACGTGATCCGTGAGCTTTCCGATGCCGCCCGGGCGGAGGGAATGAAATTTTCCCTGTACTATTCCATTCCCGACTGGCATCATCCCGATGCGAGAAATGCGGCCTCCACCCACCAGTGGAAAAGCCATCCTGCCGGGGATTTTGCCCGGTACCGCGAATATCTTTTGGCGCAGATCCGTGAGCTTCTGACAAACTACGGCGAGATCTACACGCTGTTCTGGGATATCCCTCCGCATGTTGACGATCCGGAGATCAATGCGCTGGTGCGCCGGCTGCAGCCGGGCATCCGCATCAATGACCGGGGCTTTGATGCCGGTGATTTCTCTACCCCGGAGCGGGAGGAGGCGGAGGACGGACGTCTCGCGCCCTACGGGCGCATGACCGAGGCCTGCAATTCTCTGGATGCGGTCAGCTGGGGCTGGCGGCGTGAAAGCGATTATTATTCCCTGCGCCATATTCTTTCTGCCATCGACGGTGTCATGGCCCGGGGCGGCAGCTATCTGCTCAACATGGGCCCCACGGCCCTTGGCGAGCTCCCGCCGGAGCAAAAAGAGCGCCTTGCGCGCATCGGAGACTGGTTTCTGCGGGTGCGGGAAAGCCTTTGCGGAGTGGAAACGGATGACTTTCCCTATGAGCTGCACCGCTCGCCGAAGTTTATCGCCCTGCGGCGGGAGAATACCACATGGTTTCATTTTCCGGAAGGCCTTGCGGCGGATGCGGTAAACTTTCTTTCCTGGAAAAAGCTTCCCCGTCAGGTGACGTGCCTCAATTCCGGAAAGGCGCTTTTGGCGGAGCAGACCCATATCCCCAGCCGCTTTGATATGGAGACCGGCCGTGCGGAGGAGCTTGTGCTGCACGTGCCGGGTATCCCCGTGGATGATTATCCGGCGGAGCCTATCGTCCTGCGGGTGGACTGGGAATAAAGAGACGGGTTGTGACCCGGCAGGTTCCTGTGCTATAATAAAGAAAAAACAAAGGACGGAAACGGTTATGAAAAAATACACCTTCTGGTTTGTGGTCGGCTCCCAACTTCTGTACGGCGATGAGGTACTCCGCACGGTGGATGCCCGTGCCCGCGAGATGGCGGAGGAGATGAGCCGCGAGCTTCCCTTCCCCCTGGAATATAAGGTGACGGCAAAGTCCGCTGCCGAGATTTCCGATATCGTCCGCGAGGCCAATTTTGATCCTGCCTGCGCAGGCATCATCACCTGGTGCCATACCTTCTCTCCCTCCAAGATGTGGATCGGCGGTCTTGCATCCCTGCAGAAGCCCTATTGCCATCTCGCCACCCAGTACAATCTGGAGATCCCGAACGACGAGATCGACATGGATTTCATGAATCTCAATCAGGCCGCCCACGGTGACCGTGAGCACGGCTTTATCGCCGCCCGCCTGCGCATGCCCCGCAAGGTCATCGCCGGCCATTGGCAGAACGGCGAGGTCCGCCGCCGTCTCGGTGACTGGATGCGCGCCGCCGTTGGTGTTGCGGTATCCAGGGATATGAAGGTCATGCGCTTTGGCGACAATATGCGTGAGGTCGCTGTCACCGAAGGCGACAAGGTCGAGGCGCAGCTGCGCCTTGGCTGGCAGGTCAACACCTGGGCGGTGGGAGATCTTGTCCGCGAGATGAATGCCGTCACCGAGGCGGAGATCGACGGCCTGATGGAGACCTATCTTGCCGCCTACGACGTTGCCTGCGATAATATGAACGCCATCCGCTATCAGGCGCGGGAGGAGATCGCCATCCGCCGCATGATGGAGCGCGAGGGATGCACTGCCTTTACCAACACCTTCCAGGATCTCTACGGCATGGAGCAGCTGCCCGGTCTGGCTTCCCAGCATCTCATGGCCGAGGGCTTTGGCTACGGCGGCGAGGGCGACTGGAAGGTCTCCGCCATGACCGCCATCATGAAGGCCATGGGCGAGGGCGGCAACGGTGCTTCCGCCTTTATGGAGGATTATACCTATCATCTTGCCGAGGGGCAGGAATACAGCCTCGGTGCTCACATGCTGGAGGTCTGCCCGAGCCTTGCGGCCGACCGTCCCCGCATCGAGTGCCATCATCTGGGGATCGGCATGAATGAGAAGGATCCTGCCCGTCTGGTCTTTGAGGGAAAGGAAGGTCCGGCGATCGTTGTCAGTCTTGTGGATATGGGCGGCCGCTTCCGTCTCATCTGCCAGGATATCAACTGCGTCAAGCCCATCCTGCCCATGCCCAATCTCCCCGTGGCGCGCGTCATGTGGCGCGCAGAGCCCGATCTTGCCCGCGGCATCGAGTGCTGGGTCATCGCCGGCGGAGCCCATCATACCGTGCTCTCCTATGACGTTTCCGCTGAAATGATGCGCGATTTTGCCCGGATGATGGATATCGAGTTTGTCCACATCAACAAGGACACCACCCCCGAGAGCCTTGAGAAGGATTTGCTCCTTGCGGATATCGCCTGGAAGCTGAAGTAGGGGAAAAAACATGCTGGAACAGTTGAAAGAAGCGGTATTCCGCGCAAATCTGGATCTGCCCCGTTATGGGCTCGTTACCTTCACCTGGGGCAACGTTTCCGCCATCGACCGGGAGACCGGGCTGGTGGTCATCAAGCCCAGCGGCGTTGATTACGCCGCCATGACGGCGGAGGATATGGTCGTGGTGGATCTCGACGGGAATATCGTGGAGGGAAAATGGAAGCCCTCCTCCGATACGCCTACGCATCTGGAGCTTTATCGCGCCTTTCCGGAATGCGGCGGCATCGTTCACACCCATTCCCGTTGGGCAACCTCCTTTGCGCAGGCCGGGCGGTCGATCCCTGCCTACGGAACCACCCATGCGGATTATTTCTACGGCACCATTCCCTGTACCCGTCCCATGACGGCGGCGGAGATCGCCGGGGAATACGAGGCGGAGACGGGACGTGTTATCGTTGAGACCTTTGCGGAGCGGGATCCCGCCGCCGTGCCTGCCGTGCTGGTGTACAGCCACGGCCCCTTTGCCTGGGGGCGGGATGCGGCAGAGGCGGTGCACAACGCCGTTGTACTGGAGGAGGTCGCCCATATGGCACTTCACGCGGAAAGCCTGCAGCCGGGTCTGTGCCCTATGCAGCAGGAGCTGCTGGATAAGCACTACCTGCGCAAGCACGGCAAGAACGCCTATTACGGACAGAAATAATAGAAAAAAACGCACCCGGGGAAAAAGCGGTGTTCATAAGACAGTTAACAGGTACAACAGTTTCATCTGTTGTGCCTGTTCTTGTATATTCGACCAAATTATGATAGTATATAATCAGATAAACAAACTTGAATTTGTAAGGACGAGGATAATATGTTAGAAGTCAATTTTTATGATAATGTGGCAGACGAACTTTTGAAATTTGCTGTTATTATTTCAAAAACAAACGGCAAATGGTTATTTTGTAAGCATAAAGAAAGAGACACTTATGAAGTGCCTGGTGGTCATAGAGAATTAGGTGAATCTATTATTGAAACTGCTAAAAGAGAACTTGCAGAAGAAACAGGAGCTACTAAATTTGATATTAAACCAGTATGTGTGTATTCTGTTAAAGGAAAAACCAGAGTAAATGAAAATGTTAATGAGGAAACATTTGGTATGTTGTTTGTTGCAGATGTCTTTGCTTTTGAAAAGCTGCATAGTGAAATAGAAGAGATATTAATTACTGATACATTGGTTGAAAATTGGACATATCCTTTAATTCAACCTAAACTATTAGCAGAGGCTAAGAATCGAGGATTTATATAAATTCCAATATCGAAGAGATAAATAAGAATTTGAATAGGAGTAATGGCAATGCTAAAAACTGAAAACATTAAGACCATCATTGTAGATTTGGATAGAACATTGCTACATACAGATAAAACCCTTTCTGCATATACCATTAAAGTCCTTAATGAATGTAAAAAATATGGAATCAAAATTGTGGTTGCTACTGCCAGACCATTTCGCACTACAAAACAATATTGTGATTTGATTGATTTTGATGCAATAGTTGTTTCTAATGGAGCAAGAATTATTTACAGAAATCAACGAACAGATTATGGTATATGCTTAAGAAGTGCTGAATATTTATTGAATAAGTTGAAACACTATCCAAATTTACGAATTACTCTTGAAACAGGAGATTGTGCATATTCTAATCTTCCGATTGAAGATTATGAAACGATTCTTTCCGATGATTTGGTTGGTATTGCTAATGATGAGGGTGTATTAAAAATACTGGTACACATCGATAATGAGGAAACATTATCTCTTGTCAAAAATGAATTGACAGATGATTTGTATTATACAATTGCACATGGATATTTGATGCAAATAATGAATATCTCTGCTACAAAGTGGAACGGAATAAAGGCTATGTTGGATATTTGCAATTGTTCCCCTAATGAAACAGTTTATTTTGGAGATGACCAAGACGATATTGAGCCGATAAAAATGTGTGGTGTGGGGGTTGCTGTTACTAATGGAATTGATGATGTAAGGAATGTTGCTGATTATATCACAGAAGCTAATGATGCAGATGGTGTGGCAAAATTCATAGAATATCAGATATTGAAAAAGTCGTAAAATTCCAATTTTTCTAACAGTAAGGGCGCGCTTCTATACATTGCATTCTGCCATGTAGTGCGAACAACGATAAAAGCCAAGCTGCAGATGCAGCTTGGCTTTAACTGTTTTACGACCACACGACCAAACCTCGGGTGCGTTTTTATATGGAAATTATTTCTTCTTTGTCCGTCGGGAGAGAAGCAGCCGGAAGCCGACAAGAACGCCGATGAGCAGCAGCAATCCAAGCACGAAAACAGCGGGATTGAGGGAATAGCCGTGTTCCTCGCCCATGCGGAGAAAGGAGAAGGAAAGGTTTGCCATCGTCAGCGCGACAGCGGCCAGAAAACTGCGCAGAGAGGCAAGCAGCTTCCATCCCCGGGAAACGGCGCGGCTGCGGCCAAAGAGGGGGAGAAGCGTTCCGCCTAGTGTGAGGAGGGCAAAGCCGAGGATGCAGACGGCATCGACGACCTCATTTTCATACCCGGTCAGCATCCAGAAAAGCCGGTAGATGAGCAGGGCAAGATTTGCAAGAAAGACAAGAATGAGGGACAGGGCATTGAGCCCTGCGGATACCGGGCGGGCAGCACTGTTTTTACGTGCCTCGGCGGTATAAAGACGGCGGCGCAGAAGATAGACCGCAAGAAAGATGCCGATGGTGAGGGCTGCGCAGAGCAGTGCAAAGAGGGAAAAATAGGTGGCAACGTCAGAGCCGCCAAGCAGGGGGAAGGTCAGGACGGCGGCAGAGAGGATTCCGCAAAGCAGAGTAAACCACCGGCGGAAAACGGAAACGAGAGCGCCCTCGCGGTCGGCTTCAAGCAGTGCGGCCCGACGGGCTGGCGGCGTGAAAATGCGCATCAGGACCAGCGAGACGGCGATCATCGCAAAAGAGATGATCGCGCCGGCGGTGGGAAGACCGGCGGAGAAGGCAAGGATAAGCTCGAGTCCCCAGCCGATCAGCAGAAAGGAAAGGGACAGAATGACTGCCCAGGAAAGGGAAAGCAGGGCAGCGGTAAAAGCCTCGGAGCGTTTCTGCATGGCGGTCATTCTCCTGCGCGCTCCCAAAGGGTGCGAATGTGGGCGGCAACGGCACCGGCAAAGTGAACGGCGGCGGGCTGCAGCTCCACAGGGAAGAATCTCGGCCAGCGGACGGCCTCAAAGTTAAGGGTGCCCTCATAACCGATCTCCCGCAGGGCGGCGGTGATGGAATCCCAGTCGAGCTCCGCAAGGTAGGGCAGGGTGTGCGCATCCTCGCCGGGGCGGGAATCGTGCAGATGCAGGCAGCGGAGACGGGAACCGAGGGTGCGGATCTCGCTTGCTGCATCGTCACCGGTGATGATGCAGTGGCCGCTGTCCAGACAGGCGCAGAAAAGCTCCTCGCCGGCCATTTCGTTGAGGGTATCGATCCAGGCGGCGAGATCGGCGGCGTGGCTGCAGGCGGTGGGGCAGAGCAGACGGGTCTCGCCGTCGCGACCGTAGACGTTTTCCAGGCAGAGACGTACGCCGTAGATGCGCAGGTCGGGGATCAGGGAGGAGAAAAAGGCCATATTGGCCTCGTAGTTGATCTTGCGGGCCTCTTCGTTGCGGTCAAGGTCGATATGATGGCAGAAGGCGGGATGAATGACCATATAGCCGCAGCCGAGGCGGGAGGTGGCGCGGATGGCCTTACGCGCAAGATTTATATGATGATCATTGAGAATGAGCGTATCACCGTCGCGGGTGTTGGAGGGATAGGGGGCGTGGGTCTGATAGAGCTGGATACCGTATTTCTTGGCAAGAGAAGCGACCTCGTCCATGATGGCATCGACCTCTGTCTGCGGGCGGTCGAAAAGGCTCTCGCCGATGCCTTCCTTGGCGTAAGGACCGTCGGCATACCGTGTCAGGGGATAATCACAGGCCTCAAAACCGGCCTCGCGCAGGGTGCGGAAGGTGGCTTCGGTGCCCATGGTGTTAAAAAGGGTGGATGCGGAAAGGGACAGCTTCATTGTATCGGTACTCCTTTGCATAAGGTGATGAACTTACTGAATAGTATATCAATAATCGGCAAAAAAAGCAATCCGTGCTTTTATCTTGCGGCCAAGAATGGTATAATAAAATCAAAAGAAAGGTGGTGGCACAGGTGGAACTTTGTGAAGGCCGCATTCGGGAAGGCATTTCCGGCGGCTCGAAGGACTGGCGGCTGCGGGTTCTGCCCGTGACCGACTCCACCAATGCCGTGGCGAGAGCGGCCGGGACAGCGGGTGAGGCGGAGGGGCTGGTCATCCTCGCCGGCGAACAGACGGCGGGACGGGGACGTCTCGGCCGCAGCTTTTTCTCCCCCGGAGGTACCGGGCTGTATATGAGCCTGCTTCTGCGCCCCGGGCTTCCGCCGGAGAAGGTCATCCGCATCACCACCGCCGCCGCCGTGGCCGTCTGCCGGGCGGTGGAGAAGCTTACAGGTGAGATACCCGGCATCAAATGGGTCAACGATATTTTCCTGCATGGCCGGAAGGTGTGCGGCATCCTGACGGAAGCCGCCTTCGACGGGCAGGCGGGACTTCAGTACGCCGTACTCGGCATCGGCATCAACGTGATGCCGCCGGAGGGCGGCTTTCCGCCGGAGATCGCGGAAACCGCCGGCAGTCTCTTTTCGGAGTTTGTTCCCGGGAGACGGGAGATCGTGGCGGCGGAGGTGCTGAACTGCCTTGCAGAGGTGCTTCAGGGCCTTGCCGACGGGAAGCATGCGGAGGAATACCGCGCCCGCAGCATCGTGCTTGGGCAGCGGGTGAATATTCTCGGCGGCACCGGCGGCGAAGCGGTTGTTACGGATATTGATCCGGAATGCCGGCTGCATCTGCGCCGGGATGACGGAAGAGAAGAGATCCTCTCCACCGGAGAGATCAGTATACGTATACAGGGAAAGGATGCGGAGAAAAAATGAAACTGACGTTTTTGGGTGCTGCCCACGAGGTGACCGGCTCCTGCACGAGTCTGGAGGCGGCGGGACATCGTGTCCTTATCGACTGCGGTATGGAGCAGGGGGCGGATATCTACGAAAACGTGGATCTGCCCGTTCTGCCCGGCGAGATCGACTGCCTTGTGCTGACCCATGCCCATATCGATCACGCCGGCAAGATCCCGGCGCTGGTGGCGAACGGATATACCGGTCCCATCTATACCTCGGAGGCTACGCGCCAGCTTTGCGGCATCATGCTGATGGATTCCGCCCACATTCAGGAATCGGAGGCGGAGTGGAAAAACCGCAAGCGCCGCCGCGCGGGACTTCCCGAGGAGCCGCCTGCCTACACGGCGGCGGACGTGCAGAAGACGCTGGCACAGATCATTGGAATTAACTACGGCGAGGAGCGCGAGGTGCTGCCCGGCGTTGCTCTGCGGCTTTCCGATGCGGGGCATCTGCTGGGGTCTGCCAGTGCAAAGCTTACCGTCACGGAAGGCGGAGAGACCCGCTCGGTGCTTTTCTCCGGCGATCTCGGCAACCGTGCCCGGCCCCTCATCCGTGATCCGCAGACGGTGGACGGCGCGGATTACGTCGTCATCGAATCCACTTACGGGGACCGCACCCACGGCCCCCGGGCGGATTACGTTTCGCAGCTGACCCGCGTCATTCAGGAGACCCTCGACCGGGGCGGAAATCTTATCATTCCCGCCTTTGCCGTGGGCCGCACGCAGGAATTTCTCTATCTCATCCGCGAGATCAAGGAGGCAGGCCTCGTCAAAGGCCATGACGGCTTCCCCGTCTTTGTGGACAGTCCCCTCGCGGTGGAGGCCACCCGCATCTATGACGGCGGGCTGATGGATTTCTACGACGAGGATACCCTTGCGGTGCTTGCCCGGGGCGGAACGCCGCTGAAATTCCCCGGTCTCCAGCTTTCCGTCACGAGTGATGACTCCAAGGCCATCAACCTCGACAAGCGCCCAAAGGTCATTATCTCGTCCTCCGGTATGTGCGAGGCGGGACGCATCCGACACCATCTGAAATACAATCTCTGGCGGCCGGAAAGCGCGGTGCTTTTTGTCGGCTATCAGGCGGAGGGGACTCTTGGCCGCGCCCTGCAGGACGGGGCGGACAGCGTCAAGATCCTTGGTGATGCGGTGGCTGTGCGCGCGCATATCGAGGCTATGGACGGCATCTCCGGCCATGCAGACCGGGATATGATGCTCGACTGGCTCCGCGCCTTTGAGGTGAAGCCCGAAAAGGTCTTTGTCAACCACGGCGAGGATACCGTCTGCGATACCTTTGCCGCCGAGATCACGCGGCAGCTTGGCCTTGCGGCGGAGGCACCCTACAGCGGCGCGGTCTACGACCTCGCGGCCAACACCTGTCTTGCGCCGGGAAGCCGGGTGCGCGTGGTGAAAAAGGCGAAAACGAGCGAGCGCGGCGATTCTCCCGCCTACCAGCGCCTGCTTTCCGCCGGCCGCCGGCTGCTTTCCGTTATTGAGGCAAACCGCGGCGGCGCAAATAAGGATCTTGCCCGCTTTGCAAGCCAGATCCAGTCCCTGTGCGACAAGTGGAAGAAATAAGGAAACGGAGACGAGCGTAAGCCATGAAAATGAGGATCGCGATCTGCGACGATGTGCCGCGCGAGCTTGAAAATATTGAAAAACGGGCCCTGTCATGGGGATTGAGCCGCGGACACTGCTGCGAGATCCGAACGTTTCCTTCGGCGGAAGCATTTCTCTTTGACGGAGCGGATACGGTTTGGAGTATTCTGCTTCTCGACGTGGAAATGACGGGCATGTCAGGGATCGAACTTGCAAAACAGCTTCGCCGGGAGGGCGTTCGCGCCGAGATCATTTTCATTACCTCGCATTTTGAATTTGCGGGGGAGGGGTATGAGGTGGATGCGCTGCACTACCTTATCAAGCCGGTGGCGGAGGAAAGGCTTTTCGCGGTGCTGGACAAAGCGGCGGATCGTCTGACGGAGGAACCGCTGTCCGTCCTTATCCCCTGTGAGGGAGAAACGGTGAGGATCTGCGAAACGGAAATTCTTTACGCGGAGGCCTTCCTGCATTATATCGTGATCCACACGAAAAACGCCGATTATCGCATAAAGGAAAGCCTTTCGGCCTTTGCGGAGCGGCTCAGCGCGGATTTTTACCGCATCCATCGCTCCTATCTGGTATCACTGAAGTATATTTCGCGCATCTCGCGCACTTCCGTCACCGTTGGACAGGCCGAACTGCCGCTTTCACGCGGAAAATACGATGACGTCAACCGCGCCTATATCGACCGGAACTGAGGAAAACCATGCGAAAGAAAACCTATTTGAAAATGGTGGAATATCAAACGGAACAGGCGGAGAAGCACCTGTCCGAGGTGCGGAGCATCCACCGGGAAATGCGCGGCTACAAGCATGATTTCCATCATCATCTGCAGACCCTGAAGGGACAGCTTGCTGCGGGGGAAACCGAACGCGCCCTCGCCTACATCGAAGAGCTTGACGGGAAACTGATGCACGTTGATACACTGCTGAAGTGCGGCAATGTGTCCATGGATGCGATTCTTTCTGCGAAGATCGCCCAGGCCAGGGCGGAGGATATCGACGTGACCGTCAAGGCCTGTGTACCCGAGGGGCTGAGCGTTACGGATGTTGAACTGAGCATCGTCATCGGGAATCTGCTGGACAACGCAATAGAAGCCTGCCGTGAGGTTCGGGAGGGGCGGTTTATACGGATCTATATTGCCATGAAGGGCAAGATGCTCTATTTTTCCATGCTCAACGCGGCGGGGGAAAAGAAGAAAAAATCCGGGTCTCTTTTTCCCACCCGCAAGGGCGGCCTGCACGGGTTTGGCCTGCGGCGCGCCGAGGCGATCATCGGAGAGCATGGCGGATGGATCAAATATAACAGCGAGGCGGGCGCTTTCACCTCGGAATTCCTGGTGCCGGCCGTCGAGTGAAAAGCAATTCGTGCACCCACAGATGCAGTTGGTGCACGAATTTATTTTTCTTTTCTTTTTTTCTTATATACTATAAGCGAAAGGAGTTGATGTGATAATGAAAAAGAAAAAGCCAACACATTCCGTATTTTCAAATTTTGCATGGTCACTGAAAATGCTCTTAAAATATAGTAAGGCGGCTTTCTTTATTACAGCTTCATTTATACCGATCAACATTGGACTCAGGTATCTGGAAATATACCTGCCCTCGCTTGTAGTATCAGAGGTAACAAACGGTCAAACGCTCAATCATTCGTTGTTATCGATAGGAATTGTTATGCTGCTGATGATGCTTGGAAATATTATTGTTCAAGCATTGGGGCATATCAGAAATTCGACGCTCGGCATATATCGCTACAAAATGACCGCTCTTGTTACAAG
>JAFQKV010000017.1 GCA_017414715.1 Clostridia bacterium
CAGGCGACGTTCTCGCCAAGGGTCGCGGCAAAGAGAACGAAATCCTGGAAGACGCAGCCGAAATACTCCCGCAGGGAGGTGATATCATACTCCCGGAGATCGTGGCCGTTAAGGAGAATGCGGCCCTCGGTGGGATCGTAAAGCCGCAGCAGGAGCTTGATGAGGGTGGTCTTGCCGGCACCGTTGTAGCCGACGAGGGCGACACGTTCACCCGGGGCGATGGTGAGGTCGATGCCGTCCAGCACCGCCTTGTCGCTGCCGGGATAGGCAAAGGTGAGCCCCTCTGCGCGGATCTCCGCCGGGCCCTCCGGCGCGGGGAGAGTGCCGCCGACGATTTTCGGCTCGTAATCGAGGAACTTGCGCATGCATTCAATGTACTGGGCGTTGTCCTGGAAGCTTGCAAAGTTGCGGGAGAAGTGGCCGACGGCGTAGGTGGTCTGCTCCACGGCGTTGACCAGTGCCGCAGCTCCACCTACCGCCACAGTTTTGGAGATGAGCACCTGATAGATGCAGATGCCCATCATAACGATGGATGCAATAAAGTCATAGACCACAAAGTCTTTGAGAAACTGGAGAGTGGCCTGCCTCAGGGCATAACCGCGGTCATATTTCCGAAGGTCGGCCATCGTTTCCGAAAAGCGACGCAGCAGCAGCTTCGTTGCCCCGGAGAGACGAACCTCCTTGGCATATTCCGGCAGATAGAAGACGCGGCCGTAATAGTCCCGGCGGCGCTCCGCGGGCTTTCTGCCCTTCAGATACTCGAAATTGACACGATTATCCCGAAGGGTGATGAAATACCCGAGAATTCCGCCCACGATGGGAAGAATGACGTAGACGGGGCTGATCGTACCGATTATGGCAATACAGCCGAGAAGGGAGAAGCCGTTGCCTACGGTATCCAGAAAGGCGTATATCGTGGCACGCATTTTTTCGTTGGTGCTGTCCAGGGCCATCATGTAATCGTTGTAGAATTCGGGATCCTCAAAGCAGGCAAGATCCATGGAAATGGCCTTTTCGTAGAGCTCACGCTCCACCTTTTTCAGAACCTTACATTCGCCGATGTTGAAACAAACGCGGGCACCGTGCCACCAAAGTGTAGCCACGGAATCAATAAGGGCAAAAAGAAGCACCGCGATGACCACGCGCCGAAAGCCTTCGCCCGCCGCAATGGCATCAAAGAGGATTTTTGAGAAAATGACCGAGCAGCAGCTCCAGGAAGCTCTGTTGAATATAATACCCAACGCCCAAACGAGGGTGGCGATGGGCGCATACTTCAGATACCGCCGGAGGACCCAGAAAACGTTCTGCGTGATCCGGCTTGCGGAGAGCTTTTCATTTTTTTTATCCGACATTTATAACACCTCCTCACATGTTTCGGTGTTTTCGTTGTAGCGGGCTGCCTGCTTTTCAAACATATCACGGTAAAGCTCGCAGCCTTTCATCAGCTTATCGTGCCGCCCGTTGCCGCGCAGCTCGCCGCCCTGCATAACAAGGATGCGGTCCGCCGTCCGGGCGGAGGAAAGGCGGTGGGAAATAAAGATGACCGTCTTGCCCTTTGTTGCCGTCTCCATGTTTTCATACATCCGCGCCTCGGCGATGGGGTCAAGGGCGGAGGTGGGCTCATCCAGGATCACGCAGGAGGAGGAACGGGCATAAACGCGGGCAACGGCAATTTTCTGCGCCTCGCCGCCGGAAAAATTGGTGCCTTCGTCGTCAAACTCGCGGGTGACGGTGGTATCAAGCCCCTGCTCCAGCCGGGCAAGCTTCTTACCAAAGTCGGCAAGCACCAGACACCGGGTGGCCTCGGCGCGGTCGGCCTCGGTTTCTGCCGGGCGAAGGAGTACGTTTTCGCCAAGGGTCATGCCAAAGAGCTTGTGATCCTGGAAAACGGTGGCGTAGACCCCGGGCAGGGTGGCGGGATCGTATTCGCGGATGTCCCGGCCGTCGAGATAGATCTCGCCGGAATCGGGATCGTAAAGGCGCAGAAGCAGCTTCACAAGGGTGGTCTTGCCCGATCCGTTGGGGCCGACAACAGCCGCCGTCTCCCCTGCCCGGATGCGGAAGGAGATGTTCTTCAGGGTGGGCTCCTCCTTGCCGGGATAGGTGAAGGTGACGTTACGCAGCTCGATCTCGCTGCCGCCGGGACGGATTTTGGCGGCGATGCCGCCGCCCGCGGGGGCGGTAATGCTGTTTTTGTGGTCGAGAAAGTCTCGGAGATTGGCAAGATAATGAATGTCCGCATTGGCCTCGGTGAAATATCCGATGGTATTGCGGGATTCCCAGCAAAGACGGTTCATGGCATTTACAAGGCCGAGGGCAGTGCCGACGCCGAAGGCGTTGAGCTCGATGGCGCGGTAAGCGATGTAGATCATCGGCAGCAGATAGGTAAGCAGGAAGGGGATCTGATAGGTCATAAAGTTCAGACGAGTTTCCTTCGGGCCGTATTTCCGGTGCACGTCGCGCTGATCGTCCACCGCGTCCTCAAAGCGTCGGAAGAGAAGCTTCGAAATGCCGGAAAGGCGCAGATCCTTGGCATATTCCGCAAGGTAGGCGGTGCGCTGCATATAGCTGCGGCGACGGCCGACAACGGCAAGCTCCTCCTGAAAGCTCTTTCGGCATACGCTCAGGGCATCCCCAAGAATGATGGGTACGATCAGCCCGATCGCAACGAAAATCAGGGAGAAGGGATCGTTGAGCAGTACGAAAGAGAGAGAAATTGTAAGGTTAAACACCGCGCCTGTCAGCATGATAAACTGCTGCAGCCAGTGCTCGATCTTTTTGGGTGCTTCGTTGACCGCCTTGATGTATTTGTCGTAAAAGGCGGGGTCCTCAAAGCAGGCAAGATCCGAGCCGGCAGCCTTTTCGTAGATCGTGCTGTTGATGTTGCGCTGCAGCCGGACACCCAGCCGACGGGAGAAGTATTTCTGCTGAAAGGCGGTGGCAAAGCTCGAAAGGGCGAGCAGCAGTGCCATGCCGCCGAGCAGCAGGAAAACGGAACGGGGGCTGACGGCTTCGCCGGCCTCCAGCCGG
Source organism: Clostridia bacterium (assembly GCA_017414715.1). Classification (GTDB taxonomy): domain Bacteria; phylum Bacillota; class Clostridia; order Oscillospirales; family QAMX01; genus RGIG1911. The sequence continues at coordinate 3,031 of JAFQKV010000017.1, forward strand.
TCAAAGAAATTGGCAATGAAATAGGTGTTGAACAGGGCCCAGGAGCCGGAGTTCAAAACCAGGGAGATCACCTTCAGCACGACGGTGGTCGGATCGGTCCTTCGCAGGATGCCGAGGACGAATTTTGCCGTCGGCCAGAATTCCCGGCGGGCAATGCGGGCTTGCTCCCGGCGTTTCTGCCGCTTTTCGGCGGCGGATAAAGACGTGGACATAGTATTCAATTCACTTCCTTTTGGTCGGAATGGGCGGCTTTTCAGCCAAGGATAACGGCAGGCTCGCCGGCAGTGGCAGCCTCCAGACGGGCCCTGAGCTCGGCGAAGCCGTGGTGGCCCTCAAAGCAGTTTTCAAGCTCCGCCAGCCGGTAGAGAAGCATACCCTGCTCGCTGCCCTGCCAGCATTTGAAATATGCGGAGGGGTCATAGCTGAGGGAGTTGAAGAAGGGGGACGTATAGCTGCCTTCTGTGAGATTGTCAAAGGCGATGGCGTGCTTTTCGGCCTCCAACAGCTCTGAAAAAGCCAAGTCGGCATCCTCCTTCAAAAGATACAGTTCACAGAGCTGCCGGTGATTCCAGGCGAGAATACGATGGAAAAACTGATAGTTCTCATCCGGGATCAGGAGTCTGTACAGCTTGTTTGCCGTATCTACGTAGAGAATGCGGTCGTCAAGGGAGAGGGTCTCGGTCGTACCGTATTCTTTATTGAAGGATATGCCGACAAGAGTTGTTGCGATATAATCCAGTAATTTGAGCATGGTGTCCTGAGCATGATGCAGCTTTTCGGCACCGCTCAGGATATCGTTTAGCAAAACTTCACGGCAATGCTCGAAATCGGCAACGCCGTGAGCGAGGAGTAAGGCATCTGCCGTTTTGCCCCGGGAGGCGTAATGCCGGCAGAGAAGAAGCTTTGCTCGCAGACGCTCGGACTCTTTCTTGCAATCCTCAAGAACGCGCTTGCACAGCGAACGGATCTGTGTGGCGTAGTGGCTGCGGGGGGATTTGGGGGAATCGGCGGGAGAGCTGCATTCGATCTGGTGCAAGGTTTCGGCGAGATTCATCATAAAATGGAAATCGCGGGGGAACTGATCGAGGGCGTCCCGCATGGAGTTGCGGCAGGCAAGAAGATTTCCGCATTTTCGGTGCTCCGTATATTCGGCCTCGAAGTGCTCCCGTGTGTTTTCGCGCTCCCGCGTATCCATATTGAAGAGCTTATCGGTGGATACGTTAAAAAGACGTGCGATCTTCGGGATCAGCAGGATATCGGGATAAGAAATCCCGTTTTCCCAACGACTGAGGCTTTGAAAGGAGACGTTCAGCATTTCAGCAACCTGTTCCTGCGTCAAGTGATTTGCCTTGCGAAGATCCCGCAGGATGTGGCCAAAGGTTTCGTTCATGATTTGTACCTCCCTGATCAAATTTTTGTGTGTAGTCTTATTCAGCAGCGCGTGCAATTATTATATCCCAGATGTCTCTGCCGTTCCATCGCACAGACAAGGAAAATAAATTCTCACTTCACTATATATACCCGGTCTGCCGTGCACTGGGGGTGCCGTGAGACCCGCAGACCTTCCTCCGGCAGCCGGAGAAAAGAATCGCGGAGGATGTACCCTCCGCGATTCTTCTTTGTATATCCGGTTTTATTTTGCTTCGTTTTCGCCGCCGACGTAACGGCTGGCCTGACTTTCAAACATTTCGGCGTATTTTCCGCCGAGCGCCATGAGGGAATCGTGGGAGCCGGACTCAATGATGCGGCCCTGCTCCATCATGCAGATGCGGTCGGCCATACGGGTGGTGGAAAGGCGGTGGGAAATGTAGACCACCGTCCGGCCCGCTGCTGCGGCGTTCATGCTTTCGTTCAGATTGTATTCCGAGATGGGATCCAGCGCGGCGGAGGGCTCGTCCAGAATGATGCAGCCCGAGGGCTTTGCAAAGGTGCGCGCCATAGCCACCTTCTGGTTCTCGCCGCCAGAGAGATTGAGTCCGTTCTCGTCAAATTCGCGGGTCAGCGGGGTGTCGATACCCTTTTCCATCTTCGCAAGCCGCTCGGAGAAGCCGGCAAGGTCAAGGGCGGCGCGGATCTTCTCAGGATCGGAATTCTCCATAAAGTCGCAGGCGACGTTCTCGCCAAGGGTCGCGGCAAAGAGAACGAAATCCTGGAAGACGCAGCCGAAATACTCCCGCAGGGAGGTGATATCATACTCCCGGAGATCGTGGCCGTTAAGGAGAATGCGGCCATCGGTGGGATCGTAAAGCCGCAGCAGGAGCTTAATGAGGGTGGTCTTGCCGGCACCGTTGTAGCCCACAAGGGCAACGCGTTCACCGGGGGCGATGGTGAGGTCGATGCCGTCCAGCACCGCCTTGTCGCTGCCGGGATAGGCAAAGGTGAGCCCTTCGGCACGGATCTCCGCCGGGCCCTCCGGCGCGGGGAGAGTGCCGCCGACGATTTTCGGCTCGTAATCGAGGAACTTGCGCATACACTCAATGTACTGGGCGTTGTCCTGGAATTCGGCGAGCCCCCACACGAGGTTTGTGACGGCGTAGGTGGTCTGCTGTGCGGCGTTGATGAGACCGGCGGCCTCGCCCACGGTGACGGATTTGGTCACCAGCACCTGATAGATGCAGAAAGCCGTCATGACAAGCTTTGCGATGAACTCATAGACCACAAAGTTTTTGAGAAACTGGAGAGTGGCCTGCTTCAGGGCATACCCGCGGTCGTATTTGCGCAGATTTGCGGCGGCATCGTCAAAGAGGGAGAGCAGATGCTCCGTTATGCCGGAGAGGCGCAGCTCCTTGGCATATTCCGGCTGGTAGAAAACGCGGCCATAGTAGTCCCGGCGACGCTCCAGCGGTTTTCTGCCCTTTTTGTATTCAAAGTTGACCTTGTTGTCCTTGACGGAGATGAAGATAGCCAGCACGGAGCCGACGATGGGGAAGAGCAGGAAGAGAGGGTTGATGGTGGCAAGAATGGCGAAAATGGCAAAGATGGCAATGAGGTTGGAAATCAGCCGGGATACGGAGAAGTACATCTGGCTGAATTTCTGGTTGGTGCTGTCCAGGGCCATCATGTAATCGTTGTAAAATTCGGGATCCTCAAAGCAGGCCAGATCCATGGAAATGGCCTTTTCGTAGAGCTCACGCTCCACCTTTTTCATCATGCGCGAAACATTGGGGTTATAGACATAGCCCCAGAAGAGTTCAGAAATCATGGAGAGCAGGAAATCCACCACCCCAAAGCCGATGAGGAAAAGAAGCGCCTTGCGGAGCCCCTCGCCTGCGGCGATGGCATCAAAGAGGATCTTGAAGAGAAGGACGTAGCCCGTCCGCCAGAAAACCTGACTTGTGATGGACAGCAGAAGATTGAATGCCGTGGTGAACGGCATGTAGCGGAAGTAGTAGCGCAGCACAAAGAGGGTGTTTTGCACCGTGCGGCCAAGAGAAAGCTTCTGTTTTTTCTTATTGTCTGCCATGGCGTTACACCTCCTCGGCGGCTTCGGCGGTTTCGGCATAGCGCTCCGCCTGCTTTGCAAACATATCGGCATACAGTCCGCCGGCGGCCATCAGCTCGGTATGCACGCCGCTCTCACAGAGCTCGCCGTGGTCAAACACGAGGATGCGGTCGGCGCTCCGGGCGGAGGAAAGCCGGTGGGAAATGAAGATGACCGTCTTGTCCTGCGTGGCCTTCTCCATGTTTTCATACATCCGCGCCTCCGCGATGGGGTCAAGGGCGGAGGTGGGCTCGTCCAGGATGACGCAGGAGGAGGGACGGGCATACACGCGGGCGATGGCGATCTTCTGCGCCTCGCCGCCGGAGAAATTGGTGCCGCTATCGTCAAATTCGCGGGTAACGACGGTGTCAAGTCCGTCCTCCAGGCGGGAAAGCTTCTCGCCGAAGTCGGCAAGCTCCAGACACCGGGTGGCCTCGGCGCGGTCGGCCTCGGTCACGGCGGGACGGAGCAGCACGTTCTCACCAAGGGTCATGCCAAAGAGCTTGTGATCCTGAAAAAC
>JAFQKV010000018.1 GCA_017414715.1 Clostridia bacterium
CCCTGCTCGATGTAGGGCATATGCCGATCGGTGGGCAGAATGCTTCGACCGGGAAGTGGATGCGCCGTATAGGCAGGTGCGCGCATCAGGGAGATCATGAGCGTGCTGTCTGTCATCGAATATCCGTAGATTCCGCGGTTGAACACGGTCATTGTCTTGCCTTCTGCAGTCATACGGACATATTTCTGCCCGGGATTCTCGATGCCGCCCTTGAGAATGGGCTCCTCACCGTACGCAACCTCGGCAGTGGCGTGTACATTCTCAGCGGCCATGGGCAGATACAGCTTGTACATCACCTTGGTTTCGCAGTTGCAGATACGGATCGAAAGATCAATCGTCGGCTCGGTTTTGGAGAGCAGATAGTGTACCACAGCACGGCTTCGCTCATATCCGAATACCGCCTCCACCACGCTTCGCACATCTCCGTCCTCGATGACACGCACCGATGCAACCGTTTCGGGAAGGGAGGAAAATCTTGTGCACTCCTCGGGAGAAAGCAGGGTAAATGCACCGATCTTGTCATAGAATCCGTTGACCGTCATGCCCCAGGGATCCTCGTTGTCGGCATGGACGCCGATGGAAAGGGCACCGGGCGCAAGCATTTCCGCCCCGTCAACCGTTAGGCGCTCGATCAGGCCGCTCTCCTTTCCGATGTGCGCCTGCATGCGACCGTTATCAAAGAAATAGGCGTTTCCGTCTTCGGGCAGCGAGGGAATCCTCTTTGCCTCCTTGCGTGAAAGCCTGCAGTCGAATCGGGTGATCTGCATGGGCGCAGGGGTCGCGTGAAAGGAAACCCGCTTGCGCCAGTCAAGAGGAATGTTGGACTGCTCCTTTTCGACCTGTGCGGGAATGGCAGTCTCGCCATGATAGACCTGAATTTCGGTGAAGGTATTGCTCCAGTTCTGGTCCTCCAGCATGAATTCCACCTCAAAATCATCCTCCACCTCGTAGGGATGGGGATTGTAGCAGAGGATCGGAATCTCGCCATCTCTTGCCTCCTTCTGACCCGCGCAAAGAGCGAAGAAGGCACGGGCACGGATGCGGGAGCAGATCTCAAGACCGTGATCGATCATGCGCAGACACATTTCCTCCACCGGCTGAATGGAGGAGCCGGGCAGGGAATCGTGGAACTCCACCGTAACGAGATCGTACTGTGCCGCTTCCAGCTCCGCCTTCGGATAGGGGATCCCCAGCGCCTCGGCGGCGTGCACGCACATCCGCTCCGTGGAGTACAGCTGACTCTCAAGCAGCCGGTGCTTCTGCTTGATGCGCACCTGCGAGGTGTAGCAGCCCACGGCCCATGCGTTCAGATCGCCCTCGTGCCGGGGCAGATCGCCTTTTTCACGCAGCTCTGCGAAATACTGCTCCGGTGTCGAATGGATGACGGTGATGCCGTCCTTCGCCAGCTCCTCTGTCAAGGCGGCAATATCGCGGATATCCCCGCGGGAGGCGCCGCCGCCGTGGTCGCCCACGCCCCAGAGGCAGACGTTCACGGTCTTCTCCGGCTCCCGCGCGATGCGGGCGCGGATGGATTCCGCCGCATGACCGAGGGCGGTATTGTAGGTGGAAACACGCTGTCCCATAACGGTGGAGCCGTCGTAGCCCACCCAGGTGAAGGATTCGGCGGGCAGATGGCAGCTGCTCTCCGAGGGACGCATGAAGAGATAGCTGTCGTAGCCGCTCTTTGCGAGGATCTGCACAAGGCCGCGGGTGTGGCCGAAGGGATCGAAATTGATGGCGGTGGTGGGAACCTTGCCGAATTTTTCCTTAAAATAGATCCGTCCGGTCAGAATCTGACGGACGAAGGATTCGCCGGCGGGCATATTGCAGTCGGGCTGGAGATGCCAGCCGCCCATGATATGCCATTTTCCGGCCTCGACCAGCCGCTGAATGCGGGCAAAGAGCGCCGGCTCGTATTCCTCAATCCAGCGGTAGAGGAGTGCCTCGTTGTGGCAGAATACGTATTCGTCGAATTCCTCGCAGAAATCGGCGGCACAGCGGAAGGTGGAAACGGCGGCAGCCGCGCCCTCCTCCCATTCCCACTGCCAGACGGGATCGAGATGGGCGTTGGAAATCAGGTGGATGCGGGTCATGGTATAGCTCCTTCTGTGATTTTTTGGAAATCCGCTCTCGGCAGATTTCGGCTGATTCCAGTATACCACATCCCCGGCCTCCGCGTCAAGAGCCAATCCGCATTCACGGCACGCGGAAAACCGGCCGGCCGCCGGAAAAATTGTAATAAATGCTATTTTTTCTGCGGAGGCAGTCTTGACTTTTCAAACGGACGGTGCTATACTTTTCCTGACAAAGCCGCC
>JAFQKV010000019.1 GCA_017414715.1 Clostridia bacterium
ATAAAACAAGCACTTAAACAAGCAAATATAGGTTCAGAAGAAATTGAAAATTTAAAAAATGCACATAAAAAATTATCAGAAAAACTGTTCATACACTATAATTAAGCCACACCGGTGATAATTTATGTTTCAGGAGGAAATTATGAGACTGAATTTTGGAGCTAAAATACGTGAGCTGCGCCGGCGGGACGGGCGCACGCAGGAGCATCTTGCAGAAGCCCTTGGCGTAACTGCACAGGCAGTGTCGCGGTGGGAATCCGGAGGCAGTTATCCCGATATGGAGATGATTCCGGCCATCGCAAATTATTTCCATGTTTCCATTGACGAGCTGTTTGGATATCACGATGAGCGGGAAGAAAAAATCAAGAGAATTTTGGATGAGGCCACCGGGATCCTGACAAAACAGGGGATGAACATGTATCAGGGCAGTTTGTCGGATGACGTGGAAGAATGTATCAATATGCTTCGAGATGCTTCGGAGGAATTTCCGAATGAACCCAAAATTCTTCTTAAGCTCGCCCGAGCACTCCATATGTGGGGCTGGAATAAATATGGAGCTAAAGCAAATTCCGCCGAATCAACCGGTATCTTGGAATTTGATATTGAATACAACTCCCAAAATGTTTATTGGCAGGAAGCGGTTCGCGTTTATGAAAGGCTTTTGAAATCAAATCCGTCTCCGGAGGATCGCGAGATAGGCATTTGTCAAATCGTCCCCCTCTATTGCCGAATGGGAGAATATGAAAAGGCGAAAGCTCTTGCCAACGATCAAAACGCTATTATCATTTCAAAGGAACTATTGTTGCCTATGGCGACAGCCGGAGAAGAAAGGGCAAGATATCAGGGAGAGCGAATTATGGCGCTTCTCTCAAATCTTCAGTTTGCTATATCCGAATCAGTATCCTTAAGACCGGCAGTTTCATCCTCTGAATACGGAAAACAAATTCTATTATCGGTGATTAATCTTTACGAAACGGTTTTTGTTGACGGCAGATGCGGAAGGTGGCATTGGAGTATTGGCTATTTGTATTTGACGCTGGCTCATTACGAAAAGGACAATGATGGCAGCCTGGAAAATATTCTGAACTATTTTGACAAAGGCTTTGATCATTGCAAGGAGTATGTGCGCATCTGTAATGAAGGCGGATATCGGTATTCCGCTCCGCTGGTCTCGGCATTGCCCGAGATAGGTAAAGATGATATCAATCCGATTGCAGAGGATTTCTGGAAAAAGGAATTGCGAAAGTATCAGAAAAACATTGTTGAAGAAATCCGTAAAAACCCCAAATATGCCGAATGTTTTGAATAATACGATGTTTATTTGAGCGGCAATATAAGAAAAAGGCACTTGCAGCATTGTTGCCGCAAGTGCCTTTTTTCTCTTTACTCGCCGAGGAGAATATTCGTGGTGATCTGATGTACGCCCCAGGCGGCAAGCTTTTCCGCCACGGCGGGGTCGTCCACCGTCCAGACGTTGAGGGTGAGTCCGGCTGAGAGGACGGCGCGCACCTTTTCTTCATCCAGCGCACCGTAATGGATGTCGAGATCCATCTTTTTTTCGATGAGGGTGGGCAGAAGCTCCTCCGTCCACTGGGAGATGAGGAACTGCACGGTGCAGTCGGGCCGGAGTTTGCGCAGATGCTCGAGATTTTCCATAAAGAAGGAGATGTAGATCATGCGATCACGGCAGCCGGCGGCATCGACCTCCGCAAGTATGCGGGCGACCTCATCCTCCGTGAAACGCACCTTCAGCTCCAGAACGCAGACCTTGTCACCTTCCCGACAGATATCGAGATAATCCCGAAGCATGGGGACACGCAGATCCTCCCGGGGAAGACCGTCCTTTCCGAGAAGACGCACCTCGGAAAGCGCGGCGAGGGTGGACTCACGCACGGGGAGATCCCGGTCGCCGGTACGGCCGGTGGTGTGGTCGTGCATCAGCACAAAATGACCGTCGGCGGTGACATCAACATCGGTCTCGATGCCGAAATAGGGAAGCTTCGCGGCCTCGCGGAAGGCCTCGACGGAATTCTCGGGATACAGACCGGAAAGGCCGCGGTGGGCAACGCTTTTGGCGCTGCCGGGGGCAAAGAGGGTGGGATTCATATCAGTACTCCAATCCGAAATATGTTTTGAGGGCGGTGCGGAAATCGGCTTCCGTTTCGGGGGTGAAGACCTCCGCCGAGTCCCCGCGGAAGATGCGGAATTCCCGTCCGGAGACGGTGTTTCGCCCCTCCTCCGTGCGGAGGGCAACCATCAGCGCCTGCCGGAAGAAGGAATCGGGATGGGTTTCGCAGAAGTAGCTGGTAGTGAGAAAATCCTGTGGGAAGCAGGGCTCATCGGTGAAGGCGTAAACATCGGAGAGCTTTCCGTCCTTTTCCTCACAGAGCACGTGGCCGAGGATATCATCCTCACGGAAGCACCAGATGCCGCGCTCCTGCGCCTGACGGCGGGAGGAGAGCTTCACGGGGCAGAGGGGGATGGGAGCGCCGACACCCACGTCGCAGAGAAAGCGGCCCTCCGCAAGCTGCACGGAGAACACCTCGTGCCGCCGCTTGGGAATGTCCTTTTCGCCGCGAAGATAGCGGGCGAAATGCAGCCGGACATCAAAGCCGAGGGAGGAAAGAAGCTCCGCAAAAAGGGCGTTGAGCTCAAAGCAGTACCCGCCCCGACGCCGCAGGACGATTTTGTCAAAAAGGGCGGCGGGGGAAAGATCCAGCGCAACGCCGTTCATGATATCCAGCGTTTCGTAGGGCACGGTAAAGAGATGGCAGCGCTGCAGCCGGCAGAGGGTGGAAAGATCGGCCCTGGGCTTCTCCGTAAAGCCGATACGGTCAAGGTAGAGGGAGATCTCGTTTGCGGAGAGCAAGAAAAAATCACTCCTTTTCCGAAAGAGTAAAGCCGTAGGGGAAAAGCTCACCGAAGGGGGTTACGGTAAACTCGGTCTCCGAGCGCAGGCGGATGACGGGCATATCCGGAGCGCAGAATTCCGAAAATGCCTGCAGGCAGGCACCGCAGGGGCGGGTGTAATCGGGCCCCTCGTCCGCACCGATGGGGGCGGCATAGACGGCAAGGGCGGCAAATTCCCGCCTGCCGGCACCAACGGCGGCAAAGAGGGCGTTGCGCTCGGCGCAGACCGTCAGCCCGTAGGAGGAATTCTCCACGTTGACCCCGGTGAAGATCTCACCGTCGGCACACAGAAGAGCGGCGCCCACGGCAAAACCGGAGTAGGGGGCATAGGCATTGTGCCGTACGGCGGCGGCGCGGGCGGCAAGGGCGGCGTGATCCATTATTCTTTCTCCTTTAACAGAGGGAAGGCACAGCCGTGCTGATATTCGTAAAGCTTATCCCAGAAATAGAGCCAGTTGCGGTAGCCGCCGACATAGCGCACGGGACGCTCCGGACGGCCCTCCAGCACGCGGCAGGCGGAATGGACGATATCCCGGCTGAAATAGAAGCAGCCGAAGCGCTCGGTCTCATACCAGGTGGCCCATCTGCCGTACTCCGCCTGGTGCAGCGCGGAGATAAGATCCTCCAGACTGCGCAGGGCAGCGCGGGCGCAGACGGCGGCTACGGTGGCGGATTTTCCATAGGCAAGCAGCGCATCGCAGAGAGAGATGACCGCCTCGTTGCCGAGCTTCAGCACTTGGATCTGAGTGAGCACCTGCGTCAGGTAAATGAGCTTTGCCTGCTTGGGAATGCGGCCTTTGAGCTCTTCGCTGAGATCGGACAAATTGGTGAACTCCCGGCGGCATTTCAGCAAAAAGCGGCGGAATTCCGCGGCATCCAGCAGCCAATCCTCCGAGATCCCCTCCTTCGGCGCGGCAATAAGGGCGCGGGATATGCCCTGCAGCATGGCATTCTGCTTTAGGTCGGACATGACCTCACGACCGTCGCGGAAAATGCCCGTGACATAACCAAAGCAGGTGCGGCTGGTGGGGGCTTCGCCGGCGGGCAGGCGCTTGTGATAGGTGAGACCGTGGAAGGCGCGGTACAGTCTGCGCATGTCGGGCAGGAGCTCTGCGCCGTAGTGGGTGGTGAGATAGGTATCCAACCAGCGCTTTGCCGCGGCGGCGGGGGAGGTGGCGGCATATTTTGCCGCGTTCCAAAGATAATCCATGCCGGCGGCGACGGAAAGGGCGAGATGCCGCAGGTTGGAGACGTTAAAGAGGCAGAAGGAGGTGGCGCCGACGGCGTAATACTTATAGAGGCTCTCAAAGACCGACTGCGGGCTGTGATACTCGGTGTAGCGGTTGCGGGCGGCCCCGGTCATGTGGAAATAAACGCCGTCGCCGGGGCCGGTGCGTACGGCAGCCGTTTCGTCAAAGCAGCCGGCACCCGGCCAGACGCGGATGATATCCTCCGGCAGCGAAATAAGCCCGGCACGGTAGAATTTTGCCTGCTCGTTGTACATGTTAAAGCAGATGACGGCATTGGGGTCGGCAGCACGGATGAGATCGATCTCGGTGCGGATGGCCTCCTCGATCTCGGCGGCGCGGCCGGCATCGTCCTCGGGGGCGTAGGGGTCCTCCTGCCAGTAGGGATGGTCGTTTTTGCCGCGGAAGGAGACCGTCCAGACCTGCTCGTAGCCTTTCAGGGTGTCCACACAGGTCTTCCAGCACTCCTGCAGGTATTCCTTGCCCCGGCTGTAGGAGAAGGGCACGTCCTCCGGCCAGCGGTACATGTTGAGCCCAAGGGGCGTGACGTGATGATCGTTTAACAGCAGCCCGCGGGCGGCGGCAAGGCGGCGCACGTCCTCATCGGGCATGGCAAAGGAGCCGGGGACGATCATGTTGCCGCCAAGGCGCAGCAGAGCCTCCATAATACAATCAAAGCCCTCGGGGGACATGACGCCGTCGAAGGTGCGGTTGGGGAAAAAGCCGCCGAGGATATCCTCATCGTTGATAAACCAGCCGCGGTAGCGGAAGGTGGGGGAAGTCACGTGCAGGGTGTAGCGGGCGGACAGCTCCACCGCCGTCTTCCGGGCGGGGGTGAAATCGTTCCAGTACCACAGGGGATCCACGCCGAGGATCTCCCGGGAGAAGGCATAAATGGCATAGACGGTGCCGCGCATATCCGCGCCGGCAAGAATGAAGCGGCGGCCGGAGATGCGGAGGGTGTGACTTTCATATCCCACGGGGCGGAGGGAAGGGGGCAGCAGCGTATTATCGCAGTCAAGCACCAGCTCGTCCCCCTCGTTTTCGCCGGTGAATTCCGTCAGCACAAGGAGAGGATAGCCAAAGACCCTGTACCAGTCGCGTTCCAGATCCCGCAGGGCGTTGCGCACGGGAAGCGAGGGCTCTCCGAGGATGCGCAGGGGCGTATGGGCGTGGACGGTGTAGTTTTTATTCATGGCAGCGGCCTCCTTTGCAGGGGAAATACTTTATTATAGTATAATCAAATTCGGGCGAAAAGAAAAGAGGGAAGAGAAAAAAACGCCCCGGAAAGCGGATTTCCGGGACGCGGGTTCAGCAGCAGGACTATTTTGAGCAGAGAATTGTCCCCTGTCTAGTGGCAATTATCTATCCTTCAAGGATACGTATTCTGTTTCATCCTTTACGTTTATGTAGGTAGGACGTATGATCTTTCCTGCGTTCTGTATTTCTTCCAGACGGTGTGCGCTCCAACCTGCGATTCTTGCAACAGCAAAAATCGGGGTAAACAATTCATAAGGAAGTCCGAGCATTTTATAGACCATACCAGAATAAAAGTCTACGTTTGCACTTACACCTTTATACATTTTGCGCTTTTCAGCAATGATCTCGGGAGCCATTTCTTCAATCGTTTCGTAGAGTGCAAATTCTTCTTGCATGCCTTTTTCTTCCGAAAGCTTTTTTGCATAATGTCGCAGTATATCGGCTCGCGGATCAGACAGCGAGTAAACGGCGTGGCCCATGCCGTAAATCAAGCCGGCTTTGTCAAATGCCTGCTTGTCAAGAAGACTGACAAGATAATCCCTCACAGCACCCTTATCTTTGGTATCAATGCTCGATTTCATATCGTCGAACATTTGCATCACCTTTATGTTTGCGCCGCCGTGACGAGGTCCTTTAAGCGATCCGAGTGCCGCAGAAATGGCAGAATAGGTATCTGTTCCCGACGATGTTACCACGTGTGTTGTGAAGGTTGAGTTGTTGCCGCCGCCGTGCTCTGCGTGCAAAACAAGTGCAAGATCGAGAAGTTTTGCTTCAAGCCGCGTATACTGTCCGTCCTCACGGAGAATGTAGAGCAGGTTTTCTGCTGTGTTCAGTTCCTTTTTCGGATAGTGGATGAACAAACTCTGATCATTGTGGTAATGCTGATAAGATTGGTAGCCATAAACGGCAAGAAGTGGGGATTCCGCTATCAGTTGTAAGCATTGGCGAAGAATGTTTGCGGTTGAAATATCGTCAGGATTCTCATCATATGCGTATAATGCCAATACGCTTCTCGAAAGAATATTCATCATATCCTTGCCGGGGGCTTTGAGGATCATATCACGGACAAACGATGGCGGCAAGGAGCGATAGAGCGAAAGCTGCTCGCAAAATCTATCAAGCTCGTCCTTGGTTGGAAGTTTTGAGAAAAGAAGTAAATAAACCGTCTCCTCAAAGCCGGGCCGGTTGTCAGATATGAAGCCGTTGACAAGCTCGCGAATGTTGATGCCTCTGTAATAGAGTTGGCCATGACAAGATATTTCGTTGCCGTGTGCATCTTTATCCTTTGCTTTGATGCGAGAAACCTCAGTAAGACCTGTGACAACTCCGTTACCGTTGATATCGCGTAGCCCTCGTTTAACATCGTGCTGTGCGTACATTTCCGGTACTATATGGTTACTTGCATCCGAAAGAGCGGCTAGCTTTTTGATATATGGTGTGATTTCTGAATAATTCATATAGTTTTCTCCTCATAAAGACGGCAAAAACGAAAGACAGGAGCGGCTATCTTGAAACCCTTGGCTTTTGCAGCTTTTCTACTCTGTTACAAAGCTGACGGAGGAGGGGGCTGGATCGGGCTTCAGGGTGGAGCTCCAGTTCCAGCGGCCGGCGGCGATCTGCCAGATGAGCAGGCCGAGGACAACAAGGGAGACGAGGAGCATGCCCACGGTCAGGGCGATAATGCGGCGTCTGTAGCGCCGGGAGGGGGTCAGCATGGGAAATTACCTCCTTGAAGGTTCAGCGGATCCGGCGGGAAAACTGATTTCCGCAGCGGACACAGCGGATATTCATCAGTCCCTTGCGGCGGGGCACCCGCAGCAGGGTTCCGCAGGAGGGACATTTGAAGAAGCGGTGGGTTTTGCGCTGGGAAAGGCGGTCGAAAAAGCCCTTTACGCCGCCGAAAAGTGAGCGGGGTTTGCGCATGATGCGCAGGAAAAAGGCGTTTTCCTTCTGACGGGCGGGAATGTTGCGGGAGAAGGAACGGAAAAGTACCAGCAGACACAGCACCCAGACGATATAATAGAGGATTTTCCAATCAACGAAGATGCTGAGCACGGCGGCACCGAGCCAGAGGCCGGTGAGAAACTTATTGAGGGAGTCGTTGCCGTAGCGGCCGGCCATAAAACGGTAGAGAAAATTTTTCATTTGGTTTCGAAAGTATCCTTTTCTTCGGTGCGGGCGGGGTCACCCTCGGGGAGAACTTCCCGGAAGGCGAGGATGGCGCACTCGATCATGCCGTCATCCGGCTCGCGGGTGGTGAGATGCTGCAGGGCGACGCCGGGGGCGGAGACGATGCGGGTGAGGACGTTATCGTGCTTCCCGGCGAATTTGATGAGCTCATAGCCGATGCCCATGGTGAGGGGCAGCAGGGCGAGCTTGACAAGGGTGCGGAGAAGGGGCTGCTCAAGGGGGATGAAGAGGCCGATGATGATGCCGACCAGCAGCATGAGGATCATGAAGGAGGTGCCGCAGCGGGGATGGAAGCGGCTCTGGGCGCGGACGTTCTCCACCGTCAGGGGAAGGCCGCGCTCGTAGCAGAAGATGGTCTTATGCTCCGCTCCGTGATAGCTGAAGGTGCGGCGGATGTCCTTGAAAAGGAGCATCAGGAAAAGATAGCCCACAAAGATGGCAATGCGCAGCACGCCCTCAAAGACGCTGCGCCACAGCCGATGGTCCAGCTCCGGCACGGCGCGGGAGAGCAGTGAAAAGAGGAAGGTGGGCAGATAAAGGAAGAGGGCAAAGCAGATGACGAGGGAAAGCACGAGGCTCGCACCCATCATAATGCCGTTGAGGAGCTTGCCGCGTCTCTCGCTCTTTTCCCGGTCGGCGGCGGCCTCCTCGGGGATGGCGATATCGGCGGAGCGCATGAGATACGTATAACCTGCGGAGATAGAGGATATAAAGGAGAAGATGCCGCGGACAAAGGGGATCTTCGCGAGCTTCCCGCCGATGAGCTTGGGGGTCTCGTTGACCTCAAGGACGATCTTTCCGCCGGGGTCGCGGACAGCCATGGCGGAGAGCCTGGGGCCGCGCATCATAATGCCTTCGATGAGAGCCTGACCGCCGATGGAGGTGTAGGGACAGGCCTTTGCGGTGTCTTTTTTCATAAGCAGACTTCCTTTGTAAGAGGAAAATAATTTAACAATTTAATATTAGCATTTTCCCCGGTGAAATGCAATAAAGAAATTGTGAACAGTGCCTTGACGGGCGGCGTGCACGATGCTAAAATAGGGACGTACCGGACGAATTTTCGCCGCGGGAACACTTTGAAGAAAATATGGGAGATTAGAACTATGATCGTAACACGTCCGCCTCTCGGCTGGAATTCCTGGAATACCTTCGGTAAAGATATCAACGAGCAGCTCATCCGCGACAGCGCCGATGCGATGGTCTCCTCCGGCCTCGCCGCAAAGGGCTATGAGTACATCGTCATTGACGACTGCTGGTCCCTGCTTGAGCGCGATGAGAACGGCCGCCTCGTGGCCGATCCCGAAAAGTTCCCCTCCGGCATGAAGGCGCTGGCCGATTACGTCCATTCCAAGGGGCTGAAGTTCGGCATGTATTCCTGCGCGGGTACGCTGACCTGCGCAGGCTATCCCGGCAGCTTTGATCATGAGTTCATCGATGCCGCCACCTTTGCCGAGTGGGGCGTGGACTTCCTGAAATACGACTACTGCTACCACAGCGATTTCATCCGGGGCGACCGTCTCTACCGCCGCATGGGCCTTGCGCTGGAAAACTGCGGCCGCGATATCCTCTTCTCCGCCTGCTCCTGGGGTGCGGACGAGACCCACAAGTGGATCAAGACCACCGGCGCGCACATGTGGCGTTCCACCGGCGACATCCATGACGGCTGGGAATCGGTCAAGAAGCTTATTCTGAAGCAGGATGAGATTATCGAGTACAACGGCCAGGGCTGCTTCAACGATATGGATATGCTCATCGTCGGTATGCGCGGCCGGGGCAACGTGGGCTTTGTGGGCTGCACCGAGGAGGAGTACCGCACCCATATGTCTATCTGGGCCATTATGGGATCTCCCCTGATGATCGGCTGCGATATCCGCGGCATCGAAAAGGACGGGGAGACCATGAACATCCTCGGCAACGAGGAGATGCTCCGCATCAATCAGGATTCCGCTTACCGTCAGATCTACCGCGTGAAGGGCAGCGGCTGCGGTCCCGACGGACGGATCTATATCCGTCATCTGGAAGGCGGCGACATCGCTGTCGCTATGCTCAATATGAGCGATGCGGAGCGCAACATCACCCTTATGCTGGATGAGCTTGCTCTGCCGGAGAGCTGCGGCAAGAGCCTCCGCCTGCGCGAGGTCTGGAGCGGGGAAGAGTACGGCGCAAAGAATGCGACCATTCGCGTAGCAGTGCCTGCCCACGGCTGTAAGCTCTTCCGCGCATCTCTTGTGGACGTCAAGTGATCTGCAGAAAATGCGGCGGCCCCGTTTCAGCCGATGCGGCGGCCATGACGAAGAAAATGGTCAACCGCGCGGAAACCAGCTTTTTCTGCCTGACCTGCCTCGCGGAGGAATTCAAGTGCCCCGTGAGTCTGCTGCTGGAGAAGATCGAGCATTTCCGCGCCCAGGGGTGTACGCTCTTTGCGCCCAAAGCCCCGGAAAACGGAGAAAACCGAAATGATACATCATTGTGATATGCGATTTCCCGGCGGTCGGGACAAGGCCCTGACCTTTTCCTACGATGACGGCGTGAAGGGCGATATCCATCTGCTGGAGCTCTTCGAAAAATACGGTGTCAAGGGCACCTTCAATCTCAATTCCGGCCGATTCCGCCCGGAGTCGGGGGAGTATCCCGCAAAGATGAACCGCCGCCTGTCCGAGTCGGAGGCTGTGGCACTTTTTGCGGATGCCCCGGAGGCGGAGGTCGCCTGCCATACCCTGACCCACGGATTCCTGAACCGTATGGATACCGCCGCCGCCATGTATGAAACGGTGGAGGACCGCCGGAGACTGGAAAAGCTTTTTGGCCGCATCGTCCGCGGCATGGCCTATCCCTTCGGCACCTATAACGACGGGGTGGTGGAAGTGCTGCGCATGGCGGGCATTGATTACTGCCGTGTGGTGAAGTCCTCTCTTGGCTTTGAGATCCCGAAGGACTGGCTGCGCCTGCAGGCTACCTGCCATCATAACCATCCCCAGCTGATGGAGCTTGCGGATAAGTTCCTTACGCCGATTTCTCATTACGGCGGTCCGGCAAAGCTTTTCTACGTCTGGGGGCATGCCTACGAGTTTGATGACAACGACAACTGGGACGTGATGGAGAACTTCCTCGAGAAGATGGCAGGGCATGAGGACATCTGGTATGCCACCAACGGCGAGATCTATGCCTACTGCAAGGCCTATGAGAGCCTGGTGTGGTCTGCGGATATGTCCCGGGTTCATAACCCCTCTGCGCAGGATATCTGGGTCAGCCAGAACGACAAGCTTCTCTGCATCCCGGCGGGTCAGAGCGTCGAGGCTCCGGTGGACTGGAGCCTGTAGGAGAAAAAATCCCTTGACAATGCCCGCACGCGGGTGTATGCTATAGACATAAAGTGAATATCTTCAGGGCAGGGTGAGATTCCCGATCGGCGGTAAAGTCCGCGAGCCGTTACGGTGCATGATCCGGTGCGATTCCGGGACCGACAGTTACAGTCTGGATGAAAGAAGAGAGGTCACATTCCCGGAATACGGGACGTGAGCAGATACTTTTTAAGCCCGAAGGTAGTTTTCCTTCGGGCTTTTCTTCTGAAAAAGGAGGAGATTTTTTATGAAATCGGCAGAACGGACAAAAAAACTGGTGACGATGGCCATGCTTACCGCCATGGCCTATATTGCCATGGTGCTCATCAAGATCCCCGTGGTGCTTTTTCTGAAATATGAGCCCAAGGATGTCATTCTGACTCTCGGTGCCCTCATCTACGGGGCCCCGGCGGGACTTTTGATGAGCGCGGTCGTTGCTCTGATCGAAATGGTCACCGTCAGTGAAACCGGTATCATCGGCTGCCTGATGAATTTCCTCTCCTCGGCGGCATTTTTGCTGCCGGTAACGGTCATTTACCGCAAGCGCCGCAGCTTTTCCTCCGCCCTCATCGGTCTGACCTTAAGCGTTGTCTTTACCACCGGCGTGATGCTTTTGTGGAACTACTGGATCACACCGCTGTATATGGATGTCGGCCGCGAGGTCGTAGCCGGATTGCTTCTGCCCGCGTTCCTTCCCTTTAATCTTGTGAAATCCGGCCTCAATGCAGGCATTATACTGCTTTTGTACAAGCCGCTGGTACGGACACTGCAGCGCACCCGCCTGCTGCCCGATGAGGGACACGAGCGTATCGGGGAGCGCAGCCTTGCGGTGGCGTATCTTTCCCTTGCGATCATTGCGGTGTTTGTGCTGCTCATCCTTGTTATGAAGGGCATTATCTGAAAATCCTGACAAAGAAAACGGAGAGACTTTGATCGGTCTCTCCGTTTTTTTATGGAATTATTCGGCAAAGTGCTTTTTGTAGGCGGCGATCCACTGCTTTGCGATGAGGGCATGGCCCGCATGGGAAGGATGGACACCGTCAATGGCCCAATGCTTGTCATCGGCGACCTTGAGCGCCTCGTCAAAGACGGACTGCAGGGGGACGAAGGGAATATCGTATTCCTTTGCAAGACGTTCCACGATCTCGGCACGGGTGCGGACCTCGGGGAAGAAGGCATCGTAATGCTCATTGGTGGCGGAGCCGTGCAGCAGGAAGGGCTCCATCAGCATGAATTTGACACCGGGAAGCTCCTCGCGGGTCTCCTCGATGAGCATGCGAAGCACTTTCTCAAAGCGCTTGGGAGGAACGCCGTTGCCGCCTCCAAGCTCATGCCAGACATCGTTGACTCCGATGAGGATAGAGATCACATCGGGCTTGAGCTGGATGCAGTCTCTGCGCCAGCGGGCGTAGAGATCGACCACGCGGTCGCCGCTGACACCGCGGTTATAGAACTCGACGGTGCCGGGAGCTTCCACGCAGAGCTCGCCGGCTACAAAGTTGGTGTAGCCGCAGCCGTAAGCATTGAAGCCGGTCTTGGCTTCACGGTTGCGGGCGGTATCCGTGATGGAGTCGCCCTGAAAGAGGATTCTCTTCATAGTTTTATCTTCCTTTCCTTATTTGGAAATAAGTTCACACAAAAGGATCTGCCAGGGAGAAAGGGTGAGGGTGTTGCCGGCAGGCAGCTCTGAAACGGCGGTGCAGTCGTGCGTCTCGTCCACGGCCCGAAGGGAGGCGATGCGATGTCCGGGGATATCAAGGGTGCATTCCTGCGGCTCCCGGGAGGCGTTGGTAAGGATGAGCAGGGTCTTTTCGCCGTCTGTTGCGGCCAGCGTCCATACGGGGGCGTTCTGGGTGGAGGGAAGATAGGTGCCGAGGCGGTAGGCCTCACCGTAGGCGCGGAAGGCCTGCCATGCCTTGGCGGTGTTTCCTGCGGTGTCAAAGACCTTGCAGTAGCCGGAGCCGGGGTCGCCTACGTAATAGGTGGCAACATCCACGCCTACATCGTGCAGGGCGGCAAAGTTTGCCATGATGGCGGCGGCATCCTCGGGCATGTTGAAGGTGGCGGGGGTGACGGGGCGGGGATTCCACTCGTTTAAGATGCTTTCACATTCGGTAAAGCCGTAGCTGTCCAGAAGATTGCGGGCATAGCGGGCGAACTTGATATTGTCCTCCACGCGGTTGGCATAGGAATGCCAGGAGAAGAAATCCAGTGGCGCGGGATGGGCGGGATCGGTGATGTACCTGAAGAAGGCGTGGGCAAATTCCACGAAATAATTGAAGCGGGGGGTGGATTTTGCCGCGGCGGAGGCATCCGTGCCGGTGACGGCATAAAAGCCGCAGCTGCCGAAGCCGCCGATCTTCAGATGGGGGAAGCGGGACTTCAGATGGTTTGCGGCGGTGACGTAGAGCTCAAAATACTGCTCCGGGGTGCCCTGCCACATATCGTTGTCCACGATGTCCTCGAAGTTGTCCGGCTCATTCCAGATTTCCCAGTAGGGGACATCCCAGGTGTAGCCGTCGGCCCAGCCCTCGGTATAGTGGGCGATGATATGCTCACAGATGACCGCCCATTTTTTATTGTCCTTTGGGGGAAAAATGTGGGATTTTACCGGGGCGTGATCGATGGATTCGCCGAGGCGGTAAAAGGTCTTCGCACCGGAATCCTCGATGAACTGCAGGTAGCGGTCGGTATGGTCAAAATAGTAGGAGGCGGGATCGTTTTCATCGGCATCAAAATTGGGGAAGATGCAGTGGATATCCACGTAGACACCGGAGCCGAGGGGGTATTCCGTATCGTGCAGGCGGCAGTAGGGCACGCCGGCCTCGCGGAAATCGGCGATATGGTCGTGGGTGCCGCGGCGGGTAACGGGACCGTTGCCCATGCCGTGCAGGGGGCGGACGGGACCGCGGGGGGCTTTCGGATCAACAGAAATGACAGTGGCCATAACACAGTTACCTTTCGGAAAAATCAGTTGTTGAGGGCGGCAACGTAGCAATGCTCCAGATCGCGGCAGGTGATGGAATCGGAGCCGCGGGCGGCAAGGGAGTTGGAGAAGAGCACGGCGCAGGCACGTCGGGCGGGGTCGATGAAGAAGTGGGTGCCGAAGGCGCCGCTCCAGCCCCAGCATCCGGGAGGAAGCGGCTGATAGCGGCTGGTGTGGGCGCAGTAGCGCACGAGAAGCCCCCAGTTGAAGCCGCGTCCGATACCGGGAATGGTGGGAGAAAGGCGCGGGGTGCGGATCTCACCGATGCTTTCGGGAGTCAGGATGCCCTGACCGCCGGTAGCAAGGGCATTGGCAAAAATACAATAATCGTTGAGCGTGCCGAAAAGCCCGCCGCCGCCGCTGTAAAGGGTGGGAAGATCGTTGAAAATGCCCGATTCGGACATGTGCGCAGGCACACAGGTCTCGCCTTCACGGTTGAAACCTTCGGCCAGGCGGGAACGCTGCTCCTCGGACAGTGTAAAGACCGTGTCGGTCATTCCCAGAGGATCTGTGATGTGGTTTTTAAAATATTCGTCAATGGTCTCGCCGGAGAGGATCTCCACGATGCGGGCGCAGATATCCGGTGCGGCAAGGGGAGAATAGAACTGCTTGGTGCCGGGATCAAAGTCCAGCAGGATGTCCTTATAACGGGGTACGCAGTCGGCAAGGGTCTCGCCGGGACGGATACGGACGTTGGGATAGACAAGCTCCTGGGTTTTGCCGCAAGCGATGCCGGAAGAATGGGTAAGGCAGTCCATAAGCGTTACGGGACGGGGAACAGGATGGCTTCCGATGACGGCGCCGGTCTCGTCCTTATCTGCTACGCGCAGATCGGCAAGCTCGGGAATATAGTCCTCGATCTTGTCAAAAAGACCGAGACGGCCGGCCTCTACCTGCTGCATGACGGCAACGGCGGTAAAGGGCTTGGTCATGGAGGCAAGACGGAAGATGGTCTCCGGACCGATGGGAGTACCGTCATGCTTTGCGATACCGGCGTAGGTTTCGTAAACGCACTCACCATCCACCCATACGGCGGCGGAGGCGCCGGGGACATAACCCTCGGACATGCGCTGACGGATGATCTCCTCAATGGAGGAAAGCTTGGATACGTTGATGGACATTCAGAACTCCTTTCCCTGCTCAGGCGGCCTTGCGGATGCGGCGTACCCAGTTATAGCGGTTGATCTTGATGACTGCCACGAAGCACTTAAGGATCTGGTCGGCCTTCAGGCAGATGAATACGATAACGGGGGAAAGCTCAAAGATAAAGGCTGCCGCCGCGGCGGAGGGCAGCACGATGAGCCACATGAAAATGAAGTCGTTTTTCAGCACGAAGCCGGTGTCGCCGCCGCTGCGGACGATGCCGGTAAGGCAGGGCATCTGATAGGCCGTGCCCACGCAGGTGACGGAGAGGATGGCGATAAAGGCCAGGGAAAGGCGCTCCGCCTCCGGGGAGAGGTTGGCATACAGGGCGAGGATAGGATGCCGCAGAAGAAAGAGCGTGAGACCGCTTGCAAGCCCGATGCCGAGAAAGAGCAGCTGGAAGGTGCGGGTATAGGGACGGATGAGCTCCTCCCGGCCCTCGCCCAGCGCCTTACCCACCATAACGGCGGTGGAGCTTGCGGAGGCATACATGAAGACGGAAATGATCTGGAAAAGGGTGACAGCCACGGCGTTTGCGGAGATGACGTCGCCCTCCATGTGGCCGAGAACGGCGGTCTGCATGGCCTGGGCGATACCCCACATGCCGCCGCTTGCAAAGACGGGCAGGCCCACGCGGATGTAATCCCGCACAAGGGAGCGGTCGGTCTTTTGGAAGAAGTGGCGGGTTCGCAGGGAGATCTTTTTGTCAATAAACCGGACGTAAACGATCAGAACGGCAAGCTCAATGAGCCGGGCGAGCAGCGTTGCGATGGCGGCACCGCGGATGCCGAGGGCGGGAAGGCCGAGCTTTCCGAAGATGAGCACGTAGTTCAGCGACACGTTGGAAACGAGGGCAACGACGGAGAGCCAGAAGCCGATGCGCACCGTTTCCACGCTGCGCAGGACGATGAGCAGGATCTGGGTGATGGCAAAGACGGGGTAGGTGAAGACGATGATGCGGGCATATTCGGCACCGGCGGCGACAATAGCCGCGTCGGAGGAAAGAAGGCCGAGCACCGTTTCCGGAAAGGCAAAAACCAGAAAACCGAGAAGCAGGGAAACGGCAAGGGCAAAGCGCATGCCTATGTTTGAAATGGCACGGATGGGCTCCCGCTTTCCCTCGCCCCAGCTGCGGGAGGAAAAGACCAGCGCGCCCTCGCCGATGCCCTGCATGAGCATCTGCAGCAAAAACTGGATCTGATTGACCAGCGCAACACCCGCAAGGGCCTCGGCGGACCAGCGGGTGAGCATGACGTTGTCGGCAAGATTGACGGAGAAGACGATGAGATTCTGCAGGGCGATGATGCCCGTCATGGAGAAAAAGGTTTTGTAAAAGCTTTTTTCGCGCACAAGAGATTTCATAGGGTTACCTGATTTCTTGAAAAGTTAAACCACCTGGAAGAGGTAAAATTTAAGGTAATCGGTCTCCGGCACGTTCCAGAGAATCGGATGGTCGGGGGACTGGGTGCGCACCTCGATCTGACGGAGGGAGACGCAGGCATCCTCCGCGGCGGAGGCAAGCATCCGGCGGAAGCGCTCATCGGGCATGAAGTGGGAGCAGGAGCAGGTGGCGAGATAGCCGCCCCGGGGCAGCAGCTTCATGGCCTTGAGATTGATCTCCTTATAGCCGCGCTCGGCAGCGGCGGCGGTGGCACCGGATTTGGTGAAGGCCGGGGGATCGAGAATGATGAAATCGTAGCCGGGGTTGCCGGACTTTGCCATTTCAGTCAGCAGATCGAATACGTCCGCGCAGACAAAATCCACGGAAAGGCCGTTTCTGCGGGCGTTTTCCCGTGCGACGGTGAGGGCATCCTCGGAAACATCCACCGCCGTGACGGAGGCGGCACCGCCCTTTGCCGCGTTGAGGGCAAAGGAGCCGGTGTGGGTAAAGCAGTCCAGCACCTTCCGGCCGTGGGCAAGTCGCGCCGCGGCGGCACGGTTGTATTTCTGATCGAGGAAGAAGCCGGTCTTCTGTCCGTTGTAATAATCCACGTCATAGCGGATACCGTTCTCGCAGATCTCCGTGTGGCCGGAGCCTGTCATATCCCGCCAGTAGCCCTTTTCGATGGGAAGGCCTTCCTTTGCCCGCAGGGCAAGGTCACCCCGCAGGCAGACGGTGCTGATATGCGCCCCGCGGGCGGCGAGGGCATCGACGAGCAGGGAAATGAGCATGTCCCGGCGCAGCTCCATGCCGAGACAGGCGATCTGCACCGAAAGCACGTCGCCAAAGCGGTCGACGGTCACGCCGGGAAGGCCGTCGGCCTCGCCGAAAATGAGACGGCAGCAGGCAAAGTCTGTCTTGCCCATGACGGTCATGCGGTAATCCAGGGCGTAGGCGATGCGGCGGGCGAAAAATGCCTCATCATAACGGTCGTTTGCATTGCGGGAGAGGATGCGCACGCGGATCTTGGAGCGGCTGTTGTACAGCCCCGTGCCGAGATAGGCGCCCTTGCGGCTGCGGACGTCGCAAAGCTCACCGTCCACCGGCGCGGCAGAGCCGTCTGTGAGCCGGAGCTCGTCGGAGTATACCCAGGGGTGACCCTTTCGCAGGGCGCGCTCGCCCTTGTCGGTCACCGTAAAGACGGGGTTATTTCGCTCCATGGTTTGCGCATCCTCGCTTCCCTTTGTTTTCTGCCCTTTATTGTATCATATTTACCGTGTGGCATCAAGAAAAAAGAATGGCCTGCAGCCTTTTTCCGCGCGGGAAAAGTGACCGCAGTCCGATCTTTTAACAGCCGTATTCGAAATGAAGCAGCATATATACGCTGGCGGCCCAGGTGTAGCCCGGGGCGCGGCGGCCAAGGCCGGTGAGCGCATCGAAATTCTCAAAGTTTCCGCGGGCGATGCGGGCGGACATCCGGCAGTAACGCTCCGCCACGGTGCGCGCAAGCGCATCCTGTCCGCCCCGGCGGAGACCGTCGACGAGAAGATAGGTGGTGGGCGCCCAGATGGGGCCTCGCCAGTAGCCGTCGGATTCGTATTTGCCGCCGTCGGGCATCTCTGTGGCAAGACCGTTTTCTGTCAGAAAATCCCGCTGCAGGCTCTCTGCAAGGGACTGCAGAACATCCCCGGGCAGCTGCTCGCCAAGCACCAGCGGCATCAGGGAGAGAAGGCTGGTCGGGTGCGCGTCATAAAGATGCGTCCGGCTCTGCTTTGCCAAAAAGCGTTCTCCGTCAAAGCTGTGGGCAAAGAGACGGTCGCCCATGAGCTTTGCCTCGGTGCGCCAGTGCGCCGCCGAAGTCTCGTCGCCGAGGCCCTCCGCGATGCGCGCAAGGGTGCGCATCTGCAGGATGAGCAGGGCGGGCAGATCGGGAGTTTCCATAAAGTAGCCGTTGTCAAAGAGGGAGCAGTTGTCCCAGCCGCTGTCGCACCCCTGGGGATAGTCGGGGATGCCATCGTTGTCGGTGTCGCTGTGCTCTGTCCACCAGCAGGTCCATTTGGACAGCCAGCGATAGACGCAAAGCAGTTCATCCCTTGTAAAATTGAAAATGTCCATCAGTTTTCCGAAGCACCAGCCGTGGATAGGGGGCTTTGTGGTGCCCCATCGGGTCTCAAGATCAGGGTTCCACATATCCGGCAGAACACCAAGCTCGCCCTGCAGATGGAAAGGGGCGGAAAATTGGCTGAGAGCGTATTTCTTTGCAAGCTCACGGTCGGCAAGGTGTGCCATGGCCAGCGCGTTAAAGCAGTGATCCCAACTCCAGGTGGAGGTCATGTATTTTTTGCTCATCAGCATGGTGTCGGCAGGGTAGCACCCTCCGGCGCGGACAAAGCAGGACCAGAGATTGTACCACGTCAGGCGAACAAAAGCCTCCGTCTCCGCATCGGCGGCGGGTGCAGCGGGCAACAGCCCAAGAAAGCTCTCCCACTCGGTGCGGATGGCGGAAATGTCCGCATCCGGGGTAAGAGGCAGAGGGATTTCCCGGGGTTCTGCATGGCAAAGCCGGAGGGCCATGAGAATATGCCCCTCCTCGCAGGTCACGGAAAGATCTGTTCGCCGGTTGCGGCCGATGACGGGACCGTCAAGCAGCGCCTTTCCGCAGGGGACGGCAACGGTGGAGATCAGGCTGAAGGTATCGTGATACACCCGGAAGGCACGTTCTCCCGTCTCTGTGCCGTAGCCGCGGGCAAACTGCCTTAGAAAAATATCCGGTCCGAAGCTTTCAATAACGAGGGTCTCGTCATCGCGGATATAGATGCGTGCATGCCCTTCGGAGGTGGTGACGAGCAGCGCTTCGGGCTGCGCGGCGCAGGTGAAATCGCCGCCGAAGGAGAGGGAAAAGGCAGCGCTTTCCTTGAATCTGCGGCGGGCGGTATGGATGATCAGCTCCTGCGCTCCGTTATCCTCCCGGGTCACGGAAAGAAAGGCTCCGTAACGGCTGAAGGGGATGCGGGTGATATCGACATGTGTGGATGACATGAAGCGTTTCCCTCCAAAAGAGAAAGACTGTGAAAGTTAATGTAACACAGTTATTCCGATCTGTCAAGGATATGCAAAAAAAGAAGGGCCGCCCGTTTTTTCGGGCAGCCCTTCCGGGAAGGTGTTTCACATATTTTTTTGCCGCATCTGCAGGATCTTTGTGTAGGAAGCTTTGGCACGCAGGGTGGCGGCAAGGGGGAAAACCGTGAGGCAGATGATTTCGGAAAAAATGAAAAGCCAGTGGTTAAAGAGGTTTTGCTCGGCGTAGGGGAGGGTATCCAGATTCGGGAGAACGGTGATGACGGAGTCGATGATCAGCCAGCCGTACCAGAGCAGCAGTACGATCCATTGCGGCAGCAGATTTTTGACAAACCATTTGCGCAGGGCGGGGGCGGCTGTGGTGTGCTCCGTGGAGAGATGGCCCTTACAGCTCCAACCGCCGTACAGCCAGCCAAAGAGACCGTAGCCGAGAGCCACGGGGATGGCGGCGGGCAGAACCTTCATCCCGTTTATGACGGCATCCTCATGCAGCTGTCCGGTGACCATGATGGAGAAAAGCATGATGACCATGTAGGAGCCAAAGGCGAGGAGGAGATGAAGAAGGAACTGCAGAAGAAGGGAAGTGATTTTTTGTCGAAGTGATGCTTTCATAATAAGCCATTGCCTCCAATCAACCGAGAAAGATAATCAGCTATCTGCTGAATCGCCGTACCGTTCGCGCCGTTCCTGCAGGAACTTTGTATAGACGGATCTTGCGGTGAGGATGGCAGCGAGAGGAAAAAGAATGAGCGCTGCTGCGCCGCCGATAAACATATAGCGGGCATTAAAGAGCGCTTTTTCGGGGTCGGGCATACTGCTGATATCCCTGAGAAGGTGTTGAATAATCAGCGGAGCATGGAAGACGAACAGTGCCGCCCATTGGGGCAGGAGATCCCGCAGGCACCAGCGTTTCAGACAGAGATTCACATCCACATCGTTGAAGGTCAAAAACTTTTCGCATCCGCCCTTTGCGTATGCCCGGCCAAGCATGATATAACCGGGGATCGAAACCAAAAGGATGAGCGCAACGCTGTGGATGCTGCCGAAGGCGGTTACAAGAATGAATGCGGCAGAAACGGCCATGTAGTAGGCAAAGGCGCGGAGAAGACAGAGCAATATCAGACGGATCTGACCGAACACTTTTTTACGGGTTGATGTTTGCATTTGCATCGCTCCTCTTTTGTATGATATTCGTATGTATTGATTATATTATTATTATTATTATTTGTCAAGAAAAACGCCCGGAAGACGTGCTTTCGGGCGTAAAAGGGATATCAACCGTTGGTAACCTCCAGCCAGAGCTCGCTGACGAGCTTGTTGGTCTCCTCGGGCCAATGGCTGAAGGCCTCGGCCTTGGCAAGGACATCCTCCGCGGGATACATGGCGGGGTTGTTCTTGGTCTCGGCGTCCAGCAGGTCATAGACGGCGCTGTTGGGGGTGGAGTAGGCGATGTACTCGATGTTGATCTTGCCGATCTCGGGCTCCAGCATATAGTTGATGAAGGCCTCGGCCCCGGCCTTGTTGCGGGCACCGGTGGGGATGCACATGGCATCCACGAAGATGTTCACACCCTCAACCGGATGGACATAATCGAGATCGGGGTTGACCTCCTGCATGGTGATGAAGTCACCGGCATAGTAGGGAGCCATGCAGGCGTTGTTGCCTTCCATCTTCTCAAAGGTCTCGTCCATGACGAGGCCCTGCCAGTTATCCTTGAGCTTCATAAGCTCCGCGGCGGCGGCACGCAGCTCGGATTCATCGGTGGTGTTGATGGAATAGCCGAGCTTCTGCAGGGCAATGGCGAAGGCATCGCGGGAGTTGCGGAACATGAGCACGTTGCCCTTATAGTCGGTATCCCACAGGGCATTCCAGGAGGTGGGAGCTTCCTTGACCATTTTGGTGTTGTAGATCAGGCAGGTGGTGCCCCAGGTATAGGGAACGCTGTAGGCATCGGTGGGATCGTAGGCCATGCCCTTGTAGGCATCCATGATGTATTTGTAGTTGGGGATGTTCGCGTAATCGATCTTATCAAGATAGCCTTCCTCGATGAGGCGGGCGATCATATAGTCGGAGGGGATGACGAGGTCGCACTGGATGGCGCCGCTGGTCAGCAGGCCGTAGAGCTCCTCGTTGGACTCGTAGTAGCGGAGAACGACGTCATAACCGGTCTCCTCCTCAAAGCGGGCGATGAGATCTTCCGATCCGTCGGAGCCGTCGGACATATACTGTCCCCAGTTGTAGATGACGATCTGGTTGTCACCCCCGCCGCAGCCGGCGAGCAGCGCCGTGCAGGAGATAAGCATCACGAGGGCGAGAAGTAGGGAAATCAGGCGGGTCTTGGTCATTTGGCCAGCTCCTTTTGTGCTTTTTTATACCGCTTTGCGGAAATAACGTTGATGGCGATCAGAATGGAGAGAACCATGAGGAAAAGCAGTGCCGAAAGGGCGTTGACCGACAGGGGCAGGGGCTTTTTCAGCATGGTGTAGATGAGGACGGGCAGGGTCTGAAAATTGCCGCTGGTAAAACGGGTGATGACAAAGTCATCCATGGAATAGGTCAGCGACATGAGAAAACCGGAGGCAACGCCGGGCATGATCTCCGGCAGAACGACCCGGAGAAGTGCCCTGCGGGGCGTGGCACCGAGATCCAGCGCCGCCTCGTAGAGGTGGGTGTTCATCTGGCGGAGCTTTGGCAGCACATTCAGAACCACGTAGGGAACGTTAAAGGTGACGTGGGCCAGCAGCACGGACCAGAAGCCCATGGGAAGCCCCATCCAGCGGGAGACCATGACGAACATCAGCATCAGGGAGATGCCGGTGACGATCTCGGGGTTGATGATGGGGACGTTGGAGATGTTCATGACGGCGTTGCGGGCACGCTTGGGATAGCTGTGGATGCCGATGGCGGCGGCGGTGCCGATGACGGTGGCGATGATCGCAGAAAGAACGGCCACAAGCAGCGTATTTCCAAGGGCGCCCATGAGCTTGGGATCGGAGAAGAGCTCCGCATACCATTTCAGGGAGAAGCCGGTAAAAACGCTTTTGCTGGTGGTGCTGTTAAAGGAGAAGGCCACCATAACGAGGATGGGGAAATAGAGAAAAAGAAAGACAAGCCCCACCCAAAGGGCGGAAAATAACTTTTTCATATGAGCATATCCCCCACATCTTCGTTATCAAAGAGGTTGAGAACACCGATAAAGATAAGCATCAGCACCATGAGCACCAGCGAAATGGCCGAGCCCACGCCGAAATTGGTGTATGCACCGATAAAGAAGGTCTCGATAAGGTCGCCGATGAGCATGGAGCCGTCGCCGAGGCGCTGGGAGATGACGAAGGTGGAGGCGGCGGGGATGAAGACCATGATGATGCCCGTCACGATGCCGGGAAAGCTTAAGGGGAAGACCACCCGGCGCAGCGTGGTCAGCCCGCCGGCACCGAGATCAGCGGAGGCCTCCAAAAGGCGGCCGTCGATCTTGGACATGACGGAATAGAGGGGCAGGATCATAAAGGGCAGGAAGTTGTAGACCATACCGAGGAGCACCGCACCGTCGGTGTTCATCATATTGAAGGGGCCGAGCCCCACAAGACCGAGGATCTTGTTGACGATGCCATTTTTCTCCAGAATGATGGTCAGGGAATAGATGCGAAGCAGGAAGTTCATCCACATGGGCAGCATGATGAGCAGAAGCATGGTCTTCTGCCGATCGGTGCGCATGCGGGAGAAAATATAGGCGGTGGGGTAAGCCATGAGAAGGCACAGGATGGTGCACTCCAGGGCATAAACGAGGCTTTTGCCGAGGGTGGGCAGGTATTTTGCCGCGGTGACATAGTTCTCAAAGGAAAAACCGTTCTTGCCCTGAAAGGCAAAATAGACCACGAAGACCAGCGGTACCACCACGAAGATGGCAAGCCAGAGAAGGTAAGGTACAGACAGCTTTTTAGTTTTCATCCGGCATATCCTCCGCGGGGTTCAGCAGAACCTTCGCAAAATCGATGCGGATACCGACGCGCCGACCGACCTGCGCATCTGCATTGGAGCGGAAAATGAGCCGATCGCCGCTGTCGGCAGCGACGATGAATTCGTTGTAGCGGCCCTTGTAGATCATGGATTCGAGATTTGCGGTGAAATGGGCGATATCCTCCGAGGTGATATCGAGGGCGCGGGTGGGAAGCTCCGCCGTAAAGCGGCTGCCCTTCTCAAAGCACATGCCCTCGCACTCCAGTTCACAGTCCAGGGCGGGGAAGTAGAGGGTGGTCTCGTCCGTTGCCTCGCAGGAGAGGAAGTTGGTGGTGTTTTTGAACATCTTGGGCATGATGTGGATATCGTCGGGCCCAAGACGCAGACCGACGTAGCTGCCCTCGGGGCAGAAATCGGTGGTATGGACGTACCACTTATAACCGTCGCAGTCCACCACGATCTCGTAATGTACGCCCTTGAAGGTGACCGACTCCACCGTGCCGCAGACAAGATCGTCGGAGGCGGGGCAGATATCGATATCCTCGGGGCGGATGACCACGTCCACCGCTTCGTTGGGGGCAAAGCCGCCGTCGAGGCAGGCAAAGGAGCGGTGCTCGAAGTTGACCACCCGGTCCTCGGGCATACGGCCGTTGATGATGTTGGCCTCGCCGATGAAGTCGGCAACGAAGGCGTTGGCCGGCTCGTTGTAGATATCCTGGGGGGTGCCCTTCTGCAGGATAATACCCTCGTGCATGACCACGACGGTATCGCTCATGGAAAGGGCCTCTTCCTGATCGTGGGTGACGTAGACGAAGGTGATGCCGAGATTGCGCTGGATGGTCTTCAGCTCGCTCTGCATCTCCTTGCGGAGCTTGAGGTCAAGAGCGCCGAGAGGCTCGTCAAGCAGAAGCACCTTAGGCTTGTTGATAAGTGCACGTGCAATAGCAACTCTCTGCTGCTGTCCGCCCGAAAGGCTTGTAACACGTCTTTCAGCAAATCCAGAAAGCATAACGAGAGAGAGCATCTTATTTACTTCTTCGGTGATCTCATTCTTGGGCACCTTACGCTCACGTAACGGAAATGCAACGTTTTCAAAAACGTTCAGATGAGGGAAAAGAGCATACTTCTGAAAAACAGTATTAACGTTTCTCTTATATGACGGAGTATCGTTTATACGCTCATTCATAAATATGATATCACCGCTGTCGGGATGTTCAAATCCGCCTATAAGACGAAGAGTTGTCGTCTTTCCGCAGCCTGAAGGTCCGAGCAGAGTGACAAACTCATTGTCGTGAATATCAAGACTGATATTATCAAGTATAGTTTCACCGTCAAACGCCTTGGATATATTTTTAAGCTCGATTATCTTTTTCATGTTTATCCCTCTCTTGAATAAGTCCGCTACACTGAAAAAAGTGGTATGCTGTCATTCAGCATACCACTTGTAAATAACGATATTATCCGGAAAATGCTTGCGAAAAAAAGACGCAAAAATTTCTAAGCGATCTTACCGTATCGAATATCAATGGATCAGAGTCTATATAGCAAAGATTACTTTTACTACTCTTATTGACCATTTTACAAGTTTTATGCCTCATGGCATCGGTTTATAGTAACCAACTTAGCAAAACTGAGCTTTTAACTCAATCAATAAGGCAACAGAAGTTGCCAACCGTTTTCACGGTTTTCGGCATTCGACCCGGCTGTCCG
>JAFQKV010000020.1 GCA_017414715.1 Clostridia bacterium
AACGGTGAGGGGCCGGTCCAATAACCGCCGGCTGCCCCGCAGGGTCACTTCCCGGCCCAGACACAGGGCAAGGGGGATGAAGAAGCGCAGTGTGCTGCCGCTTTCCCGGCACTCCAGAATCGGATGTTCTGCCTTCATAAAACCCGCGGGATCAACGGTCACGGTATCCCCATCAATGGTAACCTGCGCGCCCAGCGCCTTCAGACAGTCAATGCTGGCCAGAATATCCTCGCTGTAATCCACGCCGGACAGCCGGCATACGTTGCCGGACAGCGCCGCGCCGATCAAATAGCGGTGGGCCATACTCTTGGACGGCGGCGCGCTGATCCTGCCGCTCAGCTTGCATGGTTTGAATGCTGCAATCATCTTATCTGCCCTCAACCAGGTAATCGATGGCCTCCAGATACCCGTCCGTGCCGTGGCCCGTGATGGTCTTCACGCAGGCAAGACGCACATAGCTGACCTGTCTGAAGTCCTCTCGTTCCTCCACCTTGGAGATATGTACTTCAACCGTTGGGATACCGACCGATTTTACTGCGTCCAGAATTGCAACGCTCGTATGGGTATAGGCGCCGGGATTGATGACGATGCCATCGGCAGTTCCGTAAGCCCCCTGGATCTCGTCCACGAGATCTCCCTCGTGATTGGACTGACAGAACGATACCTCGACGCCTTTTGCGTCGCAGTGCGTTTGAATTTTGGCCACAAGATCGGCATAGGTCTCTCGGCCGTAGTGATCCGGTTCCCGGATGCCCAGCATATTCAAATTCGGGCCATTGATAACAAGGATCTTCATCGTATCAGCTCCATCCGTTTTTGGGCAATATAGTCTGCTTCCTCTTCTGCGGTTGCCAGATCGGGCACCACAACATCTGCGGTAGCCCTATAAATCCCGATCCGTTCGGCATACAGCCGTGCAATCTTTTCCGTTGTGTCGGAAAGGGGGCGATCGCCCGTTGCACGCAGGCGGGAGAGGTCCGCATCGAGGAAGAACAATTTTCCGTTCCGCTTCAGGCAATTCACATTCTCCGGACGCAGCACCGCGCCGCCGCCTGTGGAGAGGATCCGTCCGCCCGCGGAGGATACGTCCCGGATCACCTCCGTTTCCAAATCACGGAAACAGCGCTCGCCCTTTTGGGCGATCAGCTCCCGGATGGAGCAGCCGCACCGCCGTTCGATCTCCGCATCCGTATCCACAAGAGGGAACCCTTCGATATCCAAAAGGCGGCCAACCGTACTCTTGCCGCTTCCCGGCATACCGGTCAGCACCACGTTCTCCTTTGCGGCAAGAACAGAGGCATACACCCGGTCAGCGGTTTCGTTGGGAATGGACGTATCCAAAAAACGCTCAACGGCAACCACCGCCTGCATCACCAGCATATAGAGGCCGCCTTCGGCCCGGATCCCACGACGCTTGGCGTCCAGGACGAGATTCGTGGCAAGCGGATTATAGACAACGTCAATCACGCCCTCCAGAGCCGGGAACGGGGCAAGGTCAATGGGGCTGGACTCGCAGTCGGGATACATACCGGAGGGAGTGGTGTTGAGGATCACATGGGCGTCCGTATGAAGGCTTACGGCCTCCTCATACGTGATATGAGGCCCGGATCTTCTTCTGCTCACCGTCAGGATCTCTGCGGCGCCCAGGTCCGATGCCACCACGCGGGCTGTCCTGCTCGTGCCCCCGGTGCCGAGGATGAGGACCTTTTTTCCGTTCAGGTCGACGCCGACCCGTTTGATCAGTGCGCGCATCCCGTAGTAGTCGGTGTTGTACCCGCACAGTTTGCCGTCCCGGTTGACGATGGTATTGACCGCGCCGATCCGCGCGGCGATGTCGCTTATGCTGTCCAAATAAGGGATCACGGTTTGCTTGTAGGGTATGGTGACATTGATCGCGGCGAACGCCCTTTTGTCCAGGAAAGACGCCACCTCGTCCTCCGCAAGCTCGATCAGCTCATATTCATAGTCGGCAAGCCGGGAATGGATCTCGCGGGAAAAACTGTGGGTCAGCTTTTTTCCGATACAGCCGTATTTCTTCATAACCACTCTCTCCGATGCTGGGGTGTTATTTCAGCCAATCCGTTCCAAATCTCATTGCGAGCACATCGCATAGCACAATAGCCGA
Source organism: Clostridia bacterium (assembly GCA_017414715.1). Taxonomy (GTDB): domain Bacteria; phylum Bacillota; class Clostridia; order Oscillospirales; family QAMX01; genus RGIG1911. The sequence continues at coordinate 2,126 of JAFQKV010000020.1, forward strand.
TGCCGCATCTTGAACCACCCGTGCCCGGTGAACGATGGCGGGGTCGTGCCTGCCCTTCGGCTGCAGGACCGTATCGGCCATGCGCTGAAAATCCACTGTGTCCTGCGGCTTGAAAATGGTGGGTGTCGGCTTGATGACGGTGCGGAAAAGGATGGGCATTCCGTTCGTGATGCCGCCGTTGATACCGCCGTTGTTGTTCCGGGCCGTTACGATCTCTCCGTCCCGGACCTTCAGCGGGTCATTTGCCGCGCTGCCTCTCATATCGGCAAGGGCAAACCCCGCACCAAACTCAATGCCTTTAACCGCGGGGATGGAGAACATCATGTGGGAAAGCATGCTCTCCAGGGAATCAAACCACGGCTCTCCCACACCCTCCGGCATTCCCGTGATGGCCGTTTCCAGAATGCCGCCCACGCTGTCGCCTTCTGCCGCCGCCGCGAGGATTTTCGCCTGCATTTTCTCGCCGCACGCCTCATCCAGCACGGCAAAGGGCGTTTGGCTCAGTGCCCGGATGTCAGATGTCAGATCCGCGAAGTCCCGGTCTGCGACTCCGGCGCACTTTTTTAC
>JAFQKV010000021.1 GCA_017414715.1 Clostridia bacterium
GGTAGAGGCTTCTCGGATCGCTGCCGAAGAGCGTCATCTTGGAGATCAGATCGTTTGCATTGGTTTCCTCCTCGCCCTGCTCCTTGACAAACCAGTCGAGGAACTGCATGGTGCGGAAGTCACGCACCTCATAGGCGGCGGCATAGATGTCGTTGATGAGAGAGGTCACGTATTTTTCGTGAGCAAGACCGGCCTTGAGAATGTCCATGTGCTCCGGTGCATCCACCTCGGGTTTTGCCACGGCCTCGAGGGTGACGGGCATATCCTCGTTCTGCAGATAGGTGTAGAAGAGCATGGCGTGGTCGCGCTCCTCCTGTGCCTGGATCATGTACCAGTTGGCAAAGCCGTCGAGACCGTCGGCCTTGAAGCGGTTGGAAAACTCGAGATAGAGATAGGCGGAATAAAGCTCCTTGTTGATCTGGGCGTTGAGCAGCTCGTGTACCTTTTTATCCATTTTGAAAATCCTCCGTAAATTTGAAGTGGGGCGGCATTCCCTTGACGGAAGGCCGGAAAAGAATTATAATGTGAATTACTGTGAGATGCAGGGAGTGTGACAGAATGGCAAGAGCGATGTTTGAGCCGGTTTGGCGGGAAACCTTTCCCTTCTGGGAGAAGATCGGTGAAAAAGACCGGGAGGAGATCTGTGAAAACTCCTCTGCCGTCGGCTATCCCAAAGGGGTGACCGTGCATGACGGAGCCGGCTGCGGCGGTGTGTTTTTTGTGCGCTCCGGCTGTCTGCGGGTGTACATGCTCTCCGAGGAGGGCAAGGAGGTCACCCTCTACCGGCTGCACGAGGGGGATATGTGCATGCTTGCCGCTTCCTGCGTGCTGCAGGCCGTCACCTTTGAGGTGATGGTGGATGCCGAGGAGGACAGCGAATGCTATATCATCTCCGGCCCTGCCTTTGCGGATATCTCCGAGCGCTGGCCGGAGATCAAAATCTTTGCTCTGGAGACGGCCGTCGGTCGCTTCTCCGACGTGATGTGGGTCATGCAGCAGATCCTCTTTATGAGTATGGACAAGCGGCTGGCCATTTTCCTTACCGATGAGATCGCCCGCCTCGGCGGAGATACCGTTGCCCTCACCCATGAGCAGATCGCAAAATATATGGGCTCGGCGCGGGAGGTGGTTTCCCGGATGCTCAAATACTTTGCCGCAGAAGGCCTTGTGGAGGTCTCCCGCAAGGGAGTCCGGATCCTCGACCGGGCACGGCTGCGGGCCTTAACCCTCTAACATCGCAAGAATCTGTGCCTTTGGCCTTGCACCGGCGGACTGGGCTGCGATCTTGCCGTCCCGCAGGACGATGAGGGTGGGGATGCTTGCAATGCCGAAACGGGCGGCGAGCGCAGCCTCGACATCGACGTTGATTTTGCCGACGGTGTATTCGGGATGCTCCTCGGCGATCTCGTGAACCAGCGGGGCAACCATGCGGCAGGGATTGCACCAATCGGCGTAGAAGTCCAGAAGGACGGGCTTTTCGCTCTTAAGGAGCTCGTCAAAATTGGTATGAGTAACATTGATAACAGCCATTTTGATATACTTCCTTTCTTTTGTTGTGGCTTTAGTATACCCCAAAATTGCGGAAAACTCTGTGACAAAGTCACAAAATCGGCGCAGGTGGGAAACAAAAAATCCATTGACAGAAATGGATCGATATGATATCATGTTTTATTGAGAAATCTTTAAGCGCGGTACAGAGAGACCGGCAAGATGACCATAGGTGAAACCTCCGGCAGCGGGAGCCTGAAATGCGGGCTCCGGCAGCGGATTTGTGGAGTCTGCCGGCTGACCGGCAGACTTTTTTGCAGCACCGCGCGGTTAAGAATATGCGGAGGAACGATGAAAATGAAGGAATACATCCTGAGCGGTGCCCGTGTCTATTTGGGCGGAACCTTTCACCGCGCGGACGTTCATGTTCAGAACGGCCGCTTTGCCGCCATTGCCAAAAATCTCGCGGTGCCTGCGGGTGTTCCCGTGATCTCCTGCACTTCCTATTATATCTTCCCCGGTCTCACGGATGTACATGTACATCTGCGTGAGCCGGGGTTTTCTTATAAGGCGACGGTGAAGAGCGAGACCGCGGCCGCAGCCCGCGGCGGCTATACCACTGTCTGCGCCATGCCCAATCTCAAGCCCGCGCCCGATGCCCCTGAAACCCTGGAGGCGGAGTTGTCCGTCATCCGCCGGGATGCCTCGGTGCACGTGCTGCCCTATGGAACGATCACCGCCGGGCGGGCGGGGGAGAAGCTTTCCGATATGGAGGGGTTGGCTCCGCTGGTCTTCGGCTATTCCGATGACGGCAGCGGAGTGCAGTCCGAAAGCCTGATGGAGGAGGCCCTCCGCCGGGCAAAAGCGCTCCGAAAGCCCGTCTGCGCCCATTGTGAGGTAGGTTCTCCCGACGGCGCCATCCACGACGGCGAATATGCCGCCGCCCACGGCATCCCCGGCATTTCCTCGGAGAGCGAATGGGAGATGATCCGTCGGGATATCGAGCTTGTGCGCCGCACGGGTGCGCAGTACCACGTCTGCCACATCTCCACCAAGGAGAGTGTCGCTATCATCCGGGAAGCCAAACGCGAGGGATTACCCGTCACCTGCGAGACGGCACCCCACTATCTTGTCTTTACCGATGCGAGCCTTAAGGATGACGGTGCCTTCCGCATGAATCCCCCCATCCGCGCCGAGCGCGACCGGGAGGCCCTCATCGAGAGTATCCTTGACGGCACCATCGATATGATCGCCACTGACCACGCCCCCCATTCTGCCGAAGAAAAGAGCGGAGGCCTGCGCAGCAGCGTCATGGGCGTTGTGGGTCTGGAGACCGCCCTTTCGGTGATGTACACCGAGTTTGTCCGTCCCGGTCTCATCACCAAACGTCGCCTGATGGCGCTGCTTCACGACAATGCAAAGCGCATCTTTGGCATCGGCACCGATATCGAGGTGGGCGCGCCGGCAGACTTCACCGTGTTTGATCCCAATCCCCTCGCCCCGGTGAATACGGCGGATTTCCGCAGCGCCGGAAAATCCTCCCCCTTTGCCGGACGCGGTGTTTTCGGCCGTGTGATGCTTACGGCGGTAGAAGGGGATATTGTCTGGTCTGAGACGGATTTTGTTCCGAAAAGCATGCTTTGAAAAAGGAGAAACGGTTTTGAAAAATGTAGTTTGTCCCATTCTGGAAAACCGGGCGCTGACAGCAACCGTCTGGCGGATGCGGCTTGGCGTATCCTGCGAGCTGAAGCCCGGACAGTTTCTGAATATCGCCCTTGCGGGCAAGTATCTGCGCCGCCCCATCTCGGTGTGCGACTGGGATAAGGAGAGCGTCACCATCCTCTACAAGGTGGTGGGACGGGGAACGGAGCAGATGTCCCGTATGGCTCCCGGCGAGTGCCTCGACGTGCTGCTGCCCCTCGGCAACGGCTTTGATCCGGACTGCGCGGGAGATGCGCCCCTGCTCATCGGCGGCGGCGTCGGCTGCCCGCCCATCTTCGGTCTTGCCAGGACCCTTGTCGCCCGCGGCATCAAGCCCCGGGTCATCCTCGGCTTCAACACCGCCTCGGAGATCATCCTTGCCGATGATTTCCGCAGCCTTGGTCTTAAGGTCACCGTTACCACGGCGGACGGATCCGAGGGAGTCAGCGGCTTTGTAACCGATGTGGAGGATCTTTCCTGCTCTTATTACTACGCCTGCGGTCCGGAACCCATGCTTCGCGCCGTTTATAACAAGATCGAGGCCTCCGGTGAGCTCTCCTTTGAGGAGCGCATGGGCTGTGGCTTCGGTGCCTGCATGGGCTGCAGCTGCAAGACCAAATACGGCAACAAGCGCATCTGCAAGGACGGCCCCGTGCTGAAAAAGGAGGAGATCGTATGGTAGATACCCGCGTAACGCTTTGCGGCATTGAGATGGACAACCCTGTCATCCCTGCCAGCGGAACCTTCGGCTTCGGTTACGAATTTGCCGAGCTCTACGATATCAACTGCCTTGGCACCTTCTCCTTCAAGGGCACCACGGCGGAGCCGAGATTCGGCAACGCCACCCCTCGCATCGCGGAATTTGAAGGGGGGCTTCTCAATGCCGTGGGTCTGCAGAACCCCGGTGTGGATGCCGTCATCGCAAAGGAGCTTCCGAAACTCCGGGAGGTCTTCCACAAGCCGGTCATGGCAAACGTCAGCGGTTTTTCTGTGGAAGAATACGTGACTGTGGTGGAAAAGCTCGATACCTGCCCGGAGATCGGCTGGTTTGAGGTCAACATCTCCTGCCCCAACGTGCACGGCGGCGGCATGAGCTTTGGCACCGACCCGAAGGCCGCCGAGGAGGTGGTCTGCGCGGTGCGCAGGGTGACGAAAAAGCCCGTCATCATCAAGCTTACCCCCAACGTAACGAGCATTGCCGATATGGCAAAGGCGGTGGAGGCCGCCGGTGCCGACGGTGTCAGCCTCATCAACACCGTTCTCGGCATGCGGCTGGATCTGAAAAAGAGAAAGCCTCTGCTTGCCAATACCACCGGCGGTATGTCCGGCCCGGCGCTGCTGCCTCTTGCGGTGCGCATGGTTTGGCAGGTGTACAACGCCGTGTCCGTGCCCATCGTGGGTCTCGGCGGCGTTTCCACGGCGGAGGATGTCATCGAGCTTATGCTCGCCGGTGCCACGGCGGTACAGGTGGGCAGCGCAAATCTTGTGGATCCCTGGGCTGCGGAGAAGATCGTTCATACCCTGCCGGAGACCATGGAAAAATACGGAATCAAAAAACTGACAGATATTATCGGAGGTGCACACTGACATGGGAAAAGACGTTATCATCGCGCTGGATTTTGACAGCAAGGAAAAGACCCTTGCCTTCCTCGACCGCTTTACCGAGGAAAAGCCCTTTGTGAAGATCGGCATGGAGCTCTACTATGCCGAGGGTCCCGCCATTGTCCGGGAGATCAAGGCCCGCGGCCATAAGATCTTCCTTGATCTGAAGCTGCACGACATACCCAACACCGTCAGAAAGTCCATGGCGGTGCTTTCCGGTCTTGATGTGGATATGACCAACCTCCACGCTGCCGGTACCAAGGCCATGATGGAGGCCGCCCTGGAGGGACTGACCCGTCCCGACGGGACCCGCCCCCTGCTCATCGCCGTCACCCAGCTGACCTCCACCTCCCAGGAGCGCATGGAGAGCGATCTGCTCATTGAAAAGCCCCTGGACGAGGTCGTTCTGCACTATGCCAGGTGCGCCGCCGAAGCCGGCCTTGCCGGTGTCGTCTGCTCCCCTCTGGAGGCAGGCAAGGTGCATGAGAGATGCGGCGCAGACTTTGTTACCGTTACCCCCGGTGTCCGCTTTGCCGACGGTGAGGTGGGTGACCAGGTCCGCGTGACCACCCCCGCCAAGGCAAAGGAGATCGGCTCCGACTATATCGTCGTCGGCCGCCCCGTTACCCAGGCGGAGGATCCCGTTGCTGCCTACCGCCGCTGCGTGGCGGAATTCGTCGGTTAAAAAAACACAAGGAGATAGATCAATATGAACATCAAGACTGAAGTTGCCCGCGGCCTGCTTTCCATCGGTGCGGTGTTTTTCCGCCCCAACGAGCCTTTCACCTGGGCCAGCGGCATCAAGAGCCCCGTTTACTGTGACAATCGCCTGATCCTTACGGCTCCCGCCGTAAGAAATACCGTTGAGCAGGCCATTGCCGACACCGTCAAGAAGGAATATCCCGAGTGTGAGGCGCTTATCGGCACCTCCACCGCCGGTATCGCCCACGCCGCCATCGCCGGTCACATCCTCGGTATGCCCATGGGCTACGTCCGTTCCGGAAACAAGGATCACGGCCGTCAGAACCGCATCGAGGGCAAGCTCGTTCCCGGCCAGAAGGTCGTCGTCGTGGAGGATCTCATCTCCACCGGCGGCTCCGTCATCGAGGTGGTGGATGCCCTGCGTGAGGCCGGTGCCGAGGTGCTCGGTATCGTTGCCATCTTTACCTACGGCATGAAAAAGGGCATCGAGCGCCTTGCCGCTGCCGATGCCAAGTGCATCACCCTCACCGATTTCGATACCATTGCAGAGGTGGCTGCCGGGGAGGGCTACATCGCCCCTGCGGATATTGCCCGCCTCAAGGCCTTCCGTGACAATCCCTCCGACGAGAGCTGGATCGGCAAATAAGAGGGAAGAGGAGAGAAAATGAGACATCTGATCGACATTCTTGACCTCTCCGAGAAGGAGATCACCGATATTCTTGATCTTGCGGACGATATTATTGCCCGTCCTGCCCGCTATGCCGAGAGCTGCCGCGGCAAGAAGCTTGCCACCCTCTTCTTTGAGCCCTCCACCCGTACCCGCCTGTCCTTTGAGGCGGCGATGTACGAGCTTGGCGGCAACGTCCTCGGCTTCTCCGAGGCATCTTCCTCCTCCACCGCCAAGGGTGAGAGCGTTTCCGACACGGTGCGTACCGTGGGCTGCTATGCCGATATCATCGCCATGCGCCATCCCAAGGAGGGCGCACCCCTGGTCGCCTCCGCCAAGGCGGGCGTGCCCGTTATCAATGCCGGTGACGGCGGCCACAACCATCCCACCCAGACCCTCACCGACCTTCTGACCATCCGGCAGAAGAAGGGCCGGCTCGATTATATGACCGTGGGTCTCTGCGGTGACCTGAAGTTTGGCCGCACCGTCCATTCCCTCATCTGCGCCCTTTCCCGCTATGCGGGCATCCGCTTCGTGCTCATCTCCCCGCCGGAGCTGGGTGTGCCGGAGTACATCCGCAACGAGGTGCTGGAGAAGAAGAACATTCCTTATAAGGAAGTGCACGATATCGAGGAGGCCATGGCGGAGCTTGATATTCTCTATATGACCCGCGTGCAGCGCGAGCGCTTCTTCAACGAGGCCGATTATATCCGCCTCAAGGACAGCTGCATCCTTACCTCCGCAAAGCTCAAGGATGCCAAGGAGGATCTCTGCATCCTGCATCCCCTGCCCCGTGTCAATGAGATCGCGACGGATGTGGACCGTGACCCCCGTGCCGCTTACTTCGATCAGGTGCTTTACGGCAAATATGTCCGTATGGCACTCATGCTGAAGCTGCTGGAACTGGCATAAGGGAAAGGAGAGACAAACATGATCGTAAACCCCATTACCGACGGTATCGTTCTTGACCATATCCAGGCCGGCCGCGCCATGGAGATCTATAAATTCCTCAATCTCGGCAGTCTTTCCTGCACCGTTGCCGTCATTCTCAACGCGGACAGCGTCAAGATGGGCAAGAAGGACATCCTCAAGATCTGTGAGCCCATTGAGCTGGATCTCGCCGTGCTCGGTTATCTCGATCCCGGCATCACCGTTACCTACATCAAGGGCGGCGAAAAGGTCCGCCGGGTGCATCTTTCTCTGCCCGATCAGGTGGAGGATGTCATCCGCTGCAAAAACCCCCGCTGCATCACCTCAACGGAGCCCGACCTGCCCCAGGTTTTCCGTCTGGCCGACCGGGATTCCGGCACCTACCGCTGTATCTACTGCGAGAGCAAGGCAAAATAAGACAAAAGCGAAAAACTCCGTACGGACTCGCCGTACGGAGTTTTTGTGTGCCTGATTCAATCGATGATCGCACCGGCATCGGTAAGCCCTGCCTGCAGGCGGAAAATATCGATGCGGCGCGGGTCGGCATTGCAGGAAAGGGCAAGGGCAGCCGCGATGCCGGCTGCCTGCCCCATGGCCATGGCTGCGGGCATGCAGCGCATCCCTCCCACGGCCTGTGACTCGCAGGAGATGGTCTTGCCCGCGACAAGAAGATTGTGACAGCCCTTTGGAATGAGGCTGCGGTAGGGGATATAGTACCGTTTGGCAACTTCCGTACGGAAATTGCCCGATTCGGTCTCACACCGGTTGTGTACATCCATGCCAAAACCGTAGACAGCGATGCGGTCGTGAAATTTCGTTCCCTCCGCCACATCCTGTACGGTGATGCGGTATTCACCCTCGATATGGCGGCTTTCCCGGATGCCGAGCACCGGAGCGGCACCGAGAAACTGTGCTTTTTCAAAGCCGGGAGTTTTTTCGCGGAGCACCCGCAGGGCATCCAGCACCTGCAGCCGGGCCTCGCTGTGGGCATCGGTCAGGCTGCGGGCATCGGCGGCATCCACGTTGTAGACGTGATAATGGTTGACCCGGTAACGTCCCGCCTCAGGGGTGCGGTAGGCCTTGACGGGCCGCTCGGGACGGGCAGAATAGGCATCGTCATCCACACCGCCCACCTCAAACATCAGCGTTCCGGGCTGGGGGATACCGCTTTGCTCCTCACCCTTATAGGTGGGAACACCGGCCTTTTCCGCCACGGCAGCATTGCCGGTGCAATCGATAAACATGTCGGCAGAAACACAGATCAACCCCTGCGGAGCGTTGAGAAGGCAGTGGCGGATGCGGCCCTCTTCGACGATGCAGTCGGCAAACTGCGTATAGCAGAGAAGCTCGGCACCGGATTGCCGTACCAGTTCATCCAGAACGATCTCCAGCTCAAAGGAGAGGAAGGGGGTGACGTGGCGGTGGTACTTTTCAATAAAGGAGGTGTAAACAGAGGGTGAATCGGTATTCTCCGGAGCGATGACCGCGGAACGGGTCTGCAGGCGTGTGACGATCTCGTCAAAGAGGCCGCCGACACACCGGGACTCTCCTTCGCGGTCATAGCAGGTCATAAAAGGTCCCACCATGCCAGAGGTCGCCATACCGCCAAGGGCACCTGTGGCTTCAACGAGCAGGACCCGCCTGCTTTGCCGCGCGGCGGAAACGGCGGCGCATACGCCCGCCGGGCCGCCGCCCAGTACACAAATATCGTATTCCCCGTAAAGGGGGATCTCCTTGGAATAGGATACGCTGTTCATCGGCACTCCTTACTGCAGCTCTTCCGGGATGCGCTCGGAGAGCTCCGCCCATTCGTCGTACAGCGGCGCAAGGGCAGCGGACAATTCCTCCGCCTCGGCAAGAGCCTCCATTAATGCGGCTGCATCGTAGGCCGCAAGCTCCTGCCGCTTTACGTTTTCGGCGGTCTTTGCCTCCAGGGCGGCGATCTCCCGCTCCACGGCGGCGAGCCGCTTGCGATCGGCTTTCAGATTGCGCTTTGCCTCCGCATCAGCGGAAACGGTTTTTTCCTTTTTTTCCTTTGCCGGCTCTGCCTTTACGGGGACGGCGGGAGCGGCGCGGCGAACGGCCTCGTAGCGCTCGTAGCCGTCGGGAAATTCGGTGATCTGTCCGCCTTCCAGCTGCCAGATCTTGGTGGCAAAGCGGCGGACAAAATAACGGTCGTGGGAAACGAAAATGAGGGTGCCCTCATATTCCTCCAGCGCGCTTTCCAGCCATTCGCGGGAACGGATGTCGAGATGGTTGGTGGGCTCGTCAAGGATGAGGACGTTGATCTCGGAGAACATGAGGATGCAGAGGGCAAGCCGGCTTTTTTCACCGCCGGACAGGGCGGAGACTGGCTTGAATACGTCATCTCCGGTGAAGTGATAGGCGGCAAGCCGGTTGCGGCCGGAGGGCGGCGTGAGCTTCAGGGCGGTGCAGAGGGTATCGAGCACCGTCAGTGCCTCGTTGTCAAAATGCACCACCTGCGGCAGATAGGCCTTGCGGATATTTGCACCCCAGCGCACCTTGCCCGCGTCGGAGACCTCGTCACCGAGGAGGATCTTCAGAAGGGTGGTCTTTCCGGTGCCGTTGTCACCGAGGATGGCAACGCTCTCGCCCTTGCGGACAAAGCCCTCGGCCTCGGTGAAAAGCACGTGATCGCCAAAGGCCTTGGTAAGACCGTGCAGCTCCAGCACCTCCTCGCCGGATTCCTCGGCATCCTTGAAGCCGCCCTTGTAGACCACGTTGTCCCGGCGAACCTTTTTGGTCTGCCGCAGGCGCTCGATGCGCTTGTCCAGCGCGAAGGCGCGCTTCTGAAGCTTGGAGTTACCCATGCCCCAGCCGTGCATGCGTGCAGCGGTGTGGGAAAGGCGGGCGATCTCCCGCTGCTCCTGCTCCCAACGCTTTTCCTGATCGGCCAGGCGCTGCTCCTTCTGCATGGCGTAGGCGGAATAGTTGCCCTCCCAGACGGTGGCGGTATGGAATTCCAGCTCGATGATGCGGCTGACCGTCCGGTCGAGGAACCAGCGGTCGTGGGAGACGATGATGACGGTGGAGCGGCAGGAGGAAAGATAGTCCTCCAGCCATTCCACGGAACGGATGTCAAGATGGTTTGTGGGCTCATCGAGCAGCAGGATGTCGGTGTCGGCAAGAATGAGACGGGCGAGATTTGCCCGGGTCTGCTCACCGCCGCTGATGCGTTCAAACTCCCGGGGAAGAAGATGGGTGATATCAAGACCCGCTGCAACCTTGGCAAGCTCCACGTCGCTGTTATAGCCGCCGGAGGCCTCAAAACGGCTCTGCAGCTCGCCGTAGCGGCGCAGGTCCTCATCGTCGGCCGTGCCGGAGGTCATTTTTCCCTCCAGATCCCGCAGCTGGTCGGCCAAGGCCTCGCGCTCGGCAAAGGCACCGCGCAGTACGTCCTCCACCGTGGCGCCGGGGGAGAAGCGGGGCAGCTGTGCGAGCAGCCCTACCCGCCGTCCGCGGGCAATATGGATGCTGCCGCCGTCGGGCTCCCACTCGCCGGAGAGCATGCGGAACAGTGAGGTCTTGCCGGTGCCGTTGGCGCCCACAAGGCCAACGTGCTGTCCCGGTTGGATCTCCAAGTTAATATGTTCAAGGATGACATTCTCACCAAATGCCTTCCCGATATCGGTCACGGAGATATCCGCCATGGATGGGGCTCCCTTCCAAAAACAAAAGTATAGATATATTATATGCTATTTTCGCACATCCGTCAAACAAAAAGGGGAGGGGTATGGACGGCGGCGCGGTTTGGGTGTAAAATATAAGGGCAAATTACCGAAAGGAACGATATGACACATGTATTCCCATATCATCTGGGACTGGAACGGAACCCTTCTCGATGACCGTGACCTCTGTAACGAAACGGTCAATCGTCTGCTGGAAAGCCGGGGCTGTGCGCCGCTTTCCAGAGAGCGTTACTATGAGGTTTTCGGCTTCCCTGTTGAAAACTACTACGCGGCGGCGGGCTTTGACTTCTCGAAAGATCCCTATCCCGTGCTGGCGCAGGAATTTATGGATATGTATATCCCTGCATCCCTCTCCTGCGGCCTTACGCCCGGTGCCCGCTGCGCGCTGGATTATTTCAGGGCAAGCGGCCGCGCGCAGATCATCCTCACCGCCTCGGACACCGATACCCTTGGCCGCCAGATGGAAAAGCTCGGCATTGCAGACAGATTTGATGCGGTGCTCGGGCAGGACAACATCTACGCCCGCGGCAAGACGGAAATTGCGGCAGAGTGGATCCGCAACAGCGGACTGGATCCCAAAGAGCTTCTTATGATCGGCGACACCCTCCATGATGCGGAAATTGCCGGTGTGCTTGGCTGCGACTGCGTGCTCATCGCCCGGGGACACCATGACGAAAAACGGCTTGCGGCAGCAGGCTGTCCGGTGTATACTTCTCTTTTTGCCCTTCTCAGGGAACTGACGGGTGGCATGCCGGAGGGCTGCGTATTTGACATGGACGGAACGGTGCTGGATACCGTTATGGATATTGCCGGAGCGGTCAATGCCACACGTGCGCATTACGGAGAGCCTCCCTGTACCCGGGAAGAAGTGGTGGAGGCCATTTGTCACGGCGTGCGCAACCTTCTCAAAACACTGATCAGGGGTGCGGCGGAGGATGAGACCTTCCTGGATGAAGTGGTTGCCTTCTACCGTGGGTGCTATTCCTCTCACCTGACCGACCGGACGGTTCCCTATGCCGGGATACCGGAGCTTTTATCTCATCTGGAGGCAACGGGGATCCCTGCCTCTATCCAGTCCAACAAAAGTCACCATCTGGTGCTGCGCATTGCAGGCACCTTCTTCCCGGATCGGTTTGTGCATGTTTCCGGCCTGCGGGACGGCTGCGCGCCGAAGCCTTCGCCGGAGGGTGCGCTGACTGCGGCGAAGGACATGAAAGTTATGCCGGAACGCTGCTGCTATATCGGCGATTCCGACGTGGATATCAAAACCGGCATGAATGCAGGAATGCTTCCCCTGGGCGTTTCCTGGGGGTATCGGAGCCGTGAGGTGCTCTTTGAGGCCGGCGCGCAGCTGGTTTTTGACACTGTGGCGGAGCTTTCGGCATTTTTGGGAGATGAGAGCCGGCTGTAATCCGCTTTTATGTGGAAAATGTGCAGGGAAAATCGGCAAAACCCCTTGCAAAATATGTCTGTATGTGTTAAAATACATAACCGATTACGCACACATTTCCGCAGGCACTCCTGCCCCAACCGGGAACACCGCCTGAAATACGGGGAATGTGGAGGGTAAAATTAAAGGAGGAATACGCAAATGTCTATCGTATCCATGAAGCAGCTGCTCGAGGCCGGTGTCCACTTCGGTCACCAGACCCGCCGCTGGAACCCGAAGATGGCCAAGTACATCTTCACCGAGAGAAACGGCATCTACATCATCGACCTGCAGAAGACCGTCAAGAAGCTGGAAGAGGCTTACATGTTTGTCCGCGATGTCGCGGCCAACGGTGACTCCATCCTCTTTGTCGGCACCAAGAAGCAGGCTTCCGATGCTATCCGCGAGGAGGCTGAGCGCGCCGGCATGTACTATGTCAACGCCCGCTGGCTCGGCGGTATGATGACCAACTTCAAGACCATCCGTGCCCGTATCGACCGTCTCAACCAGCTGGACAAGATGGAGGCCGAGGGTGTCTTTGATATGCTTCCCAAGAAGGAAGTTGCAAAGCTCAAGGGCGAGGGTGAGAAGCTTGAGAAGTATCTCGGCGGTATCCGCGAGATGCGCAAGCTGCCCGGTGCTCTCTTTATCGTCGACCCCAAGAAGGAGCGCATCGCCATCGCCGAGGCCCGCAAGCTCGGTATTCCCATCGTCGCCATTGTTGATACCAACTGCGATCCCGATGAGGTAGACTTCCCCATCCCCGGCAATGATGACGCTATCCGCGCCATCAAGCTCCTGTCCCAGACCATGGCCAACGCCATCCTCGAGGGCAAGCAGGGCGAGCAGACCGAAGAGGCTGCCGAGGAAGCCGCTGCCGACGCTGAGTAATCGTCAGACTGTAACCGTTTTAAATATTTGAGAGGAGAAACTAACCATGGCTTTTTCCGCTGCTGATGTTAAGAATCTTCGTGAAATGACCGGCGCCGGCATGAGGGACTGCAAGAAGGCCCTCACTGCCTCCGACGGTGATATGGACGGCGCTATCAAGTTCCTTCGTGAGAAGGGTCTCGCCGCCGCTGCCAAGAAGGCCACCCGCATCGCCGCCGAGGGTATGGTCGTGACCGCTGTCTCCGAGGACAAGTCCGCTGCTGCCATCGTCGAGGTCAACTCCGAGACCGACTTCGTCGCCAAGAACGAGAAGTTCGTCGTCTTCGCCGAGAACATCGCCAAGCTCGTTCTGGAGAACGATCCTGCCGATGTTGATGCCCTGAAGGCTCTGACCTATCCCGGCTCCGAGCTGGATGTTGCCGCCATGCTCAACGAGATGGTCCTCACCATCGGTGAGAACATCCAGATCCGCCGCTTTGCCCGTCTGACCGGCGGCACCATCGAGACCTACATCCACATGGGTGGTAAGGTTGGTGTCATTGCTCAGTTCGAGCTCGAGGGCGTTTGCCCCTGCAACGAGGACTTCAAGGAAGCTTCTCATGACCTGTGCATGCAGGTTGCCGCTGTTGCTCCCCAGTATGTCAGCTCCGACTGCATCCCCGAGGCTGTTCTCGCCGAGGAGAAGGAGATCCAGCTCAACAAGGCTCGTGAGGAGAATGCGAAGGCTGCGAAGCCCAAGCCCGAGGCAGTTATCGAGAAGATGATCGCCGGACGCCTCAACAAGTTCTATGAAGAAGTTTGCCTGCTGCAGCAGAAGTTTGTCAAGGATGATGAGATCACCGTTGCCAAGATGCTGCAGAACGTTTCCGCCAAGGTCGGCGGCAAGATCGAGCTCAAGAGCTTCATCCGCTATGAGAAGGGCGAGGGCATTGAGAAGAAGAAGGATGACATCGCTGCCGAGGTCGCCGCAATGACCCAGAAGTAAGTAAGACCCTTCATCCCCCGAACGGATCCGTTCGGGGGATGTTTCTTTCAAATGGTACGGAGGGCTTTGAATATGCAGGAGCTTAAACTGCTTTTTATCAACAACGTTCCGTTTGTCGGCGGCAATAACGGAGACATCTATCTGCACGGAGACAGTACCTTTATCGAGCTTCCCGACGGAACAAATGCGCTGCTGGACGCGGGTACCTGCATCTCCGGTCCCCGCATCGCGGAAAAGCTGCTGGGTATGGGCGTGAAGCGGCTGGATCGTTTCATTCTTTCCCATCCCCATGCGGATCACGGCGACGGCTTTGCTGCAGTCGCGGATGTCATGCCCGTGGGGGAGCTGATCTGGTCGGGCTGCGACATGCACAACCTGTCCTATTCCTCCGTGGCGCTTGCGACGGCAGAAAAGTGCGGAATTCCGGTTCGTGTCGTCCGCGCAGGCGAGCAGTATGATCTTGGCGGAACGGAGATCGAGGTTTTGCATCCGATGGCCGACGCGCCCGCCGCCGATCCCGCAGCGGATCGCTCTGTACACGGTGAGTGTCTCAACAACAATTCTGTTGTTTTCCGTATGACTTACGGAAAATTTTCCGTCCTGTTTCCCGGAGACGTACATATGAATATGGAAATGCAGCTTGTTGAGCGGTATGGGGAACGCTTGCAAAGCACACTGCTGAAGCTTCCGCACCACGGTAACGATACGTCCATGTGCCAGCCGTTTTTTGACTGCGTCAGGCCACGGCTCGGCGTATCTCTGGGCCGCCGGTGTATCGGCCGCATCTGGATCATGTTCACGGAGGCAAAAACGCCCCTCTATGCGACCTATGCTGACGGTGATATCTTCGCCGTGACGGACGGAAGCCGCCTGCAGGTCTCCTGTGATAAGGGAAGTCGGGAGTTTATACTTTGAAATTAAAAAAGCAGCTTGGCAGGGATATACTTTTTAATGAAGTATATCCCTATTTTTATAAAGAAGATGACACTTTCTAGATTGAAAGTGTCATCTTAGGTTGCATATTTTGCCAATACCTATCTTGGAAAGTAGGCGATGAACAATTTTACTTGTTATTAATAGCGTCTACAATTCTATCTGTTTGAACACGATTGTTGGTATCATCCAATCTGTTAGAAATTATCTGTCTGATTTGCGTTTCGGCTAATTCTGCTTTTGCTTTTTCAAAGATCAAGAAAGAAATATTTTTCACATCTCCGGCAGTTGTCTTAATAGTAAGAATAGTTTCAAAAGCAGTTATTGCCTTGTTTGCGCCAATCAACATAAGAATTAACGCAATAATAAAACTTCCGGAGATTAAACACAAACCAGCGATAGCAATAATTGCTCCGAGAAGCAAAGAACCTAAGTGCAGTTTAAAATTTGATTCAACAGAGGATAGCTGCGAAACAGGTATCGAATCTTTTTTAGCCCCCAAAGGAATCAAACTTAAAATTGTGTTTGGCTTTTTTAAATTAACAAAATTTTGTTCCTGACGAATTTCTCCCTTTAGGTAAAAAGTTAATAAAGACGTCATGTACTGTATAGGTTGCATATAAACCCCTCCCCAAAATATTTGTCGAATATAAACGACATGTATATTATATCTGTATTACAGATAAAAGTCAATATCTTTATTACAGATATCGCATAATAGTTACGAGGTGATTATTATGCAGTTCAAGAACTTAAGAGGAATTCGAGAAGATAGAGATATAAAACAAAAAGAGATTGCAAAATATTTAAATGTTTCACAAAACACATATTCGCAATATGAAACAGGAGTTATTTCATTAACTGCTGAAATTTTGTTGAAATTATCGGATTACTATAGTGTAAGTATTGATTATCTTCTCGATAGAACGAACAATCCTACTTTACAGAAATAGATGCCCATCCTGCTTTAGTTTAATACTGATATAGAGGCACCTTCCTTATGGACGGTGCCTTTATAACGGCTTTTTTCATACCCGCCGCACCTTGCGAATAAAAATAATAAAAAAGGAGGTGCGGAAATATGAGCGAAAATCATGAGGAGCGAAAGCAGGAGATGCAGGAGACGCGGCGCATACGGAGCGGCTGGCTGACGCTGCGGCTTTGCATTGCGGCGCTCTTGCTGGCTGCGGCGGTGGTCGTCCGGGCGGAGGCAGGACCGCAGGTGCAGGATGCAGTAGCCGGTGTTGTAGAGGAGGACTGCAGCCTGGTGGCCGTTTTTTCGGATATCGGGCGCTGGATCGTGGGCCATGCGGACACGGCGGAGACCTGAGCTATGTATCACGCCGGGGTTTCTGCTGCTTTTGGCGGTGGCCGTTCTCGTCTGTGAGGACGGCTTGCTTGTCTGCGGGCTTGGCGCGATGCTCATCCACGAGGCCGGGCATGCGGCGATGCTTTGTATTTCCGGCGGCGGCCTTGCGAGGCTGCGACTTACCCTCTTTGGCGGGGTGATGGAGCCTGCATATCCGCTGTGTCTCTCACCGGCCAAGGAGGCGGCGGTCTGTCTTGCGGGGCCGGGGGCAAATCTTTTGACAGTACCACTCTTTGCCCTCGCAGGCTCCCGCTCGGAATGGGGCTATATTCTTGCGGGGCTGAGTCTTTCGGCAGCGATCTTCAACCTTTTGCCCATATCCGGATTGGACGGAGGCCGTGCGTTGCTTTTTGCCATGTCCGGACGGCCGCGGGCGGCGGAGATGCTCCGGCGACTGACACTTTATGCGGGTTTTGCGCTGCTTTACCCCGGCGTTGTGCTGCTGTGCTCCCGGTTTCATAACCCCACCCTTGCGATTTTCGGACTGTGGGCGATTTTTCGCGCCATCCGGTCGGATTCAAGTTGCGAAGCGGAGGATTTCCGTGTATAATAGGAGGTAAGCAAACAAGGGGTTTTGATAAAATGAACGAATTTCAGAAAGCGGAGCGGTTTCTCTGCGAAGTGCAAAAGCCTGCCCGGTATACCGGCGGCGAATACGGCGAAGTCAAAAAGGATCTTTCCGGGGTGTCCGTGCGCTATGCCTACGGTTTTCCCGATACCTACGAGATCGGTATGTCCAATCTTGGCCTGCGTATCCTCTACGGCCTGACCAACTCCATCGACGGCGTATGGTGTGAGCGCGTTTTTGCCCCCTGGCCGGATATGGAAGAGAAAATGCGGGAGAATGGTGTGAAGCTCTACGGCCTTGAGAGCGGTGATGCCATCTCCGATTTCGATATGGTCAGCTTTTCGCTGGCCTATGAGCTGTGCTATACCAATATGCTCAATATGCTGGATCTTGCGGGCATTCCTCTGCTCTCCGCAGAGCGCGGCGAGGGGGATCCCATTATCCTTGCCGGCGGTCACTGCACCTTTAATCCGGAGCCTGCCGCCGATTTTGTCGATATTTTTCTCATCGGCGAGGGTGAGGAGCTCAACCGCGAGGTGGTGGAGCTTTACCGCGACATGAAGGCTGCGGGGAAGAGCCGCGCGGAGTTCCTGGCGGAGTCGGTGAAGATCCCCGGCGTATATGTGCCCGCATTTTATGACGTTTCCTACGGTGAGGACGGAACGATCGCTGCTGTTGAGGCCAAGTGCGGCGCCCCTGCCCGGGTGGAGAAGCGCATCATCCGGGATATGGACAAGGCTTACTGGCCGGACAGCTATCCCATTCCCAATACCGAGGTCGTTCACGACCGCGTCATGACCGAGGTTTTTCGCGGCTGCACCCGTGGATGCCGCTTCTGCCAGGCGGGACACGTTACCCGCCCCATCCGAGAGAAAAGCCCGGATACGGTGGTGGAGCAGACCATCCGGCATCTGGAATTCTCCGGCGGCGAGGAGGTATCCCTCACCAGTCTTTCTACCAGTGACTATCGGGGACTGCAGGAGGCCTGTGACAAGCTCATTGCATACTGTGAGCCCCGCAGCATCTCCATTTCCCTGCCGTCCCTGCGCGCCGACTCGGTCTCCATGGCGCTGCTGGAGCGGGTATCCAAGGTCCGTAAAAGCGGACTGACCTTTGCGCCGGAGGCGGGAAGCCAGCGGCTGCGCGACGTGATCAACAAGAATCTTTCCGAGGAAGAGATCGAATCGGCCTGCACCAATGCCTTTGCCTCCGGATGGAATTCCGTCAAGCTCTATTTCATGCTCGGTCTTCCCACCGAAACGGAGGAGGACATCGAGGGCATTGCCGATCTGGCAAACCGGCTGGTTTTCCTGTGGCGGCAGAATGCCCAGAATAAGAACCGCGGCCTGAAGATCACCGTCAGCACATCTTCCTTTGTGCCGAAGCCCGGAACACCGTTTCAGTGGTTTGGACAGAACACCAAGGAGCAGCTGGAGGCAAAGATCGCCTTCCTGAAAGAAAAAATGACGGCAAAGGCTGTTACCTACAACTGGCATGAGCCGGAGGTTTCCTGCCTGGAGGGCATCTTTGCCCGCGGCGACCGCCGACTCGGTGCCGCCATTCTGGAGGCATGGAAGCGCGGTGCGAAATTTGACGGCTGGGACGATTATTTTGATTACAGCCGCTGGATGGACTGCTTTGCTGCCTGCGGCATTGATCCCGCATGGTACAATGCCCGCCAGCGCGGCATGGATGAGATCCTGCCCTGGGATCATATCGACACCGGCGTTACCCGCCGTTTCCTTGCGCGCGGCTGGGAGGCTGCGCTGCGCGGCGAGACGCTGCCGGAATGCAGCGCCCGCTGCGGCGGCTGCGGTGCGGACCGTCTGAAGGGAGGAAAATGCGATGCCTGAGAAGTTTAAGCTGCGGCTGGAGTTTGAAAAGACCGGCCGGATCCGTTTTATCTCCCATCTTGATCTTTTGCGGGTGATGCAGCGGCTCTTCAAGCGCGCCGGGGTGCCCCTCTGGCATTCCGAGGGCTTCAATCCGCACCCCTATATTGCCTTCGGACAGCCCCTGTCCCTCGGCCACGAGGGCTGCTTTGAGATCGTGGATACCGCACTAACGGAAGAATGTACCGATTTTGACGGTCTGTGCGACCGTATCAACGCCGTGGCACCGGAGGGGCTTGTCATGCACCGGGCGTGGGTGCCGGAGCGGCCTCTAAAGGAAATCATTTATGCAGATTATGAGACCCTCGTATACGATGCGACGACGGAAGATATTCCCATAATGCAAGAGCGGCTCTCTGCGGGCTCCTGCGTGGTGGAAAAAAAGAGCGGCAAAAAGTTTGTGGAGCTGGATATCATCCCCCTTATCCGATCCTTTTCTATGGAGGCAGCAGAAGAGGGTGTGCTTATCCGTTCCCGCGTGGCCTGCGGTCCCGCGAAGGTGCTCAATCCCCAGTACGTTGCCGACGGTGCGCTGGGTCGACGGGGCGTTTCCGCCCGTCACCGCCGCATGCACCTTTTGGATGCGGAGGAAAATATTTTTTGCTGACAGGCCCCAAATAAGGCAACTGCCTGTTGCGTATCTCTTTGGAATGTGCTAAAATGGCACGAGAGACTTTGCAGAAAAAAGAGGAATTTGAAATGTATTATATCGGTATTGACCTTGGCGGCACCAATATGAAGGCCGCGCTTGTCAACGAGGCCTGCGAGATCGTTGCAAAGAAGAGCATCCCCACCGTTGCCGAGCATTCGGCGGAGGAGCTGGTGCGCGATATGGCGCATCTCAGCCTGGACGTAGTTGCGGAGGCCGGTGTGGCGGCTGCGGATGTTAAGGCAGTGGGTATCGGTATCCCCGGTTCTGTCAACAGTGAGGCCGGTGTGATCATCTACACCTGTAACCTGCCCTTCCGCAACACCAATATCCGCAAGATCTTCCGTGAGGTCTTTGACGTTCCTGTCTTTATCGGCAACGATGCGGACTGTGCCGCCCTCGGTGAGGCCTTTGCCGGTGCATCCAAGGATTGCCGCCATTCTATGATGATCACCCTCGGCACCGGTGTCGGCGGCGGTATCATCATCGATAAGAAGATCTACTCCGGCTTCAACGGCATCGGCGGTGAGCTGGGTCACATGGTTATCGTTTATGACGGCGCTCCCTGCGGCTGCGGCCGTAAGGGCTGTTGGGAAGCCTATTCCTCCGCCACCGGTCTCATCCGTATGACCGGAGAGGCTATGGATGCCCATCCCGAGAGCCTCATGTGGAAGCTTTGCAGCCGTGATAACGTCAGCGGTAAGACTGCATTTCAGGCGGAAGCCAAGGGAGATGCTGCGGCGGCTGAGGTCGTGGACAAATACGTGTCCTATCTGGCTTGCGGTATTTCCAATATCATCAATATCTTCCAGCCGGAAGTGCTCTGCATCGGCGGCGGCGTATCCAAGGAGGGTGACAATCTCCTGAAGCGCCTTGTGCCCAAGGTTGAGAAGGAATGCTATAACCGTGATGTCGAAAAGACCCGCATCTGTATTGCGACTCTTGGCAACGATGCCGGCTTGATCGGCGCGGCAATGCTCGGCAGCTAAAAAGACACAAATAAGAGTAGGACGGCGCGCTAAAAACTGTTTTTAAAAATACGGCGTATCTCGAAAGAGGTATGCCGTATTTTTGCGTTATACCTGCAAATGCAGACCGCATAGTTTAACTCTTGTTTTGGTTGAATAATTCAACCAAAACTCAAATATCAAGTTATTGTTTTTCAAAAATTTTTGCGATATAGTATAAGCGTAGCTACAGAAAAATCCAAAGGAGAAGATTTGCATGAACATCCGTTTAGGTGAAAAACTGAAAAGCCTTCGCAAAGAGAAAAATATATCCCAAGAAAAATTGGCCCAATATCTGGATGTCTCGTTTCAAGCAGTGAGCAGATGGGAAAACTCAAGCACATACCCCGACATTGAGCTTTTGCCGGAGCTTGCGCGTTTTTTCGGAATAACCGTTGACGAGCTTCTCGGTGCGGAACAGATCGATGAGAAAAAGCTTTATGAAGAATATGAGGCAAGAGCTGCCGAATTCTATCGTAATGGTGACATTTCAGGCACCTTGCCCATTTGGCAGGAGGCATACCACAGGCTCCCCAATAACATCGAAGTCAAAGAAATGCTTATGTCCACATACTTTGATATTGACAAAGTGAAGTATCAGAAAGAAATAGTGGAGCTTGGCACGGAAATCTACAATGGCAGCGGCGGTTCATATTATAAAGGGCAAGCTGTATGGCAGATCGCCCGCGCATACGCCGCTTGCGGCAACAGAGAGATGGCTGAAAGATGGGCGTTAAAATCACATCAATTGAACCATTCAATGGAATTTCTGTTTGTTCAAATAACCGACAATGGTGAAGAAATGCTTTCGCAATTTCGATTTGCAAACTATTGGTATCTCAATAATTTGTTTTATATGAGTGCTAAAATGGCAGGCTGCAAAAGCATTCCGGGCGGTACTGAATATATTCAGGCCGTAAGCAAAACCGTGACGCAAATGTATGAGCTTGCTTTCCCGAATGATGATATGGGATTTGAAGATCTCAAGCGGATGTGCGAAGAACATAGAAGCATTGCCGAGGATGAGATTGCTTTGAATCAAAATGAAGAAGTAATAAAGCACCATCTGACGCGCGCTTTGCAATGTGCTGAGAAATCCGTTTCGGTGAAAGATCATGACTTGAAATATCCGCTCGTTATGGGGTGGCATGTGTATGATGCACCGTCTGACAATAAACAGGTTGTTCGTCTCTTGAAAAAGGAACTGGCTTGGAATTGTTTTGATGAATACCGAAACAAAGCTTGGTTTGTTAATATCGAAAATAAATTGGAGCAGCTGATGTAACAAGGTGTCTGTAGTAAGCCAGTAGTTGTCAGAAAAAAAGGACAGAGAATTTGAAAGCATTCTCTGTCCTTTTCCTGTCGGTAGGTAATGTAATCTATAGAAAAGCGTTGTCACGAAGTGTGTCCTGACTTATCCTCTCCAATGATCGCATCCGCAGGCACACCGTTTTTAACAAATACATCTGTAAAAAACTCACAGTCAGATTGATAATCGCCATTGTATATATCTGCCTTTGAGCGAACACCGGGCCATTTATCTCGTTTAACGCTAACTCCACCTGACGGAACAAGCCACTTCGCATATCCCTTGCGATAAAGCTCGGCAGCATATTCAGGTTGCTCAGGGTGTGAGCCGCCGGGCAGAAAGATGGCGTCAACTTTTTCAGGCTCGTCAGA
>JAFQKV010000022.1 GCA_017414715.1 Clostridia bacterium
CCATGACCTCCCTGAACCCCGTCTTCACCATCGGAAATCAGCTGGTGGAGGCCATCATGCTGCACACCGACCGCGACAGAGCGGCCGCAAAGGCCCGTGCCGTGGAGATGCTGCATCTCGTCGGCATCACCGAGCCCGAAAAGCGCATCAACCAGTATCCCCATGAGCTTTCGGGCGGTATGCGTCAGCGCGTTATGATCGCCATGGCCCTCGCCTGCGAGCCCGACATTCTCATCGCCGACGAGCCCACCACCGCACTGGACGTGACCATCCAGGCGCAGATCCTGGATCTGATGCGCGATCTGCAGAAGCAGCTGGGCATGTCCATCATCCTCATCACCCACGACCTCGGTGTCGTGGCGGAGATGTGCGACGAGGTCATCGTTATGTACGCCGGCGAGGTCTGCGAGCGCGGCACCGCCGATGAGATCTTCTACAATCCCAAGCACGAATACACCCGCGGTCTTCTCCGCTCCATCCCCACCGTCGAGGATAACGGCGAGCGTCTGGAGCCCATCGGCGGAACCCCCGTCGACCTGCTCAACATGCCGGACGGCTGCCCCTTTGCCCCCCGCTGCGACAAGGCCATGAAGGTCTGCCTGAAGTGGCGCGCAAAGGAAATGGTCATCAACGACTGCCACATCGCCAGCTGCTGGCAGAATGTGCGCGAGGCCGTGGAAGGCGGCACGATTACCCTTGATGAGGCAAAGGAGGCATATGACAATGAGTGAGATCATCACCGATGCACGTCCCAACCTGCTGGAAGTCCGTGACTTAAAGCAGCATTTCAATATCCCCACCGGTTTTCTGAAGTCTCTGCCCCTCAAGGCTGTGGACGGTGTCTCCTTTGAGATCAAGGACGGCGAGATCCTCGGTCTCGTAGGTGAGTCCGGCTGCGGTAAGACCACCGTCGGCCGCTCCATCCTCCATCTCTACAAGCCCACCTCCGGCGAGGTCATCTTCGACGGTGAGAAGATCGGCTCCCCCCAGTCCATCGCCAACATGCGCCGCAAGGCACAGATGGTCTTCCAGGATCCCTATTCCTCTCTTGACCCCCGCATGACCGTTGCCGACATCATCGGTGAACCTCTGGATGTTCACAAGATGTATGCCAACCGGGCGGAGCGCATGGAGCGCATCCGTGAGCTGATGAACGTGGTCGGTCTCTCCAGTGAGCACGCCACCCGTTACGCCCACGAGTTCTCCGGCGGTCAGCGTCAGCGCATCGGTATCGCCCGTGCTCTGGCCGTACAGCCCAAATTTGTTGTCTGCGATGAGCCCGTTTCCGCATTGGACGTTTCCATCCAGGCGCAGATCATCAATATGTTTGAGGATCTGCAGAAGCAGCTCTCCCTGACCTATCTCTTTATCGCGCACGATCTGCTGGTGGTCAAGCATATCTCCACCCGCATCGCCGTTATGTACCTTGGCAAGCTCATTGAGATCGGCCCCTCGGACGAGCTTTATCACAAGCCCATCCATCCCTACACCATCTCCCTGCTGTCTGCGGTGCCCGTGCCCGACCCCAACTATGCCCGCTCCCACAAGCGTATTCTGCTTGAGGGCGACGTGCCCAGCCCCCTGCACATGCCCAGCGGCTGCCCCTTCCGTACCCGCTGCCCCCGCGCCACCGCCAAGTGCGCCGAGGTCATGCCCGAACTGAAGGAAGTTGCCCCCGGCCGCAAGGTGGCCTGCCACAATATCTGATTTTCCGCACACCCCATTTTCGGTATTGATCGGGGACGGTGAAACCCGATTCAATATAAATTATTTTGGAGGAACACACAAATGAAGAGAGTTCTCAGCATCGCTCTCGTCATCGCCATGCTCCTCGGCTGTGTCACTGCCCTCGCCGGCTGCGGCACCACCGAGTCCGCGATGACCATCTGCCTCGGTCCTGTCCCCGACACCATTGACCCCGCGCTCAACAGCGCCGTTGACGGCGCCTCCTACATCATCCACCTCTTCTCCGGCCTTGTCGGATATGAGCAGGATGAGTCCGGCAACCTTGTTCTCGTTCCCGGCTGCGCCAAGGAGATCCCCACCGCAGTCGAGACCGCTGACGGCAAGGTTTCCTACACCTTCGTCCTGAAGGACGACCTCAAGTGGAGCGACGGCACCGCCCTCACCGCTGCTGACTTTGTCTGGAGCTGGAACCGCGCTGCCGACCCCGCTACCGCTGCTGACTACGGTTACATGTTCGACGTCATCGACGGCTATGCCGAGATGCAGGAGATGTACAAGGTCAAGGACGACGGCTCCATTGAGACCGACGCCGACGGCAACTTCGTGTACGTCGACGGCCGCAAGGAGCTCAATGCCGTTGCTTCCGAGGACGGCAAGTCCATCACCGTTACCCTGAACGTTGACGTTCCCTACTTCATGGAGCTGCTCGCCTTCCCCACCTACATGCCTGTGAAGAAGGACATCGTTGAGGCCAACTCCGACTCCTGGGCCACCAAGGCCGAGACCTACGTCGGCAACGGCGCCTACAAGGTCACCGAGTTCACCAACGCCCAGCTCGTCCTCGAGAAGAACGAGAACTACTGGGGCGCTGAGGACGTTGTCTCCGACAAGATCATCTGCGCCTTCAACGAGGATGATGCTTCTATCCTCGCCAACTACAAGAACGGCTCCTACCTCTTCATCGACTCCGTCCCCCAGGATGAGATCGAGACCCTCGAGAAGGACTATCCCGAGGAGTATCAGGTTGTCGGCCAGCTCGGCACCTACTACGTCTGCTTCAACATGAATGATGTCGCCTTCAAGGACTTCACCGAAGAGGAGAAGACCAAGATCCGCCTCGCTCTCGGCCTCATGATCGACCGCAACTACATCGTTGAGGAGATCGGTAAGGCTGGTCAGGTTCCCGCCGCCGGTTTCGTTGCTATGGGTCTCACCGAGCCCGATGGCAAGGAGTTCATCTCCAAGAACGGTCCTAACGGCGACGGCGCCGGTTACTACAGCGTTGACGAAGCTGACTACACCGCCAACTGCGACGAAGCTGTGAAGCTTCTCGAGGAAGTTGCTCAGTCCTCCGGCAAGTTCACCGTTGCCGACAAGAAGGTCTCCGGCTTCCCCACCATCACCTACATCACCAACGAAGGCACCGGCCACGAGGCCATTGCCACCTACCTCCAGGAGACCTGGAAGGGCTACGGCATCGAGACCAAGATCGAGACCCAGGAGTGGGGTACCTTCCTCAACACCCGTAAGAACGGCGACTACTCCGTTGCCCGTAACGGCTGGCTCGGCGACTACAACGATCCCATCTCCTTCCTCGATATGTGGCTGACCTCCTCCGGCAACAACGACTGCCAGTTCGGTAAGGGCGAGCACGCCAACTACGCAGGCTACACCTACAAGGGTGAGACCGGCAAGACCTGGGCTGAGTCCTATGACGCTCTGATCAACGAGATCAAGACCTCCAAGGATCAGAACCTCCGCTTCGAGCTCATGCACGACGCTGAGGATATCCTCATGTCCACCGGCGCTATCTGCCCCATCTACTACTACACCGACATCTACATGTGCTCCGAGTCCCTGGACGGCTTCTTCTGCTCTCCTCTGGGCTACAAGTACTTCATGTATGCCAGCGTCAAGGCTGAGTAATTTCTGAAGTTATAAAGCACAAACACAGGGCGCGGCGTGAGAAATCACGCCGCGCCCTTTTTATATCTTTCATTAAAACACCATCGTCTCCGTCATGATGCCGAGATTTGCCTGCCATATCTCTTCAAAATCGCCGATGGGCAGCGGACTGGTCCCCTGTCCGGCCTCCACGGTGTAGCCGGGGCGGTTATATTCCTGAATGAACCAATCCTTGTAGCCCGCGTAGGCTGATTCCTCCGGCGTGGGCTCCAACGGGTAACCGGACACCTTTGACAGCCGTTGTCCCAGTTCTTCCGCTCCCTCCGGCCGGAAGTCGGAAAACTGCCAGTAGATGACCTTCCCTTGCGTATGCCAGGACACCGTGCGGTCAAAATCCTCCGCGAGAGACAGCTCGTATACCGCCCGGGCCTCTGGTGCTGACAGCGGCTCGGGGCCCACATAATCCCTCGGGCCCGGCTTTGTATACCCTTGCGCAAACTTGATCTCCCGTGCCCGTTCCCAGAGAGCCGGATACTGGAGATTCAGATCCACCCCTTCGATATTTGCCTTCCATCCGGCGGGAAACGGGATGCCGGGCGTGCTGAGCATCGCCGCACGCAGCCATTCCGGACTGCCCGGCGAAAAGGCACCGCACACGAGATCCACACCGTCGGGATCCACCATAGGAGCGATGACGAGCGTGACATCGGCCAGCAGCTCTCTTGCCGGTCTGCCGCCGATTTCTTTGCCGAAGGCCGAAGCTTCGGCATATCGTTCTGCAAAACGCATCAGGAGCGGTGTCGTGATCCATTCATTTGCGTGGTGCGCGGCATTATAGAAAACGCGACGGGGACCGAAGCCCAGTGTCAGCCGGGGAAGCTCACGTCCAAGCGCGCTGTATCCGAAGCTCCCCGTACGCACATCGGGATATCGCGCCGCAATGCCTTCGATGCAAAGGATCAGCACCTCATAGGTAAAGGAAATATCCGTGGGCACCACCTCAAACGCAAAGGGGACGATGACCTCGCCTCCTACAGGCAGGTTGGTGGGGATCAGATCCGGATTTGCTGCCACAATGGCTTCCGCGGTCGTCCCGTAATGGCGTGCAAGCCGCCAGAAGGTGTCCCCCTGCGCGATGCGGACACGCCGGTATCCCACCAGCCAGGGCCGCAGCGCCGACCAGGTCCGGGAACCGGCAACGCCGTCCGCCGGCAGCCCCCGCCGCATCTGAAACCGCCGCACCGCGCTCTCCGTTCTCGGACCGAAGATGCCGTCCGGCCGTTCTGCAAGATCCCCCGTGCGCCGCAGGCCCTCCTGCAAAAGCTCCACATCCGGCCCCCGACTGCCGATATACAAAAGATCCATTCGCTGTCTCCTCCCGTTTTTCACATTTGACTCATCTTATGCGCAGAGAAACGCTTTTGTCCCTGTCTTTTCGGGAAAAAGAGATGACAAATACAAAAATTCGTGCTATACTATCCCTGTGTCGCACCCTCCACATGACCGAGGGGCATATTTACCATCTTTTTTAAGAAAGGTACGGATTTCAGACAATGTTTGGACGCAGAGCAGACGGAAAAGTCATCAAAGGGCTGAGTGGCTTTTTCAAGATCGTTCCCTACATCATGCCCACCCGCGTCGATGCCACAAATTACAGCGATGTGGATCTCGATTGTCGCCCCATTTCCCAGTATGTGCGTGAAAAAGCAGCCGAGGGCATCAATATCAGCTTCATGAGCGTGCTCATCGCCGCCTACGTCCGCTCCATCGCGGAGAAGCCGGATATCAACCGTTTTGTTGTCAACAAGCGGATCTATGCCCGCAACCACATAGCGGTTTGCTTCGTTGTTCTCAAGGCAGACGGCAACCAGACCGGTGAGGAAACAGTGGTCAAGATCCTCTGTGACCCCAAGGACACCGTTTTTGAAATCGCTGAAAAGGTCAATAAGGCCATCGATGATAACCGGAAGGCCGGCTCCAACAACGCAACAGACAAGCTGGTCAATCTCATCTTCCGGATCCCCTTCCTTGCAGGCTTCCTCGTGGGCTTTTTAAAGCTTCTGGACCGCTACGGCCTCCTGCCCCGCGCGGTCATCAACGCAAGCCCCTTCCACACCTCCATGTTCATCACCAATATGGCCTCCATCAAGATGAATTCCATCTACCACCACTGCTACAACTTCGGTACCACCAGCGTATTTATCTCCATGGGCACCAAGATCAAAAAGGAATCCATCCGTCACGACGGCGGCCGCGTTATCCGTCAGATCATGCCCCTCAAGGTCTCCACCGACGAGCGCATCTGTTCCGGTGCTGCCTACGCACATCATTTCTACAACTTCCAGAAATATCTTGCCAATCCCGTCGTTCTCGAAACCCCGCCCGAGACCGTCAACAAAGATCTGAAATAACAAAATGCCCCGCTGCAGCTGAAATCCGCAGCGGGGCATTGATTGTATCAAACTCATTCCTGTTCCTTGAGCTCGTCCAAAGCTGCCCGAACAGCCGCAATGACAAAGGCAGAAAACGTACAGTTCTTACCGGAAATCGCTTTTTCCACGTCCTCAATAACATCATTGGGAAAGCGAACGGTCCGACCCTGTCATCGGTGTCGAAAACGCCTTTGCAGACGGTTCTTATTGCGAAAGCTGTTACACAGAAATGCGCAAAGCCTAAAAGCGTGTATGCTTCCGCCTCGGCAAGCGCGACGAGGATGCGGATTTTGATCAGATTATTACATCCATGGATGCCATATGTGCCGATTTATGCCGACAGATGTTTCTTCTTGGAATCCGTTTTGGTTCTGCTTCCGATAAAATTCCGGACAACGATTAATTGTTCCCCCAATAGCCTTGAGCGTGGCTATCGGGGGACATTTTCTCTTACTATTTCCCTGTTTTTTCTTGCGTCAGACGGCGGATTGTGATATGCTATCCTTATGAATTTACTTCTGTACAGGAGGATATATACATGAGCAAAAAAGCCTGGATCTTTCAGGGCGGCTGGAACGGTCACGAGCCTCAGCTGACCTCCAAGCGTTTCTCCGATTTACTGGTTAAGAACGGCTACGAAACCGAAATTTTCGATTCTCTGGAGCCGTTGGAAAATGAAGAGGCCGTTCAGGCTCTCGATCTTCTGGTCTTCTGCTGGACCATGGGCGAGATCTCCGGCCCGCAGATGAAATCCGTCTCCAAGGCTGTCGGTGCCGGTGTCGGTCTTGCCGGCTGTCACGGCGGCATGTGCGACTCCTTCCGTCAGAACACCGAGTGGCAGTTTCTGACCGGCGGTCAGTGGGTCAGCCATCCCGGCGGCGACGGCATCGAATACACCGTCAACATCTGCCACGGCTCCTCCCCCATCATTGAGGGGCTGGAGGACTTCCCTGTCTGCAGCGAGCATTACTATCTGCACATCGATCCCTCCATCGAGGTTCTTGCCACCACCCGTTTTCCCGTTGTCAACTACTATCACATTTCCAACAAGCCCGTGGATATGCCCGTGGCATGGACCAAGTTCTGGGGCAACGGCCGCGTCTTCTATACCTCCCTTGGACATCACGACGATGTCTTTGACAAGTCTCCCAACGCGCAGATCATCATGGAGCGCGGTATGCTTTGGGCCGGCGAGGGCAAGCAGTACGCCATTGATCACAACCTGACCACCGAGCGCTTTGAGAACAAGGCGAAGATGTATTGATGGACGAGCAGATCATCCGTATCACCGACACCCTTGTGTCCGGTGACTGCCCGCGCCTTTGCGGTGCACTTCTTGTCGGCGATGTTCCCGTCCCCGCCGAGCTGGATTTCTGCATTTCCGACCGGGAGATTCCCGGGGTGCCCGTTTGTATCTTCGGCCGTGTGGTAGAATTTATTCCCGAAGCCCCCACCCCGGAGGCACCTGCCCGGCGTTACCGCGCGCTCATCATCGGAGATTTTTCTCCTGCGGACGAAAGCGAGACCGCATGGTTTGACGCTCTGTCCCGCGCGGAGCTCTCCGTAATGCTCTCCCCCATGGCCGACGGCCAGATGGCGGAGACCTGGCATGACCGCGCGGGCTATCACCTCTTCGAGGCCTGGAATGACGGTGATATTCTCACCGGCCGCCGCGGCGATGCCCGTTTCGGCTTTGATTCCGCCCTTCGGGCTGCTCACCCCGCATTTATGATCGCCTCCGGCGAAAACGTCCGGCTGCGGCTGGATGCGGCCCCTACCCGTGAATCCGTCCTGCAGGGCTTGCGCCGCGGTGCCTTTACCATCACCGCCGGTGTGGAGCTTCTCTCCGTTACCGCGGACGAGACGAACATCCGCATCCGTACCACCCCCTGCCGCCACATCCGTTTGGTCAGTCTTGACTGCCGCGGGCGCGGTGCAAGGGATCCCGCGCGCAAGGGGCTGATCTGCGAGGCCGAGCTGCCCATCCCCGAGCGGGCAAAGTTTGTCCGCGTGGAATGTGAGGGAGAAAACGGAGCCTTTGCCTTCTCCCAGCCCTTCTTCGTGCACTGGCCCTATGAGCCAAAGCTTACAGAGACCTTCTATTCCGCTATCCCCGCGCGGGAGCGCAACTTCCTCTTTGCGGCGGCGGATATTGCCACAGCGGGCCGTCCTTACAGACACGATCACGCTCCCCTTTCCCACGGAAATTTCTACAAGGGCAATCTCCACATCCATTCCACCCGTTCCGACGGCGAATACACGGTGGATGAGCTCATCGAGCGCTACAAGGCCGAGGGCTATTCCTTCCTTGCCCTGACCGACCACGTGGTTTACACCCGGTCGGATCCCTATCAGCGCCCGGATTTCATTACCCTCTCCGGCGTGGAGGCAGATGCCTGCTCCGGCACCTACGATTACAACACCACCCCCGAGACCCGGCGTTACAATTATCATCTCAACGCCATCCGCACCGATTATTCCGAGGACGTGCGGGAGGTAGAGGACGGATTTATGACCGATACCCTCACCACCAAGGGTGAGCGGCAGGCCTCCTCCGTCCGCCAGCGGGTGCAGCAGATCATCGATTACTACACGGTACGCGGCTGCTCGGTGTTTTTGAACCATCCCCGCTGGAGCTGCAACTACGAGCAGGATATCTATGGTTTCCGCAATGTTGCCGGTATGGAGATTTTCAACCACGGTGCTTTTTTTGCCGGAGACGATCTCGGCGAGGACTACTGGCGCTACTGCAACGAGAACGGCATGCATATGTACTGCACCGCAACGGACGATATTCACCACGATACGGAACTTTTCGGCGGCTGGATCGTCGTCTCCGCCCCGGAGCTTACCCGTGCCGCCATCGGCGAGGCCATCCGCAAGGGCCGCTTCTACGCCTCCACCGGTGCCGAGATCCTGGATTGGCGTGCCGAGGACAGCGGACGCGTCTCCCTGCGTTGCGCTCCTGCCGAGGAGATCCGCATCGGTGTCATCGGCCGCGACGGCATGACCCTGCGGGGTGAAAGCCTCACCGAGGCCACCTTTGATGCAAAGCCCGGCGATATCGTCTATGCCCGCGTGCGCGCAAAGAACGGTCTCGCATGGACAAACCCCATGGAAATATAATAAACTATTATAACAACGGAGGACATCTAAAATGATCAATGTCGGTATGGTCGGCGTAGGTGCCATCAGCGGCATCTATCTCAAAAACATCACCCAGACCTTTAAGGAGATCCGCCTCGTCGCCGTCTGTGACCTCATCCGTGAGCGCGCGGAGAAGGCTGTCACCGATTACGGCGTTCCCAAGATCTACGACACCATGCATGAGCTCTTTGCCGATCCCGAGATTGACCTAGTGCTCAACCTCACCCGCCCCTACGAGCATTACGACGTCACCAAGGCAGCCCTGCTCGCCGGTAAGCACGTCTATTCCGAAAAGCCCCTCGCCGCCTCTCTGGAGGAGGGCAAGGAGCTGGTCGCCATCGCCGAGGAAAAAGGCCTCATGCTCGGCGGCGCCCCCGACACCTTTATGGGTGCCGGCATCCAGACCTGCCGTGAGATCATTGACCGCGGCCTTATCGGAACCCCCATCGGCTGCGCAGCCTTTATGATCTGCCACGGGCATGAGTCCTGGCATCCCGATCCCGCCTTCTACTACAAGTACGGCGGCGGTCCCATGATGGATATGGGCCCTTACTATCTCACCGCCATGGTCAATCTGCTGGGCGGCATCCGCAGCGTTTCCGCCGTCTGCAAGAAGAGCTTTGATCAGCGCATCATCACAAGCCAGCCCTTCTCCGGCACCGTGGTGGATGTTGATGTTCCCACCTACGTCACCGGTATCCTGAACTTCGACAGCGGCGCCACCGGCACCCTCTTCACCACCTTTGACGTGTATTACAAGGGTCAGGCCCGCTTTGAGATCTACGGCACCGAGGGTACTCTTTACGTGCCCGATCCCAACGGCTTCGGCGGTCCCGTCAAGCTCCTCCGTCCCGAGGACGGCGAGATCCGCGAGATGCCCCTGCTCTTCGATTATAAGGAAAACAGCCGAGCCCTCGGCCTCGCCGATATCGCCAAGGCCATCGAGACCGGCCGCTTCTGCCGCACCGACTACCACCAGACCTTCCACGTCCTTGAGGCGATGGATGCCTTCCAGAAGGCCTCCGACAAGGGCAAGACCCACCGCCTGAAGAGCAAGTACACCCGCAAGCCTGCCATGAAGCACAATCCCATTCACGGTATTCTGGACTGATTTTAACCAAAAGACAAAAAGAGAGCCTTTCAGTAAGAGGGATGGAAAGGAAAGATTTATCCTGCACTTTCCATCGTGTAAATAACGCAAGCGCAAGCCTTGGCTGGCTTGCGCTTCCTTGTACTGCTGTGATAAAATAAAAGCAATCA
>JAFQKV010000023.1 GCA_017414715.1 Clostridia bacterium
CCCGTCCGGGCACCATGGCGCAGTCCTTTGAGGGCACGGCCGAGGAACTGAAGCGCACGGAAATCACGCAGCCCTGTCTGTACCTCTGTGATCTGGGCGCGGCGCTGGCTCTGACGGAGCTTGGCGTAAAGCCGGATGCGGCGGCTGGTTTTTCCCTCGGGGAAATCGCGGCGCTGGCATACGCAGGGGCATACACCGGAGAGGAAGGCTTCCGCATCGTAACCCACAGAGGGGCAGTCATGGGCGAAGCGGCGGGAAAGCACGACACGGCCATGGCGGCGGTCCTGAAGCTGGACGCGGCGGTTATTGAAGCCCTGTGTGCCGAAGTGGGGGACGTATACCCTGTAAACTACAACTCCGCGGCGCAGACTGTGGTTTCCGGCACAAAGGAAGCCATTGCGGCGCTGAAGGAAAAGCTGGCGGCGCACCCCTGCAGAGTGATGGATCTTGCGGTATCGGGCGCATTCCACTCCCCCTTCATGGCGGAGGCGGCAGAAGCGTTCGGCGCGAAGCTGGGTGAATTCGACATTACGGCACCGGCGATGCCCGTTTACGCCAACCGTACGGCGGCTCCCTACGGGGAAGACGTGCGGGAGACCATGACGGCGCAGATCAAGAGCCCGGTTCTGTGGGAAAAGACGATACTCGCCATGATCGGCGAAGGATTTGACACCTTTATCGAGGTGGGGCCGGGCAAGACGCTGACCGGTCTGATCAAAAAGATTGACAAGAGCGTGAAGGTATACAACGCGGACGATTACGAATCGGTAAAGGCCGCGGCATCGGAGGTACTGGGATGAGTGAGATGGTACTGGAAGGTAAAACAGCGGTAATCACGGGCGGATCCAGGGGCATCGGCCAGGCGTGTGCGGTGAAGCTGGCGTCCATGGGCGCGGACATTGCCGTCATCGATCTGTGCAGCGAAGAAGCGGCGGCGGAAACCCTGTCTCTCTGTGAGGCGCACGGCGTAAAGGCGGGGTATTTCCCCTGCGACGTCTCCTCCTTTGACGGATGCGCGGAGGTTGTGGCGAAGATCACGGAAGCGCTCGGCGGCATTGACATTCTGGTCAACAACGCGGGCATCACGCGGGACAAGCTGGTGCTCCAGATGAAGGAGGAGGATTTCGACTCCGTCATCGGCGTCAACCTGAAGGGTGCGTTCAACATGATCCGGCATACATACCGGGGCTTCATGCGGAAGAAATACGGCAAAATCATCAACATCAGCTCCGTGGCGGGGCTGATGGGCAACCCGGGACAGGCGAACTACGCGGCGTCCAAGGCAGGTCTGGTGGGTCTGACGAAGACGGTGGCGAAGGAGCTTTCCTCCCGCGGCATCAATGTAAACGCGGTGGCGCCCGGCTTCATTGAGACGCCCATGACCACGGCATTCCGGAACAACGACGAGGTGCTGAAGGCGATCCCCTGCGGACGTCTCGGCAAGCCGGAGGAGGTTGCGTCTCTGGTGGCGTTCCTTGCGTCTCCGGCATCGGATTTCATCACCGGCGAGGTCATCCGCATCGACGGCGGCATGGCCATGTAATGCGGGGAGTCGGAAGCCCGACAGGCAGGAATCGGCGTTTCTTCAGTCTGAACCGGGAGCGATCCCACGAGGGTGGAGGCAGCGGTATTCCGGATCCTCCATTCGTAATATTATATATTTTCAATCGGTCATTATCTGAAAAATAGCCGAATGCAAAACTCACCAAAAACGAAATCAAGCACTCGAAAATGTTCTGTGGCGAACGGGGTAGAGGCTCGCTCCACTCGGTTTCATCACAGGTGAATACCGGCTGGTGTTATGCAATTTCTATATATAGTGGCACACGGAATTGCAGTCACTATAGCCAGCCAAAAATCTTTTTAAAAGTTTTTGCGGAGCTTTTTTCAAAAAGCGACCCGTTCCCCTTTACAGGAGTTTTGCAATCGGTCATTATTTGAAAAATATACGGAGAACACATGAACAGAGTTGTTATTACCGGTATGGGTGCGGTTACACCCATCGGGCTTGACATTCCTTCCTTCTTTGAAGGACTGAAAAACGGAAAAAACGGCATCGGAAGAATCACCCGCTTTGACACCGCGGATTTCAAGGTGAAGGTTGCGGCGGAGCTGAAAGATTTCGATCCCCTCCAATATATCGAAAAAGCGGAAGTACGCAGACTGGACCTTTTCTCCCAGTATGCCATTGCGGCTGCCGCACAGGCTATGGAAGACAGCGGCATCCGGGGGCAGGTGGATGAAAACCGGTTCGGCGTATACGTCGGCTCCGGTGTGGGCGGCTTCGGCACCTTCACACAGGAGAACAGCGTTATGATTACAAAGGGAAGCGGCCGGGTATCCCCCTATTTTGTACCCAAGATGATTTCCAACATCGCGGCGGGCAACATTGCCATCCTCCACGGCGCGAAGGGACCCTGTCTCTCCATTTCCACAGCCTGCGCAACCGGCACCACCTGTATCGGTGAAGCATACCGGGCAATCAGACACGGCTATGCGGACGCGGTGATTGCCGGCGGTGCGGAGGCATCCATTGATCCTCTGGCGGTTGCGGGCTTCACAAACTGCATGGCACTGACCAAATCCGAGGATCCGGACTGTGCATCCATTCCCTTCGATAAGCGCAGAAGCGGCTTCGTTATGGGGGACGGCGCGGGCATTCTGATTCTGGAATCCTACGATCACGCCGCTGCACGCGGTGCGAAGATTTACGCGGAGATCACCGGCTACGGCAGTACCTGTGACGCATTCCATGTAACGGCACCCGCATCCGATGCGGAAGGCGGAGCAAGAGCCATTGCGGACGCATACAACGAAAGCAATCCCTCCGAAGACGAGGTTATCTACATCAACGCACACGGTACAAGCACCCCCCTCAACGACAAGACGGAAACCCTTGCCGTAAAGAAGGCGCTGGGCGAAGAAAAGGCGAGAGCGGCAAAGATCAGCTCCACCAAGTCCATGACGGGTCATATGCTGGGTGCGGCAGGCGCGGTTGAAGCCATTGCCTGCGTATTTGCCCTGCAGACCGGCATCGTTCCGCCCACCATCGGCTATGCGGAACCGGACGAGGAATGCGACCTTGACTACACCCCCAACACGGCAGTGAAGGCGGATCCCACGCTGGCGCTGTCCACATCTCTCGGCTTCGGCGGACACAACGCCTGCATTGCACTGAGAAAAATATAAGGTATCATCATGAACAAAGAACAGATTATGGAAATTCTCCCCCACCGCGACGCCATGCTTCTGATTGACGAGGCGGCGTGTGTGGACGGGAAGGCATACGGCAAAAAGCGGATTACCGGCGAGGAATGGTTTCTCAAGGGTCATTTTCCCGGAAATCCCGTGGTGCCCGGCGTGATTCTGTGTGAAATTCTGGCACAGTCCACGTGCGTTTGTCTGGGCGATATCATGGAAGAAGGGAAGCTCCCCTTTTTCGC
>JAFQKV010000024.1 GCA_017414715.1 Clostridia bacterium
CCATACCGGCTGCGGCGATGGTCCAGATAATACCAAAGATCACAGCGAATACAGCGCCTGCGGCGTTCATCATGGATGGGCCGCGGCCGGGTTTGATGCTTTTCATGGCAGTACCTCCTGTGAGAGAATGTGCGGATGTTTCCGTAATACATTAGTATAGCAGAAAAGCGGGAGAGGGGCAAGGGGCGGGGGACGGCTTCCCTTTTCGCTTAATTGTTGCTGAATAAATCTTCGTCGGGTTCACCAAGCATTGAAAGAAACAGAAAAATATGATAGAATAAATTAAAAGATAAATAAGGATTTGCGGAGAAAGTTCATGAAAAAGAAACTGATTACTGTTCTATCGGCTTTGGTTTTAATATTTGGTGCTTATTTCATCGGTTCTGGCTTTGATGTGAGAAAAGATGTATATTTGGTAGATTATATTGTCCCTCCTTACAAAAATGAAATGACAATAGCAGTTGGCGTTGCAAGTTCTGCAGGATATACAAGAGCAGTTAAAAATGTGTCAGATAATCCCGAAATCATGCAATTACAATTTTATTCTGCTTTTGGAGGCATCAATGGTTCTATAGGGGAAAATCATAGGTTTGTGATTGATATTACCCCAGAATGTAAAGAGATTTATTTTTATCGCGGAGAAGAATTCAAGTTGACTCTTTACAAAAATGAAACAACGGGAGAATGGGAACTTGTAAAGTAAATTCCAATTTGTCGTTCTGTTAAACGGACTCCATCCGATAAAGGCGGAGTCCGTTTTCGTCATTCCGACGAAGGGGATGAGATTTATACCTATAGCAACAATAAACAGAAAAGGGAAGGGACGGCGGACAATTTCATAAAAAATATTGCGGGGGGCGCAAGATGTGATATAATATCAGCAAGATAAGCCTGCGGACGGCGGGGAGCCTGCCGTGGGCGGAAGGTGTGCGGACAAAAGGAGGACGCTATGCTGATTATTTGGATCGTGATCGCCATTGCGGCGGCGGTGCTGTTGGTCAAGTTCCGGGCCGTGTGGGAACTGCGGAAGCAGGACGGCGGCTATGCGGACGGGGATACCGGCGAGCGCCGGGAGGAAATGAAGAATGACGCCGCCTATGCGCAGACGGAGGCGGAGAGCCAAAACGCGCAGGGGATGGCGGAAGAAAACACTTCCTTGTGGCTGTGAGTTTCAGCGACGGCCTGCGGAAAACGCAAACCTGTTGCCGAAGCAACTGACGGCGGGGCGCGGGCCTGCTATGCTCATGAAAAAGAAGCAACTTCAAAGGAGGCTGATTTCATGACATGGATCGTACCGACGCTGTTTTTGGCCGCCGCTCTTGCAGGAGCATGGTTTTGGGGCAAGATCAGTGATCCCCGGAAGGGCGGCACGGTGGGCTGCTGCCACTGCGGACAGTGCCTGACCGCCGGGGACTGTGTCCTGCGAAAAAACCTGCAGAAAAAAGATCAATAAAGCACAAAACGTGCCGGAGGGAATCCCTTCCGGCACATTTGTTTGTGTGTGGCCGTCCTGCCTTGCGGCAGGGGAAGAGCTGATGATCGCAAAAAACATCCGGAGGAAGATCCCCCGGATGTTTTAGCTTGCGCAATTTTGTCAGCTTGGATTACTTGACCAGAGCGGCGGTATCCATGGCGATCATCAGCTCTTCGTTGGTGGGGATCAGCAGGACCTTCACCTTGGAATCGGCTGCGGAGATGACGGTCTCCTTGCCGCGGACGTTGTTGGCCTCGGCGTCCATCTTCACGCCCATGTACTCCAGATCGGAGGCGATGGCCAGACGCTGAGAAGCGGAGTTCTCGCCCACGCCGGCGGTGAAGATGATGGCATCCACACCGCCCATAGCGGCAGCATAAGCGCCGATGAGCTTCTTGACACCGTAGTTGAACATATCAACGGCCAGACCGGCGTTCTCGTTGCCGCCCTTGAAAGCGGCCTCCAGATCGCGGAAGTCGCTGCTGACGCCGGACACGCCCTGAACGCCGGACTTCTTGTTGAGGATGGAGACCATCTCGCCGATGTTCATGTTGTGCTTGTTCATCAGGAACTCCAGGATACCGGCATCCAGATCGCCTGCGCGGGTGCCCATGGGCAGACCGGCCAGGGGAGTGAAGCCCATGGAGGTATCCACAGACTTGCCGCCGTCGATGGCGGTGACGGAGGAGCCGTGGCCGAGGTGGCAGGAGACGAGCTTGAGCTCGGAATTATCCTTGCCGAGCATCGCAGCGGCACGCTGAG
>JAFQKV010000025.1 GCA_017414715.1 Clostridia bacterium
AAGGTGACGGCTGCGTCACCGTCCGCGACCGTGACACCATGGAGCAGGTCCGCCTGCCCATCTCCGAGCTCGCTGCCTACATCGAGAAGAAGATGGAGTTCTGAATTTCATACAACAAGCATCAAAAAAAGAAGGTTTCCATACGGAAACCTTCTTTTTTGTGCTTTTTATTCTTACTCGTTGCTCTCGCCCTCGAGCATCTCGGAATACCAGGGGGCACCGCCCTCGGAGAGGAGCGGTGACGGAAACTTGTTCACCAAGGCCCAATCCGCCTCGCCGCCAGATCGGGCCTTTGAATTTAGGGTATGTGCATGTCAACCAATGGTTGACATGCGTAAAGGCTTCATTTCTTGACAATAAAAATCGATTGGTGTATATTCTACATTAAGTAAGCACGCAAAAAATGGATGTGTATATGGAGGTATGCTTATTGAACAGAACAAAACTCTTTATGAAAACAATTGGTTATTCGATCAAGTTGTTGATCAAATCCAGTGGGTTTATGTTACCCATCTACTTTGTGTTGACCCTCATAGCTTCAACGCTGACGCTGTTTAGCACTTTTGCGCTCAAGCAGATTCTTGACAGCGTGGTTACAAGCAATCCGCAGATTTCCCTTATTCTGCTCTGGATTGGTTTGTACTGTCTATCTTTACTTATTTCACCGGTCAATACCTCTGCCCGGAACCTCTTGTACGACAGCCTTTTCAAAAAGGCAGAGCATCGTTATGAGTGTGATTTGGAGGAAAAGTTGGCACAGCTTTCCCTGTCCGTGATCGATTCCTCGGCAGGAAAGGATATGGTGGATGACGTTCGCTATGCGAAAAATACCGCCATCTATACGGCCGTTCGCATCGTATTCATCGTTTCATTGCTGTATACATTTGCCGTCGCTTTTACAACCCTTGTGCGCTTTCATTTCTGGTTTTCGCTTTTATTCCTTGCGCTCACCGTACCGGGAATCGTACTGACTATGGTGTTTGACAGAAAAGCCGAAAGCCTGCGGAGAAAACAGGCTCCTGACGTGCGTAAATTCTGTTATTACCGTTGGATGCTTACCGATGCGTGGCCGGCTAAGGATGTGCGCATGTATGATCTCACCGAGGCAGTCACCACACGATACAACGAGGAAAAAAATCAGTATATCGAGGCAAACAAAAAGCTCGACAGAAGGAAAACCGGCTCCCTGTTGTTTGCTGAAATTTTGTGCAGAAGCGGCGAAATTGCCTTTACCGTGTTCGTAATCTATCAGGCTGTTCACGGAAAGATCAGCATCGGCGATATCGCCCTGTACACAGGTTTTGCCCTAAGCGTGTCCCGATCTTTTACGGAAGCTTTGTCCATTTTGGTTATGGGATATACAAGATCAACTGACATCATGGGGAGAGTGTTCGATTTCTTTTCTATGAACGCTGAAGAGACTCACGGCGATCGCAGACTCGAAACGTTTCAGTCCCTCACCTTTGATAACGTATATTTCAAATACCCACATACCGAGAAATATGTGCTGAGCGGCGTTTCCTTTACGCTGAACAGGGGTGACAAGCTGTCCATCGTCGGTATTAACGGTTCGGGAAAATCCACCATTGTCAAATTGATGCTTGGCCTTTATGAGATTGAATCGGGAGAGATTCGGATCAACGGCTATCCCATGTCGGAATATGATATCCGTGATGTGCGAAAGCTCTTTTCCGCCCTCTTTCAGAGCTATGTGCAGTATCCGCTGTCCTTGCGGGAAAATGTTGCGCTTTCTTCGCTGGACAGAATTGACAACGACAAAGAGATTGAAGATGCGCTCACGCAAAGCGGCGTTTATGAGGAGCTGCAGCCAAAACTGGAAAGCGGTCTGGATTCCTACATGACCCGCAAATTTGATGACAAGGGAACCGAACTGTCAAAGGGTCAGTGGCAAAAAATAGCTCTCTCCCGCGCCTATTTCAAAAATGCACCCATCATCATCTTTGACGAGCCGTCCGCCGCACTGGATGCGGAGGCAGAGGATCGCATATTCCGCAACTTCGAGGAAATCTCCGAGGGCAAAACAGGTATCATGATTTCCCACAGGATCTCCAGCGCACGGCTGTCCAATCAAGTGATCGTTCTCGACGGAGGAAAGATCACGGAGACGGGCACTCACGACGAGCTCGTTGCGCTGGACGGCCTGTACGCGAAGCTCTATAACCTCCAGCGCGAGAAATATACAGCAAAGGAGGAGGCGTAACGATGAATAAGCTCAAAGTGTTTTTCTCCGGATTGTTCAGAAACGTTTGGTTCGGGATCAAAACGAGCTTTCTCGCATCCAAATTCTATTTTTCCA
This sequence comes from Clostridia bacterium, assembly GCA_017414715.1. Lineage (GTDB taxonomy): Bacteria > Bacillota > Clostridia > Oscillospirales > QAMX01 > RGIG1911. The sequence goes on from JAFQKV010000025.1 coordinate 2,318, forward strand.
TGAAGCTGCTGATCCTCCTCTCCACCACGGCAATTCCGCTTATCAACATTTGGCTGTGGAAAGAAGTGCTGAACGGAATTGTGGACTATCAGAACCGCAGCAATTCCGTCATCCTCTGCCTTACCGTTTATCTTGCGCTGCAGCTTACAACTTATCTGTTAGCAAAGTTTAACGAATATGTCGATAACCGTTACAGCGACGAGATGCAGTTTTACATTGAGACGGTTATGATGGAAAAAACCTCCCGCATGGATCTGTCCTTCTTTGATTCAGCCAAAATGGGCGATAAGGTTCGTCACGCCCGGAGTAATTTCAATGTCATGACGCAGATGACCTGGCTGGTTTTTGACATTATTTCCGCATTTATCAATGTCATCGCCACTCTGGTTATCGTTTGTGCATACAAATGGTGGCTGGGTCTTGCTACGCTTGCTCTTTTGATCCCCTTCCTGCTGTATAACAAAAAACGCACCGAGCGCAAGCTGGCAATGGAAAAGGAACAGCTCCGCGATAACCGCAGGAAGGATTATTATCGCGATGTGTTCTTCAACAACGATATTCAGTTTGAAATCAAGCTGAATCATATCGGGCCTTATTTTATTCAGAAATATAAGGAGATCTGGCAAAAGCTGTACAGGATCAATAAGGCCGAGGATATCCGGCACAATATCATCAATGCATTGATTATGATCGTCAACGTATCCAGCGAATTTCTGGTGCTGACGGTATCGGTGTTTGATGTCGTTGGAAAACGTATCGGCATCGGCGACCTGCAGTACAATCTCAGCATGGTGACCCGTCTGCGCGGTCAGGCCGAGACATTGGTACGTGCCGTCAACGATTTTCTGAACAGCAATTCGCGTCTGCTCGAGCTTCAGGAATTTATGGAGATTCAGCCGGAGCTTGAAAAGAGCGGAACGTTAAAGCCGTCGAAAAATCCCAAAATCGAATTCTGCAATGTAAGCTTCCGATATCCGAATGCAGAACAGTACGTTCTTAAAAATTGTTCTTTCGTTATCAATCCGCAGGAGAAGATCGGATTGATCGGGCTGAACGGCGCCGGAAAATCCACGATCATCAAGCTGATGTTCCGGTTCTACGACCCTGAAGAGGGCTGCATCAAGCTCGACGGTGTGGATCTGAAGGAATATGACGTTTATGCCGTGCGCAAGGTGTTTGGCGTACTGTTCCAGGATTACGTGACCTACTGTCTGCCCCTTCGTGAGATCATTGCGCTTTCCGATTTCGATGAACGCTTTAATGACGAAAAGCTGAAAAAGGCCTGTGGCATCAGCGGAGCAAGCGAAATCATCAAGGACTGGGAGAACGGATTTGACAGCGTGCTCGGTCGCTACTATGCCGACAACGGAAAAGACCTGTCGGGCGGTCAGTGGCAGCTCGTTGGGCTCGCCCGCGCCTATTTCAAGGACAGCGAATACATGATTCTTGACGAGCCCTCCGCCGCCCTCGATCCGATCTCCGAGGACCGTATTTTTGAACAGCTCTATCATCTGAGCGAGGGCAAAAGCTCGGTCACGATCTCACACCGGCTTTCAAACACCACCCTTGCCGATAAGATCTTTGTCATCGATGACGGACATATTATCGAACAGGGCTCGCACTTTGAGCTTTTGAAACAAAACGGAAAGTATGCCGAGCTGTTCAATTTGCAGGCAAGCAAATACGTTTAAGCACAAAACACCACGGACATGAAGTCCGTGGTGTTTTATATAAAAACGACGTATTCGGCTCCGATAAAGGAATCTTACTCGTTGCTCTCGCCCTCGAGCATCTCGGAATACCAGGGGGCACCGCCCTCGGAGAGGAAATGCACGGGGGTGAAGGGATCCTGGCACTCCCAGGCCGCCTCGGGCAGGGGGATGCCGGTGTTGTTTGCAATGACCATGCCCGCACCGTGGCCGCCGCGGTCAACGATGAGCTCCTTTACCGCACCCGCCATCATGGCGTTGGAGGTAACGGCGCAGTGGGCGCACTGCTCAAGGATGATGCCGTACCAGGGAGAAACACGTCCGCTCTGGCCGTCATTCTTCCAGACGTTGAAGGTATTGCCGGTGACGGTGCAGCCGACGGCCTTGCGCATGTAGATCTGGCAGTCATCATTGGAACCGGGCTCCGCCTGCGCGCCGCTGCGGACGATGGTGTTGCCCGTCACGGTGATGGCATAGGGCATGACCGTATGCTCCTTATGGAGACGCTTGTGGAAGTTCGGGGCATCCACAATGACGATGGCAGGACCGGAGGCGCGGTCAAAATAGTTGCCGGTGAGGTTGTAGCGCATACCGCCCATGAGCTTGACACCGCACTCGCGGTTCCACTCGATGCGGTTGGAGGTGAAGTTGACGGCGGAGTTCCAGGTGTCGCCGCCAAAGCCGGCCTTGCCGTTGCCGGAGAACCAGTTGTCCACAATGAAGGCATCGCAGCCGTCCAGATAGAAGCCGTAGCCCTGGTTTCCGATGCACTGGCTCTGACGCATGGATACCGCCCAGGCGCCCACCATGTTGATGCCGTTGCCGGTGCAGTTGAAGATGCGGCAGTTGTCGATGCGGATGGAATGCTCAGCACGGGTCACATGGCGCTCACGGTTCATACTCATGCCGTGCAGGTTGGTTCCCATACCGCGGCCGTCAAGGGAAATACCGTAAAAGGTGGTGCCGATGGCATCGGAGATCTCAAGGATGCACTCCTGATCCTCGTGGGCCGGAATGAGCACCGTTCTGCCGACAAGCTTATAAGACCAGGTCACGGCGGCGCAAACCTCGATCTGCTGGGGAACGTAGATCACATCCGTGCGGTAAACACCTGCGGAGAAACGCACGCTGCAATGCTTTTCCGCCGCCTGCTGCATCGCTGCGCGGATGGCTTCGGTATCGTCGTGAACACCGTCACCCACGGCGCCGAAATCCTTCGGATCAAGATAGATTTTATCCAGTTCCATATTTAAAAAACACCTTTCTCATTCGTTTGGTCTATACTAATATATTTCTGCTTAAATTGCAAGGGCAATTCTACCAAACTTTCCCGAAATAAAATGTTTCTGCTCTCTGCATGTCATAAAAAGACCGCGTGCAGCCTGCACACGGTCTTTCCGTCTTTATTTTTCGATAATTTCTTCTGCCTTGAATCCGATCTCGGCAATGCGGGCGCAAAGCTCCGCATCGGAAAGGGTGGTCTCAACGTATGCCGTGTTCTCCGCAAGGGATACCTCCGCCGCGGTGATCCCCGCCGTCGCTTTGAGAGCTCGCTCCAGCCGGCCGGAGCAGCCGGCACACATCATACCGGAAACCTTGACGATCTTTTTCATTTCTCTTCTCTTCCTTTCATTTTCACAAGCCGCAGCGCATTGCTGACAACAAACAGCGAGCTGATACTCATGGCGGCAGAGCCGATCATGGGGTTGAGCTGCAGCCCGAATACGGGATAGAACACACCCGCCGCAATGGGAATACCGAGCACATTGTAGAAAAACGCCCAAAAGAGATTCTGCCGGATGATGCGCAGGGTGCGGCGGCCAAAAAGGATCGCATCCGCCACGGCCCCCGGATCCTCCGACATCAGCACCACGTCGGCGCTTTCGGCGGCAATATCCGTTCCGCTGCGCACGGCAATGCCGACGTTTGCCCTTGCAAGCGCCGGGGCATCGTTGATGCCGTCACCCACCATGACCACGGTATGTCCGGCGGCGATCTCCGCCGCCACGGCGGCCTCCTTGCCCTCCGGCAGCACACCGGCGACGACCTCCGTCACACCGATTTCCGCCGCGATGCGCCGGGCGGTACGCTCATGATCTCCGGTGAGCATGACCACCCGCAGGCCGAGGGAATGCAGCGCCTTCACCGCCTTTGCGGCACCGGGGCGCGGCATATCCGACAGGGCAGCAAGGCCCAGCAGGCGGCCCGCACGGGCAAACCACACCACCGTTCGCCCTTCCTCCGAAAGGCGGTCGGCGCGCTCCGTATATTCCGCGGTATCGATGCCAAACTCCGCAAGGCAGGAGGCATTTCCGCCGATAGCCTCCGCGCCGTCGATACAGCCGCGCACGCCGAGGCCGGATATCGCGGCAAAATCCGTGCACGCCGGAGCAGCAAGCCCCTCTGCCCGTGCCCGGATCGCCCGCGCCACGGGATGCTCGCTGCCCGCCTCCAGCGCGGCGGCAATGCGCAGAAGCTCCTCCTCCGAAATGCCGTCGGCACAGACAAGCTCCTCCACGGAAAGCTCTCCCCGGGTAAGGGTGCCCGTTTTGTCCATAAGCACCGTATCTGCACCGGCAAGCACCTGCAGCGCCTCCGCCGACTTGACGAGCACGCCCGCCCGGGCACATCTGCCCACCGCCACCACGACGGCAACGGGTGTGGCCAGCCCCAGCGCACAGGGACAGGATATGACCAGCACCGAGAGGGCACAGGTCAGCGCAAATTCAAATTCAGCACCAAATATAAGCCATACCGCCAGTGTAACGAGGGAGATGACCATTACCGTCGGCACAAAGATCCCGCTGATGCGGTCAGCAAGCTTTGCCGCCGGTGCCTTGGATGCACCGGCAGTCCGCACCATTTCGATCATGCGGGAAAGGGTGCTCTCCTCTCCCACCCGGTCGGCACGGATATGGAGCACGCCGCTTTGCACCACCGAAGCAGACAGCACCGTGTCCCCCTCCTCCTTGTCCACGGGAAGGCTTTCGCCCGTCAGGGCGGATTCATCCACCGCAGAGGAGCCGAAAACCACGCAGCCGTCCGCCGGTACGCTCTCACCCGGGCGAACGATGAAAACATCCCCCGCCCGCAGAGCATCAAAGGGCAGCTCGATCTCCGTTCCGTCGCGCAGGATGCGCACTGTGTCCGGTGCCAATGCGGCTAGGGCACGCACCGCCTCCCCGGTTTTGGCCTTGGATCTCGCCTCCAGGCTCTTTCCGAGGGTAACGAGGGTAAGGATCATCGCCGCCGACTCGAAATACAGCGCATGGGCATACATCCCGCTAAAGAGCCGCCATAGGCCGAAGCCTACCGAGGCCGCCGCTGAAAGGGATACCAGCGTGTCCATGTTGGCCGCCCCACGAAAGAGCGCCGGGATGCCCTTTTTGAAAAAGGCCCGGTTGAGCCACAGCACCGGCACCGTCAAAACAAGCTGCAGCCATGCAGACAACGTCTGTCCGGCCTCCGTTGCAAGGAATCTCGGCAGCGGGAACCCCATATGTGCCATGGAGAGATACATCAGCGGCAGCAGAAAGCAGGCCGACAGGATGAGCCGAAGCCACACCCGCTCACCCTTTGCCTCCGGCATGGGAGGTGCCGCGCCGCGCAGCGGGGAAATACCGAAGCCGGCACCTTCCACCGCCCGGCAGACGGCCTCTGCCGCCTCAGGCTCACAAATGCATTTCATCAGCCCGGAAAGAAGATCCACCTGGACCTCCTCCACACCGGGAACGCGCGCCGCCGCCCGTTCCACCGCTGCCAAACAAGCCGAACAGCTCATCCCGTCGATCCGGAACTGCATATTCTCTTTCATTCTTTTACACATCCCTTTAGGAAGTAAGCTATGTATAACACAGAAAGTATAGCATATTCCGCTCTGTTTTTCAATTTGAATCCTTACAAAAACGGCTGCCCGCTTTTTGCAGGCAGCCGCTTTCCCTCTTATTTTGCACCGATACCCATGCCTTCCGCAAGATCAGCCATAGCGCGCATGGTCTTGTTTGCGTTCTTTTTGAAGGCACGCATATTCCGGTCGGTCATGGGGGCGATGAACATCCCCGCGGCCATTCCCGCGGTAACTCCCGCAAGCATGCCCGTGACAAATCCCTTCAGCATTGACATATCCTCCTTGCCCTTTTGATCTTCAGGCATAGGATGTGCCGAAAGGCCTCTCTTTATCCCTTTACAGACCGTGTTTTTCGGCAAACCGGCGAAGGCTCTGTAAGGTCTCCGCCATAGCCTCCTCGGTGCCCTCCTTGGGCATAATGCCCTCAAAGGAGAGCATACCCGTGTAGCCGATCTCCGCGAGGGCCGCAAAGAAGGGGTCGCAGGCCTCCGAGCCCGCCGGAACGGGGCCGCGTCCCTCCGGCTCGGCAATATGTGCATGGCGAAGGAGAGCTTTATACGTCTTCAGCCCCTCCATGCTCTCGCCGTCGGCGGCCATATGGTAGTAATCGGCCAGCAGCAGAAATGCGGGGCAGCCTACCTGCTCCACAAACTCGCCGCCCTCGGCAACGGTGTTGATGAGGTTGGTCTCCTTGCGGCACAGGGGCTCCATCACGGCGATCATGCCGTTTTCCGCCGCGATCTCACCCATGAGGGTCGCCGCAAGAGAAAGCTGGCGCATCGCCGTCTCCCGGGAGAAATTCTCCGGGTATTCCCTGCGTTTTCCGCTGCCCATGACCACGATGCGGCATCCAAGCTCCGCCATCCGGCGGAAAGCATGGCGCAGGTGGCGCTCGGTCGCGCCGATATCCACGCCGGGACCCGCAAGGGTGATGGCCCTGGGGAAGGTCGCGTTACCCGCAAGCAGAGGAATCCCCGCCCTTGCGACGGTTTCCTTTGCCGCGGTAAAATCTTCATCGGAGAGTGCCGCGATATCCTGCACGGCGGTCTCGAAATAATCGTATCCCAGCCTTGCCGCCGTCTCCATAGCGGCAAGATTGCCGCTGTATCCGATCTTCATTCGTTATGCCCTCCGGAAATCATAGGTGCCGTCGATGACGGAATCCAGTGTCCGCGCAATGGTCTCCTTATCCGTTGCGGCCCGGAGGATGCGGGCGTTGCCCTCCTCCGTCTCCGTAACGCCCATGATGCCCTTTTCGCCGATCTTCAGGCTACAGGGTGCGGAAAGGGTAAAGAGGGGAGCCTCGCCCATGGCTGCCGCCCAGACGGCGGTCAGATCCCAGCTGTCACGGAAGCCGTTCTCGGTGTAAAGCTCGTAGGCCTTGCAGACGATATGATTGGCCGAGAGGCGCTCCCGGAAGCCGCCGGTCATGACTCCGGCACCCAGTTCAAAGGGAGACACCCAGATCTCGCCCGGCCATCCTTCCAGCACGCTGCGCGCCGCATCCACGTCGCAGACCACGTTGTACTCACCGAAGGTCTCGCTGCCCGCCATGGTCACCAGCCGGTGAACGCGGCTTTCGATGAGCTCACGGCCGGACAGAGGACAGATGGCATCGGCCTTGGAATCCAGCAGCTCCGCGAGATTGTTCAGCGGGCCGACGGCGCAGATGATAACCGAATCGGGCACCGCCTCGGCCAGGGCACGGCGCAGCACCCGCACCGCAGCCTCGGGCTGACGGCGGGTAAAGCGGTTGTCGTAATGCTCCATGATGTAGCGGTTGTATTTCTCATGCTCCCGCAGGAAACCCTCCCGCTTCGTCGTGCCCACGGGCAGCTCCGGCCGGCCGTACCAGCGGTTGACCGCATCGGCGCAGCCTGCGCCGCAGGGATTGGAGGTGCAATGGGTGACGGCAGCAATGCGGCAGCGCTTTGCCGTCGCAAAGCTGTGCAGCATGGCCAGCGCGCCGACGTCGTCGCAATCCGGGCCGATATCCGTATCAAAAATAATGCTTCTCATGGGAAATTCTCCTCCCTATAGGTGATTTTGTTATTGATCCGCAATGCGGCTGAGGATGGACAGGGTGCGGGCGGTGAATTCCTTCATCTGCTCCGCCGTCAAAGGTGCCTGATTGAGCTTCGCGAGATCCCGGATCTCCCGGGCCAGCAGCTCCGCATCCGCCCGGCGGCTCTCATCCCCCGCCATACCGGCAAGTGCGGCGATCAGGGGCGAGGCAGAGTTGATCACCAGCTCCTCCTCTGCGGGGAAAACGGAGGGATCCTGGCCGTACATCCGGCTCATCTCCCGGAAGCGGCGGGTGGTCTCCGACTGGAGAATGACCGCCGGCATGGCCCCGGCAGACAGCGTCTCGCTGCGCACCTTCAGCCCCTCTTCAAGCCCGCGGAAAAGCTCTTCCGCAGCCCCTACGTCCGCACCGCCCTCCCCGGACAGATCGGACAGATCGGAGTCGATGCGCATAAAGCGCAGGCCGGGGGTCTTACTCTCCATAAAGGAGATAAAATAGTTGTCGATATACTGATCGAGCACCACCGCGGCGATGCCCTTTTCCTTGAAGAGATCGATGTACGCCGCCTGCTGCACGGGATCGGTCACGTAGTAGACCTTCTTCTCTGCCGGGCGATCGCCCTCGGCCTCCTTTGCGGGCAGCGCCTCCACGTACTCATCCACCGTCTTGAATTCACCGCCGATGGTCTCGAAAATCAGCGCCTTCTTCATGCGCTCGTAGAACTTCTCGTCCCGCAGGCAGCCAAACTTCACAAAGGGATTGATGTCCTTCCAGTCGGCGCAGTAGGTCTCCCGCTCCTTATCAAAGAGGGAGCACAGCCGGTCGGAGACCTTCTTGGAGATGTGAGAGGAGATGCGCTGCACGGTGGCATCGCTCTGCAGGAAGCTGCGAGAAACGTTCAGCGGCAGATCCGGGCAGTCGATGCAGCCCTTCAGGAGCAGCAGATATTCCGGAATGACCTCCTTGATGTTGTCCGCCACAAAGACCTGATTGCAGTAGAGCTTGACCTCGCCCTCTATGTTCTGCATCTCGTTTTTCATCCGCGGGAAATATAGAATTCCCCGCAGCCGGAAGGGATAATCAATATTTAAATGCACATACAGCAGCGGGTCGGAGAAATCGGTGAAGACCTCATGATAGAACTGCTTGTACTCCTCATCGGTACACTCCGAGGGCTTTTTGTTCCACAGAGGCTCACAGTTGACCGGCTTCTCCTCGGGTGCCTCCTCGCCCTCCTTCGGGGGCTTTGCGGCATCGTGCAGATAAACTTCATAGGGAAGGAAGCGGAAATATTTCAGCAGTACGCTGTGCAGCTTGCCGTATTCGAGGAATTCCTTACTGTCCTCCGCCATGTGCAGGGTAATGCAGGTACCCCGCGTCTCGCGGTCGGAGGGGCCCATGGTAAAGCTCGCGCTGTCGCCGCTCTGCCATCTCACCGCCTCCGCGCCGGGGCGGAAGGAAAGGGTGTCGATGGTGACGAGATCCGCCGCCATAAAGGCAGAATAGAATCCGAGACCGAAGTGGCCGATGATCTGCGCATCGGCAGACTTGTCCTTGTACTGCTCCAGAAAATCCTTTGCGCCGGAGAAGGCCACCTGATTGATGTACTTCTCCACCTCCTCGGCGGTCATGCCGATGCCGTTGTCACAGATGCGCAGCTCACCCGTCTCCCGGTTGGTGTACACGTCGATGCGGAACGCCTCGTCCTCGGCGATCTCCGCCTCACCGATGCCCGCAAGGCCGCGGAGCTTGGCAATGGCATCGTTTGCGTTGGACACCAGCTCACGGATAAAAATATCCTGCTCGGAATAGAGCCACTTTTTGATGATCGGCAGCAGATTTTCACTGTTGACGGAAAGATTTCCCTGTCTTGTCTCGCTCATTTTACAAAAACTCCTTTCGGGGAAACAAACTGTAACCTTTTTCCATATTGTACCCCCTTTTCGAAATTTTTTCAAGAACCGCCGCATATTTTCCGCTATCCTCCCCGCCTCCCTCTGCCGAGGACGGTGGATTTTTGATATATACCACAAAAAAGTCACCCTCCGTGCGGAAGGTGACTTTTATGTTTGCGTGATTAAAGCGTATCCGTTATTTATGCTTTTTTCTTTTTGACGATCACTATAGCAATGATCACACCGACAGCCGGGATCAGAAGCAGACACCAGAGCCAGTCGTTACCGTTTTTCTCAACAGGCTGCGGCTCGGGCTCCGGAGTAGGCTCTGTGGTCGACTCACCGGGTTCCGTGGCAGGCTCACTGGGATCGGCAGTTGACTCGCCGGACTCGGAAGAGGGCTCACTCGGTTCCACAGGCTCCGGAGTAGGCTCTGTAGGCTCAGCAGTCGGTTTGACAGCCTCGGTAGGCTTCGGCGTTGCGGTGGCAACAGGTGCAACCCCGGCTCCGGGCGTTGCCGTAGGCTCCGGCTTTGTGGTTACCGCAGGCGCTGCAGTCGGCGTTGCGGTGGGTTTCGCAGTCACCGTAGCCGTCGGCTTCACAGTCGCGGTGGGCTTCGTAGCTGCCGTGGGCTTCGCCGTAGGCTTTGCAGTTGCCGTTGGCTTGGGGGTTGCCGTAGGCTTTGTCGTGGGTTTTACTGTCGCGGTGGGCTTCGTAGTTGCCGTAGGCTTTGTCGTGGGTTTTACAGTCGCCGTTGGCTTGGGGGTTGCCGTGGGCTTTGTCGTGGGTTTTACTGTCGCCGTAGGCTTTGCGGTCGCCGTGGGTTTCGCAGTAGGCTTCGTGGTTGCTGTAGGCTTTACGGTCGGTTTCGGCGTAGACGTTGCCGTCGGCTTCACCGTAGGTTTCGGGGTAGGGGTTGCGGTGGGCTTGGGAGTTGCAGTTGCAGTAGGCTTGGGAGTTGCAGTTGCAGTAGGCTTGGGAGTAGCGGTTGCCGTGGGTTTGGGCGTTGCAGTCGCGGTGGGCTTGGGGGTAGCGGTTGCCGTGGGTTTGGGCGTTGCAGTCGCGGTGGGCTTGGGAGTCGCCGTAGCCTTGGGGGCTACAGTAAAGCTGGCCGATGCACTCGCACCGTCTACCCAGTAACCGGTATTATCGCTGAGTGCGATCGCGGTCACATCAACAGTAAAGCTGCCTGTTGCATTTGCGGGAATGGTGATAACAAAAGTTCCGAGCGTGCTGGTTGTGATCTCGGTAGCGTTCATCCAGGTCATGAACTTGGAGCCGGCATTCCATGACGGTGTACCGGTTCCGTTGGGTGTGGAGGGCTCGCTCATGGTAAGGCCGCTGCTCAGAGAAACCTTATACTCCATATCGACGATCTTCGCCGACTTGGACATTTTGATGGTCGCAGTAACTGTCTGTGTTGCGCTGCTTACATCAAGCGAGGTTGAGGAGAGGCTCACAGAGAAGGAAACTCCCTGCGTGTTGGTTCCATTTGCCGCAAGCGCCGTGATACAAAAACTCAGGCATAGCGTAAGGCAAAGGACCAGTGCAATAAATTTCGTTGTGATCTTATGCATATATGTTTTCCCTTTCATCTTCGATCGCGTTTTTACCAGCTAAGGGCAGCACTGCCGGAGGATGCCTGGAGCAGGGTGCGTGCCTCCTGTGCGCGGATGCGGCCATCGCCGTTGAGGTCTGCCGCAATGGTCTGGAGCGCAGTCAGCTCTGCGGAGCCGGAGGATGCCTGCAGCGCCTGACGGGCTTCCTGGGCACGGACACGTCCGTCGCCGTTCAGATCGCCCACAACGCCCACGGAGATAATGGTATCTGCATCCATGTTCTGCGCCGTGAATGAATACGCATCTCCGCTCTTTGTCGCCGCAAGGCGGGTGTAGGTCACACCTCCGTCATAGCTTACCACCACATAGCAGGCGGTATCGCAGCTTACGGTAAAGGTGTTATCTCCCACCCTCCAGCCGCCCTCTGGGGCAGTGATGGTAGCGTTATTTGCGGTGGAAGTAACAGCAAAGTCAGGAAGCGGAACTGCAGGGAAATGAATGGTCGCATTAGTAAGACTACTGTTACCACTGCCAATCACGATAGCATTCCACTCATCACTGCTTCCTGAGTAATAGACGTCCACGAGCGCGATGCAGCCGTAGAAGGCATAGTTTCCGATGCTCGTTACCCCCGAGGAGATGGTGATGCTTGTAAGCGAGTCGCAGTAGGAGAAGGTCCATTCCCCAATGCTTGTTACGCTTGAGGGGATGGTAATGCTAGCAAGCGCATCGCAGTTGTAGAAAGTTCTATCTCCAATGCTCGTTACGCTAGAGGGGATCGTTATACTCGTAAGTGAGCGGCAGCCCTTGAATACTTGACTTCCGATGCTCGTTACGCTTGTGGGGATGGTTACACTCGTAAGCGAACTGCAGCCGGAGAACGCAGAGCTTTCGATACGAGTTACGCTTGTGGGGATGGTTAAACTTGTAAGCGAGCTGCAGTCAGTGAATGCAGAGATTCCGATACTCGTTACGCCTTCGGAGATATTTACGCTCTCAAGCGAACTGCATTCGCCGAAGGCATAGTATCCAATGCTTCTTACGCTTGAGGGGATGGTTACATTTGTCAGATACCAGCACGCGGAGAAGCTATCTGATCCGATATACGTAATTCCGGGTTGAATAATTACTCTCTTAATTTCTTTGCTATACTTGCACCAAGGAGGGGTGTTTGTTCCGTACGATTCCGGCTTATAGTCATTCATGTCACCAGTTCCAGAAATAGTCAGTAGACCCTCTGAATTAAGCTGCCATAATATGGACCCTTCATAACCATAATAACGCCTAAAGATGATATTTGCATTTAGCAAAGATTCGTTTTCGGGGTAAATTGTCACCTCTGCCCATTGTTCTTCCGTTCCAAGATAATAAACCGTCTTTAATTCTTCGCAGTTGTCGAAAACGCCTTCACTGATACTTTTGTTATCTGAGTCAATCGTCACGCTCGTTAGAGAACTACAATTCGCAAAAGCATAACTTCCGATGGTGCCTGGAGCAACTATGCTCGTCAGCGAACTGCAACCATAGAAAGCTTCTCCCCAGATTTTCCTTACACTTTCTGGAATCGTTACATCCTCAAGGGCGGTACATCCATAGAACATACCTCCAGGTATTTGGGTCACTCCATAGGGGATAGTAACACTCTTCAATGAGGTACACTCCATGAACATGTAGTTAGGGATGCTAGTCATGCTGTCAGGGATAGTCGCGCTTGTAAGAGTACTACATGCCTTGAAGCCATAATTTCCAATGGATGTTACGCCAGACTTAATGATAACTGACTTAATTTGGTCATAATATTCATGCCAAGGCGCGATCTCGCTATTAACTATACTTCCGTTTCCAGAGATAGTTAAAGTTCCTGCTGAATCAAGTGCCCAGACTAGGTTATTTTCGTATCCCCAATCATTTCCGACTTTTTCGCTTCCGCAATAACCAGAGGCAACAACATTGTAGATAACATTTGCATTCAGTAGCGCCTCATTCCCCTCTGAAACCAAGAGCGAATCCCAGTCTTCTTTAGTGCCAGAATAATAAATCGTCTCCAGGTTACTGCACTCGAAAAAAGTATTAGGCTCAATGGTCATAACGCTCTTTGGAATAGTAATGCTCTTAAGGGAACTACACTCAGAAAATGCATTATGACCGATAGTCGTCACACTCTCCGGAATAATTATGTTCTTCAAAGAACTACAACCAACAAAAGTCTCGCTGCCAATGCTCGTTACCCCCTCAGGCACACTAACAACACTAAGGTTACTACATGACATAAAGGCGCACTTTCCAATACGCTTTACGGTAGATGGCACATCTACTCGCCTAAGTTCGCTACAATCAGCAAATGCATATCTGCCAATAGTTTCCACTCCTTCAGTGAGTGTAATCTCGTAAAAAAACCTATTACAACCATAAAATGCATAGTGGCCAATGCTCATCACACTTGACGGAATGGTTACCTCACTTAGACCCGTATGGTTTTTAAAAGCATTGTTTCCGATGTTTTTCACTCCGTCTTTAATTTCCACGTGTAAGATGTGGCGGATGCCCTGCACATTTGTGTTATATTGATAATAATCATCAATCGCAGCAACCCAAGGACTGCCGTCAGCCATATATCCAGAGCCTGAGATAGTTAAGACATTACCCGTAACGTCCCAATAAACGCCACCGATACTGCCACTAAGAAGAGCAAATGTTTTCATAGGCACCGAGGGAAGCACAATTGCTATCGCAAGAATAAGCGAGCATATTCTTTTAAATATTTTTTTCATTTTGTCACCTATCACAAATAAATCTAGAATTGTACTTTTGGGCTTTATAGAAGAGATATAATCTCATTGATGCTTAACTGCACTGAGAGGTCACAACATTGTTGAAATTTAGGTTCCATTTTCCCAACGCATTTCACATGCCATACCTTTTGTAAGGAACTCACGTAGCACCCCTGAGCATTCTTATATGCTTGTATGTTTTGATAAACAAGCTTCGAATCGTGACAAGCCAACACGATCTTATCACAACACCCAATCCTATCAAGTTGCGGTTTAATCAAGGCCCAACCGTCACCAATGGTAGTGATTCCAACACGTTTGCCATTATATTCAACCACGATTGTTACATCGGTATGCTTAGCGATATAACCTTGCAACGTTTCAGGCGGTACAAGGCGTTTAGGCGTTATAAATGTGCTACATTGTTCCACACCGTTAACATTTTGTATAATCGCGCCTCGATTACAACAAAGCTCTAAAATTAACTTCTTCAGTGTGGTTGTTTTTCCGCCATCAGAACATCCAACAAGAGAAATAACTTCCATAACGAACTCCTTTTATCACTGAATAACGCAATTACCAGCTAAGCGTAGCACTGCCGGAGGATGCCTGGAGCAGGGTGCGTGCCTCCTGTGCGCGGATGCGGCCGTCGCCGTTGAGATCTGCCACAATTGCAAATGTGTAGTTTTTGGAATAAACCATTTATTGCGAAATAATCATTGATTTTTCGATGATATGGTGCTATAATTACATCATCCGCGCAATGCTGCATTTATTCCAAAAACTACACATTTCAAAACAAATTCTCTTTTTAAGCCAATCCACCATCCCACATTTACTCACTTTTCGATCACTCCATTTCCTCCTCCCTCTCTCGCCCCGCTCCCCTTCCAAAAACTTTTTCCCGAAAACCCCTTTTCTTTTCGCGGCATTTGTGGTATGCTAAACGTACGTTTTACACATGAGGGTTACACCATGACTTACCGTTCCTGCTATTACGGATATTATTACGGCTTTGCGTATTACTACGGCAAGGCTTTTTCCGGTGCGGCAAACAATGGTTTATGGTGAAATAAATCGCCCTTCAGATAACCGTATTTTTGCTCCGCTGCCGGATCTCCCGGCGGCGGGTTTTATTTTTCCGGAGGTATCGTAAAATGATCGTCATTCTGAAAACAGATCCCAATCCCAGACAGCTGGAAAGCTTTATCGCATGGCTTTCCGACAAGGGCATCACCGTGCATGAAAGCGAAGGTGCCTCCCACCGCATTCTCGGCCTCGTGGGCGACACCTCCGCACTGGATATGGACATTATCTCCGCGCTGGACATCGTAGAGGAGGTCAAGCGCGTTCAGGAGCCTTATAAGAACGCAAACCGCAAGTTCCACCCCGAGGACACCGTCATCCCCGTGGGAAACACGCAGATCGGCGGCGGAAATCTGACCCTTATGGCGGGCACCTGCTCGGTGGAAACGGAGGAGCAGATCCTCGCCGTGGCGCGGGCGGTCAAGGCCGCGGGCGCGACCATGCTGCGCGGCGGTGCCTTCAAGCCCCGCACCTCCCCCTACGCGTTTCAGGGACTCGGCGAGGAAGGACTTCGACTGCTCTCCCTTGCAAAGCGGGAAACGGGGCTCCCCATCGTGACGGAGCTGATGGATCTTTCCCAGCTTCCCCTCTTTGAGGATGTGGACGTCATTCAGGTGGGTGCCCGCAATATGCAGAATTTCAACCTCCTGCGGGAGCTCGGCCGTCAGGATAAACCGGTGATGATCAAGCGCGGCATGTCCGCCACCTACGAGGAATGGCTGATGAGCGCGGAATACGTCATGGCCGGAGGAAACGAAAAGGTCATTCTCTGTGAGCGTGGCATCCGAACCTTTGAGAGCTACACCCGAAACGCTCTGGATATCAGCGCCGTTCCCGTGCTGAAAAAGCTCACCCATCTGCCCGTCATCGTCGATCCCAGCCACGCCGCCGGCAAATCGGCGCTGGTGCCCGCCCTTGCGGCGGCCTCCGTGGCCGGCGGGGCGGACGGTCTCATCATCGAGGTGCACAACGACCCGCCGCACGCCCTCTGCGACGGCAGCCAGTCCCTGCGGCCGGAGGCCTTTGCCGGGCTTGCGGGCAGGCTCCTTGGTCTGCACGGTTTTCTGAAAACACAGGAGGCGGAATAAATGAAGATCGCCATTGTCGGTCTGGGGCTCATCGGCGGCTCCATGGCCAAAAGCATTAAAGAAAAGACCTCTCACGAGGTCTTCGGCGCCGATCTTGATCGCGAGACCCTGATGATGGCCCGCATGTGCGGTGCCATCGACAGCGAGCTCACGCCCGACAACCTCCCCGCCTGCGATATGGTTTTTCTCGCCCTGCGCCCCGGCGCGGCGATTCTCTGGGCGGAGGGTCATGCGGAGGATATTGCCAAGCATGCCGTTCTCATCGATCTCTGCGGTGTCAAGCGGCGGACGGTGGCCGCCCTTGCACCTCTTGCCGCCGCCCACGGCTTTACCTATCTCGGCGGGCATCCCATGGCGGGCAAGGAACGCGGCGGCTTTGTCAACGCCGCATCCACCCTCTTTGACGGGGCATCCATGATCCTCACCCCCGATGAAAGCCACAGCGCCGGACTGCTTGAGCGCATGAAAGCCTTCTTTCTCGACGTGGGCTTTGGCTCGGTGACCTTCTCCGATCCCGAGGAGCACGACCGCATCATCGCCTACACCTCGCAGCTTGCCCACATCACCTCCTCCGCCTATGTCAAATCGCCGGAGGCTCAGCGCCGCCGGGGCTTTTCCGCCGGAAGCTTCCGGGATATGACCCGTGTGGCCCGGCTGGACGAGGACATGTGGACGGAGCTCTTTCTGGACGATGCGGATTTTCTCACCCACGAGGTGGATGTGCTGATCGGCCATCTTACGGAATATCGGGATGCCCTCGCCGCCCGGGATGCCGAGACTCTGCGAGCGCTTCTGCGGGACGGCAAGGAGAAAAAATCCACCGCCGGCGGCGCATGATCTAACAGAAGGAGAATATGTTATGAGGCTTCTTGCAAAAGCGCTTGCCAAATATCTGCTGGGGCTGGCCCTTGTGTCCGCGCTGCTTTTTCTTCCTGCCGGCACCCTTGCCTATCCCGGCGGCTGGCTCTTCATCGGGCTCCTTTTCCTGCCGATGCTCCTCCTCGGCACGGTGCTTTTTATAAAATCCCCGGAGCTTTTGGAAAAGCGGCTCAGCGCCAAGGAGAAGGAGGATACCCAGAAGAGCGTTCTCGCCCTCTCGGCGCTGCTTTTCATCGCCGGTTTTGTCATCGCCGGGCTTGATCACCGCTATGCCTGGTCACGTGTTCCCACATGGGCGGCCATCCTCGCCGCAGCGGTGCTGCTCATCTCCTATGCCCTCTATGCCGAGGTCATGCGCGAGAACGCCTATCTCTCCCGCACGGTGGAAGTGCAGGAGGGACAGCAGGTGGTGGACACCGGTTTGTACGGCATCGTGCGCCATCCCATGTACGCCGTCACCCTCTGGCTCTTTCTGTCCATTCCCGTGGTGCTCGGCTCCTGGTGGAGCCTTCTGTGCTTCGTGCCCTACGCCGCTATCCTCGTCCTCCGCATTCAAAACGAGGAAAAGGTGCTCACCCGCGGCCTTCCCGGCTATGCCGAATACAAAACGCGGGTCAAATACCGCCTGATACCCTTTATATGGTAAAAAAGACCGTGTCCTTCCGACACGGTCTTTCTCTTGTCCTTAAAGTTTCTCGCAGGCATCCATAAACTTCGGCAGCCACCACTTGCGGTAACCGGTAAGGTTTGGATGCACGGGGTCGCGCATAAAACGGGCATAGTCATACTTGGAAACGGCATTCATTTCCGCATCGTTCCACAGATCCAGCACGGCAAAGCCGTATTCCTTCTGCAACCGAAGCAGCAGCTCCACCATCGCCGCGTAATTTTCGCTTTCAAACCGGGTGCCGGTATAGAAAAGAATGGGACAGTCCCACCGGCGCTTTGCCTCGGCGATCACGTCGCGGATGGCGGTCTCGATATCACCGATGGGCAGCCCGCGGGCGGCATCGTTGGTGGAAAGTTGGCAGATAAAGAGATCCGCCGGGGTCTCAGGGGCGGCGCGGAAGCGGGAAATGTAGGAGCGCGCGTCCACATCCACCAGAGTGGTGCCGGAAACGGCCTCTTTGTGCATCACCGCACCAAGGGCGGCGCAAAGCATTTCCGCAAAGGAAATGCCCTCCACGCCGAAGGTGACGGAAGACCCGAGAAAATAAATCTCCTTTCCGCGAAGCTCCATAACCAAACCTCCCAAAAGATCACAGCCGAAGCTGCATAATGTCGTAATCGATGTATTCCCCGCCGATCTTCATCAGCGCAGGGTCAGTCCCCACCTTACGGAAACCGAATTTTTCATAAAGCCGGATGGCGCGGAGATTATCCTGCCGCACCTCCAGATTTAGGATCTCCAGCTCCGGAAATTGCCGGGCATGGTCGATAGCGGCCTGCATGAGGGCGCTGCCGATCCCCTGTCCCCAGAGCTCACGGCGCACGGAAATGGCGATCTGTCCGCGGTGACGCATACGGGCTCTGCGGTCGACCCGCAGCGATACGTTTCCAAGGATCTGATCCTCTGCCATCGCAAGCAGAAAAACGTCGGGCGGGGTCACGGCCTCCAGCATGTTGGCTTCCTCCTCCGCGGAGAAGGGCAGTCCCTCGCTGCCAAAGGTCAGATTATCGCTCTCGCCGCCTACGAGCGCCAGAAACCGCAGAAACTCCGCGGCATCTGCCCCCTTGGCGGGACGGATGGTAAAATTCATTTTTAAACAACCTCAATACGCAGGATATTTGTCCGTCTCGATACGGATGTCCGCCGCCTGTTCCGTGGCAAAGGCGGCGAAGGCAGCCTCTTCCATGGGGATCCATTTCTCCCGAAAGGCTGGCAGATATCTTTCTCCGTCCCGCGCCGCAATGCGGGCAAGACGGGTCTCCTCCCCCGCCGTCACAAAAACGGTGAGGTCGGCGTACCTTCCAAACCTCGGATGACTGCTGTAGCTTCCCTCCACGATGCGAACGTCCGCCGCCGGGATCTCCTGCGCCCCGTCATAATCCATACGGGCGCAGGAAAAGATGCGGTAGGCAAAGGGCGCGCCGGAGGAAAGTCCGGGCAGGACCTCCGCCGCAAAACGCTCGTAATGCACGTTTCCGCCTGCTTCGCCGAGCCGCTCCGCCGTGCGGAGGGCGGGGGGCAGAAAGAAATCGTCCATATGCACCACGGGGGCATGCAGGATCTCCGAAAGCAGACGGGCAACGGTGGTCTTTCCGCTGCCGCACCGGCCGTCCACCGCGATGATGCGGGGCTTTTCCGCCGCAATGCGGCAAAGCAGGGGAACGATCCGCGCCTCTTCGGGATCAATGACCCGGTAGGCGGGGCGATATTCTGCCCGGAAGACCTCGCTGTGGTGCATGGGAGGAAACCCCGCCGCCTGCCAGCGCGCCTCGGCGGCGCGCAGAGCCTCCGCAGTAAAGGGAAGCTCCCCCGCGGCGGCAAGCGTACGCAGGATATCCGTGCGCGCAAGCAGCCCCGCCTCACAGCCCCGGGGACGGGCGGCGGAAAAGAGTGCCCAGAGGGCATCCTCCGAAAGCCCGGCCCGGCGGGCGGCCCCCAGATGCAGGCGGAAGGCACCGCCCACATCCTCCAAAAGCGCGCCCGACTCCGTCGCAGACGCATATTCCTCTGCAAGATACTGCCGCGCAGCGGCAGGATCCCGCAGAAGATGCCCTGCGCCAAACTCGCCCTGATAGCAGAGCTTCAGCATATCCTCCGGCTGCGCGGCGGGGTACGCCGCCGCATGCCGGAGAAAAACCTCCCGCAGGGACATTACTTTTCGATCTTGCTCATGACGTAATCGGCAAACTCCGCGCTGGTCGCGCCGTCGGAGCGGCCGGTGATCACAAGCTTCTTCTCCTCGCTGCAGCAAACGTCCAGCGCGCGCTCCAGCTTCTCGGCGCGGTCGATCTTGCCGATGTGGCGCAGCAGCATCACGCAGGCACGCAGGATGGAGCAGGGATCGGCATACTTATCGCGGCCCTCGGCCACCATGCGGGGCGCAGAGCCGTGGATGGCCTCAAACATGGCGTAGCGCTTGCCGATGTTGGAGGAGCCGGCGGTGCCGACACCGCCCTGGAACTCGGCGGCCTCGTCGGTGATGATATCGCCGTAGAGGTTGGGGAGCACAACGACCTGGAACTGGCTGCGGCGCTTCTCGTCCACCAGCTTTGCGGTCATGATGTCGATAAACCAGTCGTCGGCCTCGATCTCGGGATATTCCTTGGCAATATCGTAGAACATGTGCAGGAACTTGCCATCGGTGGCCTTGATGATGTTTGCCTTGGTGACGCAGGTCACGCGGGTGCGGCCGTTCTTGCGGGCATAGTCAAAGGCAAGACGGATGATGCGGTCGGTGCCCTGGGAGGTGGTAACGGTGAAGTCCATGGCGAGATCCTCGGTGACGTGAACGCCCTGGCTGCCGACGGCATAGGAGCCCTCGGTGTTTTCACGGAAGAAGACCCAGTCGATGTTCTTCTCGGGCACCTTCACGGGGCGCATGTTGCAGAAGAGATCCAGCTCCTTGCGCATGGCAACGTTGGCGCTCTCGATGTTGGGCCAGGGATCGCCCGCCTTGGGGGTGGTGGTGGGGCCCTTGAGAATGACGTGGCAGGCCTTGAGCTCGGCCAGCACATCCTCGGGGATGGCCTTGTTCTGGGCGGCGCGGTTCTCGATAGTCAGACCGTCGATATTGCGGATCTCGATTTTGCCTGCGTCGATCTCCTCCGAAAGCAGGAATTCCAGCACGCGGCTGCCCTCTGCGGTGATGGCCGGTCCGATGCCGTCGCCGCCGCAGACACCGATAATGAGCTTGTCCAGCTTATCGTAATCGACAAAATCGCCCTCGGCCTTCATGCGCTCCACGCGCTCCAGCTGCTTTTCAATGAGGGAGCGGATATGCTCCAGCGTCTTTGTGTGATCCATGATTTGATATCCTCCGTATCTTATGGTTTGTTTCATAATGATCTCTGTGCATGTGTTGACATAAACCCGTCCTATTACGGATTACGAATAGTTGTACACAGTTTCCACAGAGTTTTACACAGTCATTTTTACCGCCTGTCAGGCGGCTTTTTTGATTTTTCCGTTTTTTATCACGGTTCAAAAAATGAAACCTGTGAATTTCCAAAATAACGTTTCGGTTTACATAATTCAAATTCCGTCGAATTATGCCGGTCGCCCGCCGGGGGCTTTTCCCGCTGTTTTCGGGACAAGCCTGACAGGCTTTCCGAAAATAACAGAAGCGCAACCTTTTATTATACTATTTGTAATATCACTCATTCTCCGTGGAGAGCGACATCGTGGCATACGCGTTGAGATCCGGCCCGGCCGTATGCCCGGCAAGATACTCGTAATAGCCCAGCGCGCCCACCATGGCGGCGTTGTCGCCGCAGTATTTCAAAGGCGGGATGCATAGCCGCAGCCCCGCCGCAGCGCAGGCCCTCTCCAGATCCCGGCGCAGAACGGAATTGGCCGCCACGCCGCCGCCAACGCAGACGGTGGTGCAGCCGGTGAGCTCCGCCGCTTTCAAAAGGCGGGGCACCAGCATATCCGATACCGTACGGCAGAAGGATGCGCACAGATCGGGGACAGAGGGCTCCAGCCCCTTCTGCTGCAGATTATGTACCGTATTGATGACCGCCGTCTTCAGCCCGGAAAAAGAGCAGTCCAGCGGCGCATCGGCAAAGGAGGGGCGGGGAAACTCGTAGGCACGGTCATTTCCACCCGCCGCAAGCCGATCCATCGCCGCGCCGGCAGGATAGGTCAGACCCAGGCAGCGCCCCACCTTGTCAAAGGCTTCTCCTGCGGCATCGTCCTTCGTTCCGCCAAGAAAGCGGAATTTGGTATAATCCTCCACGTGGATAAAAGCGGTGGTTCCGCCGGAGCAGGCCAACGCCACAAAGGGAGGCTCCAGCTCCGGGAAGGCAAGATAGGCCGCCGCCACGTGGGCCCGCACGTGATGCACGGGTATGAGCGGCACCCCAAGAGTCGCCGCAAGGGATTTGGCAAAGGAAAGTCCCACCAGCAGCGCACCGATGAGCCCCGGTGCATAGGTCACCGCCACAGCATCGACATCCGCAAGGGTGAGCCCGGCATCGTCCAGGGCATTCCTGCACAGCCGGGAGATGGCCTCGGTGTGCATGCGGGAGGCGATCTCCGGCACGACACCGCCGTAGAGGGCGTGGGTATCAGTTTGGGAGGAAACACAGGAGGAAAGCACCCGTCGGCCATCCTCCACCACGGCGACGCAGGTATCGTCGCAGGAGGATTCAAAGGCAAGTATCTTCATGCAAATTACGCCTCCGCAAGGAGATTTGCCGCCACCGACAGGGCGGCGTAGTCGCCGATGGCATCGCCAAGGGCGGCGGGCAGGATCCGGCAGACCGCTGCCGCACCGGGCAGAGCCTCCCGGGAAAGTTCCCGCAGAGCCGCCTCCCGCAGCAGATGCTCGCTGCGGGCATAGACGCTGCCGATGACAATGGCCTCGGGATTTAAGATATCCACCAACACCGCAAGTCCGCGGCCCAGCCATGCACCGCACTCCTCGTAGATGGCGCAGGCATCCGCATCCCCCGCATTGGCCGCCATGGCCACGCTCTTTGCGGAAAGCTCCTCCAGCGCCGCCGTATTCGGGCAAAACGCAAAGGGACGTCCCTGCTGAATGGCCTCGTAGGCGCGCGTGCGGGCCAGCTGCGCAAGTCCTCCGCCGCTGCAGAAGCCCTCAAAGGAGCCGGCTTTGCCGTAGCCCACCGGGCCGAGGGCGGAGAGACGGACGTGTCCGACCTCGCCGGCGTTGTCGTTTGCGCCGGCATACAGCCGCCCGTCCAGGATCAGTCCGGCACCGAGACCGGTGCCGAAGGTAAGAAACGCCATATGCTTCAGCCCCTGCCCGGCACCAAAGCGCCATTCCGCCAGTGCGCAGGCATTGGCATCGTTCTGCAGGCCGCAGGGAACGCCGAAGCGCTTCTCCATGCGCTCACAGACAGGCACGTCATCCCAGCCCGACAGATTTGGAGGCGAGAGCACCCGGCCGGTTTTGGAATCCAGCGGTCCGCCGCAGGAAACGCCGATGGCAGCAAGGCTCTCCGGGGCGATGCCCACCTCCCGCGCCACCTCGCAAAGCGCCTCCTCCAGCCCCTCCAGCGTTGCCTCCGGGGATCCCGGCGTGGGAAACTGCACCCGGGCGCATACAGAAAGAGAGCCGCCCTCCAGCCGCCCGACCAGGGCCGCGCATTTGGTTCCGCCGATATCCAGACCGCCGATATACATACTGAAATCTCCTCTCATCCTGTGGAAAACTTTTCTTTTTCATCCCGATGCAGGTGAATTTTTCCTTGCTGCTGCACGATAAATCAACATTTTCCACAGAGTTATCAACACAGATGTGGAAAGTGTGCATTTTCCCTTACCGCCTTGCATAGTCGGGCAAAAAGAGGTATAATAATGCAAAATGAAATTCTGCAAAGGAGCGAGAACATGGAAAAACGCAAAAGCCTCGGAGCCTGGCTCGAACAGCAGGAGCAGAAAAATCCTCTGCGTTTCAAAACCTATTATCCCGCGTTTGTCATGGAGTTCAGCTTTCTCGCCGTCATTCTCGCCTTCGCCCTCGCGCGGCTGGTGACCGGCGGCTTTGATGCGCTGAACCGGGGCCTCGGCTGGCTGGAACCGTTGGAAATGCTCATTTCCTGCCTTCTGCATCCCCTCATCCTCGCCATACTGCATTACAAGGACTGCCGCAAAAACGGTGTTTACATTTTTTTCAAGAGCCTCGGCCGCATCACCATTCCGAGTCTGCTGCTCACCCTCTGTGTTGGGCTCAACGACGTGCTGGTGACGGCGCTACTCACCTCACAGGGCGCATCCTTCAGCTGGAAGATGACGGCGCTGCTGCTCGGCGCAACGGTGCTGGTGCTCTTCATTCTCGGGCTTTTATGTCAGATGATCCTTATTTTTGCCCGTGCAAGAAACGAATAAGGCAATATCCCGCATCTTTTCGGGGAGAGGCAAGACCGTGTGTCCTGCCTCTTTTTTATTTGTGCATGTTCTCCCATGCGCGCCGTGCGGCAACGCGGTAGGCCGCAAGGTCAGAGAGCTTGGCTCCCCGACCGTCGGGGAAAATAAACTGACCGTCATCGGTCACCCGGCCAATATAGAGCGCACCGGGGATCTCCTCCGCCGTCTCCATCACGAGACCGCCAAAGTTTAAAAGCAGGAAGGCAAAGATATCCAATTCGCTCTCCGCCTTGAATCCAGACCCGCCGCAGAGGGACAGAATGGCCTCCGCAGGCCCCGCCGTGCCCACGGCACGGGCGGAAAGCACCCGGCCCTCTGCCGCAAGGCGGCGGAAAAGAGCGTGCGCTGCGGGAATCCCGTCCAGATCCGGAAGCGAATCGGGGCAGCAGGGTGCCGCAAGGAAATACACCGGATTTCCGGCGGCGCGGAAGCTCTCCGCTGCCTCGCGCTCCACAGGGGCATAGATCGTCACGCTTGCCTCCCCCTCCTCTGCCTGCAGTTCACAGTTAAAGGCAAGAGCGGCATCGATCACAGCGCACAGTCCGGCAATTCCCTCCGCCGCAGCGGGAAAGCTTGCCCGGCACAGTGTGGGAGCACCGCCGCCGGCAGCGCAAAGCTCCGCCGCCGCCCGCATAAAGACAGCCAGCGCCGCCGCATAGGGACCGGACAGCCGGCTGCTTGCCGGCGTGAGGGTCACAGACAACCCATCCGCCGTGCGCAGGACACCGGAGACGGAAAAATCTCCCTCAACCGCCAGCGGGAAGAGCTCCAGATCGCAGGCCATTCCGGACAGCCAGCCCTGCGGTCCGCCGCAGGAGGGCGGAAAGAGCTCCGGGATCCGCTTCTCCTCTGCGATCTCCGGGAAGACCTCTCCCACCGCCGGGGCGGCGTTCCCCTCACCGCGCAGGAGCGCAGGAGCCTTAAGAAGATTTGCAAAGGTCACGGGGATCCCCGCATCCGCGAGGCTTTCCAGCGTGCCGCAGACAGATTCGTCCGCAATATGTTCCGGATTGATCCGGGCGTTTTGTGGAATTCTTTCACTCATTTTCGTTTTCCTCCTCCCGTCGGCGAATTCGCTCCGCCTCTGCGGCCTCCGCCGCAAGAGTATCCTGTTTTACCCGAAGCGATTCCCGGATAAAGAGCCAGCCCGTGATGCCAAGGGTGACCGCAAAGGAAAGGACTGTCAGCACCGGACCAAAAGCATTTCCGTTCAGGGTCGCCGTGATGCCCGTCTCCAGAAGGCCGTGCAAAAGGAAGGGCAGCACGATGGCACAGGCGTTGTTGAACTTATAGGGCACACAGTAGGTCTTGGTTCTCCCGTAGAAGCAGCCCATCAGCGCACCGACACAGAACTGCAGGGGCAGCCCCGTCAGAAAACGCAGCCAAAGTCCGCCGCGGTTGATGGGATTGACCGCAAGCAGGCAAAGCTCCGCCATCTGATATCCGCCAAAGAGAAAGACGGAGATGAGCACCGCATCAAAGCGGCGGCGGTAAAGCCGCACCCGGCGGGTATCTGCAAACAGGGCGAGAAATTTCATCACCGTTTCCACCAGAGCGGTACAGCCAAAGGCGGCAAGAAGCAGCACCCACAGAGACAGATCTTCCCCGGATATATAGGAGAAGGCCGCCGTCTGAAATATCATAGTGGGTATGATGATCACAGCACCCCAGATGTAGGTGGAAATCAGCGATCCGGCAAAATCCCGTCCTCTCCAGCGGCGGGCATAGCAATACAGAAGCGCAAAAAGCGCAACATTGACAACGGCAGGCAGCAGGAACACAGACCGCAACCTCCTTCTCACGAAAAATTTATATACAACAATGTATTATAACATATTTCCGCCTCCGTCACAACTGCAAAAAAGCCATCTTCATCCGCACCCACGGCACGGTTGCAACCTGCCGGCGGGATGTGTTATAATACTCCTGCCGGCAGGTTGATTCTTTCATTCTCTGTTTTTTATGTTTTCCGTATTTTAAAGGAGGATATTATGCATATAAATCACCCCCCCCCCGCATTTTTCGCACATTGACGCAATTAAGTCATTTGCCTCTCTCTCGGTCATAACGATTCACGCCGCGGCGCCGGCGCTTTCCGGCTTTCCCGCCGGTTCCGGCAATTGGCTCACGGCACTTTTCTTCCGTACGCTCTGTGCCGCCGCAGTCCCCCTCTTTCTGATGTGTACCGGTGTTCTCTTTTTTCGAAGTGACCGGCATATCGGTCTGCGGGACGTTTGGTGCAGGTACATTCCCCGCATCCTCCTCTGCCTCGCAGTATGGTCGCTGCTCTACGAGGGACTTGACCTCTTCCGTCTTTCCCTGTCTCAGCCCCTCGAGCTTGCGGATATCCTTGCCGCCGGACGGCGGTTACTCACAGCAAGCACCCATTTTCATCTCTATTACCTGTACATCGTTCTGTTGGTTTACGCTCTTGTACCGCTGCTGCGCGATCTGCTCCGCGGCATGAGCGCTGCACATCTGCGCTATCTTCTCGGGCTTTGGGCCGTTGTCGGCCTTCTCTTTCCCCTGCTGCGGCAATTCCGCCCTTTCACCGCCATGACCGGTATTCCCCTGCAATACCCCTTGAATATGACCTGGTCCGCCGCAGGCTACTGTATCCTCGGGCATTATCTGCATGAAAATCCACCGAAATCACGCCTGTTTCCCTGTCTCGCCGCTGTTTCCGGTTTTTGCGGCATCTTTGGCTCCACTGTCTGGCTCTCCCTGCGGCGCGGAAGCTTTCAGACCGTATTTTTAGAGGGCATGACTCCCTTCGTCGCGCTTTCCGCTGTCGGCATTTTTTCTCTCTGCCGCTGCTTTACCCCAGGTGCCCACACCGCCCGTCTCATACGGTATATCGCCCGCGCCTCCTTCTGTATCTACCTCGTCCACGACGTTTTCAACATTCTCCTGCGCGCCCTCGGCATCACCGCCACCGCCTTCACGCCCCTCTTCTCCGTCCCGGTGATCTGCCTGTCCGTGCTTGTCGGCAGCCTTGGCGTGCATGCCGTCCTCTCCCGCATACCCATTGTCAAAAAATGGCTCATCTGAGCATAAAGCACCCCTGCGGATTTCTTTTCCGCAGGGGTGCTGCCGTTTCATTTTTCTTCCGTCGCCGCAAACCGCATGGCAAACAGCTCGGCATCAGACATCTCAAATTCAAAGATCACCGGCTTACCGGAAAGCTTCTGCAGGCTTTCGTCAAAATCCACCGCTCTGTCCACGGAATCGCCGAACATCTCGCAGGTCTCGTATCCGGGAATGGGCGCGCCCTCTCCGTCAAGGATGCACAGACGAATACCGCCCCGGGCGGAGGTGCGGAAATTGAGGAAAAGCGCGTCTCCGTCAAAGACAAAGGGCTTCGTCCGCAGGTTCTTTTTGCGGTAGGGTGCTTTGACGGAGGCAAAGCCCTCCCGGCGGCAGGAATAGCGCACCAGGCGGGTGGGCACGTCCATCCAGTGGTTTTCAAACACGTAGAGGGACAGCTCCTCCGGCTCCCCTTCAAAGGCAGAGGGCAGCCGCAAAAGCTCTCCGCAGGCAGGAAAACAGTCTCCGTAGACCCAGTTGCGCCCGTTTTCCGGTCCCGGGGTGATGACGGCCTCATCAAACCGATGCCAGTGATATGCATCCCTCGAGGACATAAACACGCAATCGGTCACCGCAAGGCCGTACCGCGGCGAGACGTCAAAGCGTTCCTTTCGCGCCGCCTTTCCGCCAAGGCGATCATAATTCTTCGTCCACTCCTTCCGCTCCACATACCGGGAGGGAAAGCCGACGTAATAGCGCCGGTCAAAGGGATAGGCGGAAACGGCATTGGTATACAGCGGATATTCCTCCGCATCGCCGAAATCCAGTTCCACCGGCTCGGACCAGTGTTCAAAGTCTGCAGATTCCAGCACGCAGATCCCGCGGAGCGTTCTCTCAAAGAATCGCGCATCCGGCGATGCCTCCCTGCGCCTCTGCTGGCGAATAAAACAGAAATATTTGCCCCGCGCTTCATCGTAATGCAGGGTGTTCTGCGTGTCGTAGGCATACCCCGTGGAGATGACGGAATGGGGCGTAAAGCGGATCCCGTCGGCCGAGACCAGGCACTGCAGGCTGCTGTTTACGGCACCGGGATCGGCATTGGCCGCCATCACGGCTTTGTAGCGCATCTCCGGCGGGCAGTCGGGGTTCGGGTCTTTCATAACGGTGAAATTATCGGGGATGCCCTTCAGGATGATGTTGTTGTCCGTACTGCCGTTATATTCGCAGATGCCAAGGCTCGGGCGCTCCCAGTGAATGCCGTCCCGGCTTTCCGCATAGCACACGTTGATGCATAAGGGCTTATCCTTCCAGCCCCATGCCTCATAGTACATCCGGTAAATATCTCCGTCCCGAAAAACGGTGAAAAAGTCGGTGCAGTTGCCCTCCCAGGGACGGTCAAGGGTCATGACGACCTCTTCCCTGCGCAGCCGGTTTGCCGACAGCTCCGCATCCGTATGCACCCAGTCGATCAGCGCATCGTCCCAAAAGGGGATCAGCCCGGATTTGCGCGTTTCCATACCGTTTTTACCTCCGCGCCCGCAGTTTTCTCAATTATACCATGTTCTTCCGGCCGTGTATATGTCCCACCGGGACAATTTCGGCAAAAATCCGTGACCGTTTTTCGGAAATGCAGTTTTTCGTCAGAGATATGATCGAGCGGCCGCCTGCAAGAGAGCGGCCGCCGTTTCTTATGCAGTTGCCTCCCTTGGCTCTCCCTTTGGGAGAGCTGTCACCGCAGATGACCGAGAGGGCCTTTTACCGCTGCGAAAATTCCTTTTGTATCACATCAATAATTCCTTTGGCAACAGCATAATTCACTCCATCTATATATTCTGACTCACCTTTGAAATTCAATGATATTCTATCACCTATTTTTATATCTTGAACCGAAATTTTATCACCGGTATTATGCGATTTGCATCTTGTTCTGTACGGTATCTTTATTTCACAAATTATATTATCCGTACCGGTATACGTGTGTGATGTTATAACATACAAACATCGTTCATCATCATCAGTTCTAATGCTGATCACCTCAGCCGATAAATCGATAAGGCGTCCTTTTGGATAAATAATATGTATTGAATATATTATAAAGATAATCAGTAAAACAATAGATACAATGGAGACAAATTTTTTTAAAATTCTTTTCATATATTTAATTCGAACGCCCTTTCTTTATTTGATTTTATCATATCGTATTTCACTATATTTGTCAAGTAAACACGGTAAATTCATGGCAATAAATACATCATTCTACCTTTTTGCGCAATGGCAAACTTATACCTTATAAGAATGGCCCTGATGACATCACCATACTTTTTTATTACTCCCAAGTGTTAATTATTGCGGATCAACATCCAATTTCCCTTTGAGCCTTGATACTCTTACGATTCTTACGTGGTGCGGTCGGGGGGACTGTTGAACGCAAACGGCGGCCTTTTGCCGCCTTATTGCACAAATCGCCCAGGCTCTCTTCCTGCCGCAACTGTCTTCTGCGATTTGCGGGGTTCTGCGTCGGCTATCGGCAACAGCAAAAAGAAAAAGCAGACCACAAGGGCGTGCACAGTTAGCAATAAAATCGAATAGCCTTCCCCGGTGGGGGAAGGTGGCAGCCGAAGGCTGACGGATGAGGTGTTCTAAACTCAAAGCAACTCCTCATCCACCGTTTCGCGGTCCCCCTTCTCCCATAGGAGAAGGCTTTTTGATACGCAGAAAACAAATAGATACCCCGACAGATTTTAAGGTCTGTCGGGGGTTGTTGTACTGTTCGATAAATGGAATTTATGGAACTGAATAAAACATTCATTACTGCTGACTTTTTATTTCTTTAATTCTTATTTCAACCATTTTCTTAAGGAAAAACAAATCGTTCAAAGTTGGATTGTCAATTCTAAAGGTACATCCACAAACATCATCAAATTCTTTTCCGAATATAACTTTGTGTCGCCCGCCGCCACAAGAGTTGCAATGGCCACAATGGTCGATATGTTTCCAAGCAAGTTCTTTTACTTTATCATCAACGAGACATTGCTCGAGCCACTCTGACCCCATATCATCTGACCATACCGTCCAATGGTTGTCTTTTTCGTCAGGGTCTTTTATGGCAATAAAACAGACACATTCATCGTCTAATTTTACCCAATAATAAATTTTATTTTTCCAGCAATCACAATTATCTTTATAGAAAATCAAGTTATTGTCTTTCAAAAAACTGATGAAATCCAAAGCGACTTCTTGTTCATCTAAAAGCAATTCCCTGCAAATATATTCTTCGATACTCGGTTTAATCATAACCATCCTCTCCTGCCTTAAAAACATATCAACATATCTTATTTTTCGTTCTCTATTATCGCCAATTTCGCCTTTGTATTACAAAGGCACAGGGCAAAGCCCATACCCCTAAAGATACACGAGCGCGTCCAAAGGCTCCCTTGTGTAAAGGGAGCTGTCGCGTTAGCGACTGAGGGATTGTTTTTCGCTGCCTTTCTGCATTTACAATCCCTCCGCCTCGCATTCGCTCGGCACCTCCCTTTACACAAGTGAGGCTTTTCGTTAGGCTCATTATAACACCAATCGGCAGAGAAAAAAAGTTCTCTGCCGAAATTTTGAGTGTCTGTCATTTCTCCGCTAAGAACACACCCCGAAAGGTCTGCTTTTCTTTTTGGTGCGGTCGGGGGGACTGTTGAACGGCAAACGGCGGCCTTTTGCCGCCTTATTGCGCAAATCGCCCAGGCTCTCTTCCTGCCGCAACTGTCTTCTGCTATTTGCGGGGTTCTACGTCGGCTATCGGCAACAGCAAAAAGAAAAAGCAGACCACAAAGGTCTGCTTTTCTTTTTGGTGCGGTCGGGGGGACTTGAACCCCCAT
>JAFQKV010000026.1 GCA_017414715.1 Clostridia bacterium
GTCAATGGCATTACCGGACACTGGGCATTCTGTCGCCGCGAACACTGTCACCGGGCACATGGTAAACAGCATCACCATGACCAAAAACAGTGATAAAACCCGTTTTTTCATATTCATAAACCTCCTATTCGGAATTGATCTATTCAAAACCGCGTTCCGCGGATTATTACCGTTCCCCCGGAAAACAAAAAGGAGGCTCAGCAAAGCACAGAGTTGCCTCTGTATCTTTACTGAACCTCCGGTTTTCCGGTCGGTTCGATCTGGAATTATACCTTGATCTTCTGTTTGACCTCGACGTATACAGGCTTCCGGTCATGTACCGTCACGGTCACCTCGCCATAGGCAAGGCTGCGCACCGCCCGCAGGATCTCCTCCTCGGCCGGCGTCAAGGTCTTTTTCTCGTTTTCCTGCATCAAAACGACCTCTCCTTTGCTCAAAATAAAAAGACTGCGGCGAAAAATCGCCGCAGCCGTTATTCCTGCGTGTGTTATTCTCCGATAATAGCCCCATTCCGGGCGTATCTCGAACCCTCATAGTCGGTCTTCTGACTCGCGTATATAGAGCAAATGCTCCTGCGCCCTTCCCCTACCTTCTCAGTTTCCCAATGGCCGGCTTTCGCCGCGGGTCCGGTCTCTACGCTTACAGCTGCGGTCACAGCGGGGACTTGCACCCCATTCCCTCATCCGGCACACATGGGTCGAACCGTTAGCACACCGGACTCTACAAGTAAGCTATTCACTTGGTGATTTTATTGTAAAACTTCACTCTCTAAAAGTCAACCCCATCAGATAGTTTTGCGAAGATCCGCCAAACGAAAAGCAGGATTTTCCAAAACCGCATATTGACACCATCTCAAAATCGGAATATACTGTAATTGCACAGGATAATTTCATATTGTGGTATCAAGGTGTCCCGGGTCAACGGAAGGTCCCGGGGTGAAAAGGGAAGCAGGTGCGAATCCTGCGCTATGCCGTAGCTGTATCGGCGGAGCAGTTTTCAACACGCCACTGGAATGCGCATTCCGGGAAGGCGAAAACTGCGGTAATGCCGGAG
The DNA here is from genome assembly GCA_017414715.1 of Clostridia bacterium. Taxonomy (GTDB): domain Bacteria; phylum Bacillota; class Clostridia; order Oscillospirales; family QAMX01; genus RGIG1911. The sequence continues at coordinate 1,054 of JAFQKV010000026.1, forward strand.
CCAGAAGACCTGCCTTGATATGACGCACAGGAAACCTTTCCGGGTCAGAAAGGGTGCATGCTCTTTATCCTTTTTTGGCTGCATCTTGACGGAAAGATGCGGTTTTTTTATTTGCACATCCTGTCACAGAGGAATTGATCTGTGCCTCACTTCATACCGGGGCAGAGTTCCAGCATTGCCCCACTTCCCTATTCTAAAGAAGCCGGCGTTCGGGATATTCAGATCCCGATACGCCGGCTTCGCTTTTTCAAGGTGTGTTCAAATGCTCATGCAACACCGAACAGCTTTTTCCTGTGCAGCTGCAGCATTTCGGCGTCGCACAGATTTTCGGGAAGTGTCCAAACGCGTCCAAAGCGCACCGCGCCCTCGATCATCTTTCTTTCACACATTTCACGCAGCACACTTACCGGGATCTGCAGCCGAACGGCTGCTTCCGCTACCGATACATAACTCATTTGGATCTTCCTTTCTTTTGTTGATCGGATGTGACAAACCGGTCGGTCCCATTGGACTGACCGGCCGTCATCAGGCATTTGTATGAATGGAGATGGGGAAATCTATGCAAACCGGAGAAAGCTCACTGACTATGGAGAGAGAAGAAGAAACGTCAGCAGCCGAGCTTCTCCAGCGTGCAGGTTTTTGCAATGCTCTGCCGGATGGCAGCGCGGAGGGGCAGCACAGCTGCCGGGGAAACAGAAAGCTCGTCGATGCCGATGGCGAGGAAGGTGGGCAGCATTTCAAGGTCTGCGCCCAGCTCGCCGCAGATGCCGATCCAGATGCCGGCGGCATGCGCCGCATCGGTCGCCATCTTGAGGGCACGGAGCACCGCGGGATGGTGGGGATCAAAGAACTTGCCGAGGTCGTTCGCCTGACGGTCACACGCGAGGGTGTACTGGGTCAGGTCGTTGGTGCCGACCGAGAAGAAGTCGACTTCCTTCGCCAGCGCATCCGCGATCAGTACGGCGGACGGGGTCTCGATCATGATGCCGATCTCGGTTTCCGCGTTGAACGGGATGCCCTCGGCCTTCAGCTCGGCCATGACCTTCTGGCAGGCGCGCTTGCACTCACGAACCTCCCAGACCGAGGTGATCATCGGGAACATGATCGCGACCTTGCCGTAAGCCGATGCGCGGTAGAGGGCGCGCAGCTGGGTGCGGAAGACCTCGGGGCGGTTTAAGCAGATGCGGATGGCGCGGAGACCCATTGCGGGGTTCTCCTCCTTCTGCATCTCGAAGTAATCGACCTGCTTATCGGCGCCGATGTCGAGGGTACGGATGACAACGCGCTTGCCCTTCATGGCCTGCGCGACCGTGCGATAGGCTTCAAACTGCTCATCCTCGGTCGGGTAATCGGATGCCGAGAGATAGAGGAACTCGGAACGGAACAGACCGATGCCCTGACCGTCGTTGAGGTGGACGGCAGCCACATCCTCGGGCGAACCGATGTTGCAGTAGAGCATCATCTTGCGGCCGTCGAGGGTGATGTCCTCCTGACCGATCATGGTCTCAAGCAGCTTCTTCATTTCCTGCTGCTGTTCGTACTTTTCGTTCATGGCAGCCAGCGTCAGCGCATCCGGCTCGATGTAGAGCACGCCGGTCTCACCGTCGATGTAGCAAAGGCGGCCGCTATGCGCCTCTTCGAGCGTCGCGCCCGCACCGCACAGGGCGGGGATACCCATGGTGCGCGCCAGGATGGCGGTGTGCGAGTTGCCCGAACCGCCCTGCGTTGCGAAGGCGAGGATCTTGGACTTATCAAGCTGCAGGGTCTCGCTGGGCGCGAGATCGTCTGCTGCCAGAATGACCGGCTCTTCCGAATCGATGCCGCCGGGCACGATGCCCATCAGATTGTTCAGAATGCGGCCCGCCACATCGCGGATATCGGCGGCACGCGCCTGCATATAGGGATCATCCATTGCAGCCAACATCGCGGCGAACTGCTCGCCCGCCTCACGCACCGCGTACTCGGCGTTGCAGTTTTCGTCCTCCATGACCGAGGTGATACACTCGACAAAGTCCTCGTCCTCGACGAACATGGCATGCGTTTCAAACAGCACAACGGTGTCTTCGCTCGCCTCGGCGCGGCACTTCTCTGCCAGCGCTTCAAGCTGGGCGATGGAGGCCGCCTGTGCCTCCGCCAGACGTGCCTTTTCCGCATCGAGGTCAGAGACTGTCTGCTTTACGATCTCGGTGTCGGGACGGCGGTAGAAGTAGAGCTTGCCCTTGGCGATGCCCTTGGACACGCCCTTGCCCTGGATCGTGATCATCGCAAGGCGCCTCCCTTACAGGTTTGCCTTGAAGAATGCCTCGAGCGCTGCGATCGCCGCATCCTCGTCCGCACCCTCGGCCTTGATGGTGACCACATCGCCGCACTTGATGCCCATCGACATGAGCATCATGAGCTGGGTCAGCTTCTTGGTGACGTCACCCTTGGTGATGGTGCAGACAGACTGGAACTGCTTGGCTTCCTTGGCCAGCAGACCTGCGGGACGTGCGTGGATGCCCAGTGCATCGGTGATGGTGTAATCGAACTGTTTCATGGTAAACTCCTCCGTTTTTCTACTTTTTTATTTCTTTTTCTCAAACATTAACCCTTTACGGAAAGCAGATCTGCACCTGCCCGGATGCTGCCGCTTGCGACGGATTCCACTGCCGCATAATCCTCCGAATTGCAGACGATCATGGGGGTGACGAGCGGATAACCTGCCGCACGGATCGCTTCCATATCAAAGGAGATCAGCAGATCGCCCTTCTTGACCGTCTGGCCGTCCTCCACATGCGCGGTGAAGTGCTGACCTCCCAGCTTTACGGTGTCGATGCCGATATGCAGCAGGATCTCCGCACCCGTATCAGCAGTCAGGCTGACCGCGTGCTTGGTGTCAAACACCGCTTCGATCGTGCCGTCTGCGGGTGCAAAGAGCTTGCCCTCGGTGGGTTCGATGGCCGCGCCTGCGCCCATCACGCCAGAAGCAAACGCCTCGTCCGGCACCTCATTCAGCGGAACGGCCTTACCGTTCATGTGCGCACCCAGTACCGCATTCTGCAGCTTCGCTGCGGAAGCCGCCGGTGCAGCCGGTGCGACGGGTACTGCGACAGCACCGATGTGGTCGGATGCCGGGTTTTCCAGATAGTCCTCCAGATTGGACTTGATGACAGCGACCTGCGGTCCGTAGATGACCTGCACGCCGTTGCCCTTGTGGATGACGCCGGAAGCGCCCGACTGCTTGAGCAGTGCATCGGATACCTTGTCCGCGTCGTGCACGGTGACACGCAGGCGGGTCGCACAGCAATCGAGGTCGGACAGGTTCTGCTTGCCGCCCAGACCCTGCAGGATAAGTGCGGAGACTGCATCCGAACCGGATGCCTGTGCAGCGCCGTCCGGGCCGATGCCGGTCTTTGCCTTGAAGTCGGAACGGGTGTAAAGCTTGGTCTCCTCGTCGTCGTCCTCACGACCGGGGGTCTTGAGGTTCATCTTGCGGATCATGAGGGAGAAGGTCGCGTAGTACAGGAAGAAGTAGACCACGCCGACAATCAC
>JAFQKV010000027.1 GCA_017414715.1 Clostridia bacterium
GGCTTCTTGAAGATCTGCTCGGTGAGATATCTCTCATGCTCGGTCTGCAGATCGCAGCCCCAGGAGACGGGATACTCAAATTCACGGCCGCAGGAGGTCAGGATCTCCACCGCCTCCGTATAGGTAACGGCGCGGAAGGTGGAGTTGACAACGCCGGTCAGACGCTCGATGAGCCCCTTGTCGACAAAGGAATTGAAGAAATTCATCTCATCAGGGCAATGCTCCATGATATAAGAGATGACAAACTTCAGCATATCCTCGGCAAGCTGCATATCGTCGCTGAGGTCGGCAAAGGCGATCTCCGGCTCGATCATCCAGAACTCCGCGGCATGGCGGGGGGTGTTGGAATGCTCGGCGCGGAAGGTGGGGCCGAAGGTATAGATGCGGTTGAAGGCCATGGCAAAGGTCTCGCCCTCCAGCTGACCGGAGACGGTGAGGTTGGTGGCACGGCCGAAGAAATCCTCAGAAAAATCGACCTTTCCGTCCTCAGTCATGGGAGGCTCGGCGGCGGGCAGCGTGGTGACGCGGAACATATCGCCGGCACCCTCGCAGTCGCTGCCGGTGATGAGGGGGGTGTTGACATAGACAAAGCCGCGGTCATTAAAGAACTTATGGATAGCGTAAGCTGCCACGGAGCGCACACGGAAGACCGCACTGAAGGTGTTTGTGCGGGCGCGCAGATGCGGCATGGTGCGCAGAAATTCCATGCTGTGACGCTTCTTCTGCATGGGGAAGTCGGGAGTGGAAGCACCCTCAAGCTCCACGACGGTGGCCTTCAGCTCGAAGGGCTGGCGTGCCTCGGGGGTGAGCACAAGGATACCGGTGGCAACGATGGCCGCACCCACGTTGTAGCGCACGATGGCGGAATAATCGGCAAGCTTCTCCGCCTCCAGAACGACCTGAAGAGGACGGAAGGCCGTACCGTCATTGAGCTCGATAAAACCAAAGGCCTTGGAATCGCGGATGGTGCGGATCCATCCGCCGACGCTGATCTCCTGTCCCGCATACGCGGCAGGATCTGCATACAGCTTTGCAATATCAACAAGTTTCATAAACAGAGCTCCTTGATCGAAAAAGATCGGATTTCAAATTAACAGTTATTATAACACCATTCTTGACGGTATGCAACAAAAAGTTGTGCTCAGCGGCGATATTTCGTCTTCAGGTGGGCAATGAGTGCCGCAATGGTGTCGTGGTTATTGTCCGGAAGAATATGTCCGGCAATGGCAAGAGCCTCCGGGCGTGCGTTTTCCGGAGCATAGCCGCAGGCGGCGACCTTCAGCATATCCAGATCGTTGAGATGATCGCCTGCACAGTAGAGATCCTCACGTCTGATCCCAAGGTGCTCGGCAAGTTCAAGTGCGGCCGTTCCCTTGTTGATGCCGGGCGGCAACAGCTCAAAGTATTCCGGCGTGGAGAAGGTGTAGTAATAGCCGGGGAAATTCTCCGTAAGATATTTCTCAAGGGCAACCGCCGAGCTGACCGGGGCGGTAAAGAGCACCTTCGCCCAGTCCTCCTCCGCTTCGTGTGCGTGAGCGATATGGATGGGATCCAGCTTCATAACGGCAATGTGCTTGGCGCTGATGTCGTTCCAGCCGCGCACGTAGGTATTATGAAAGGCATGGATCTCCGCACATACCTCAGGAAAGCGGGCGATCACAGCCTCCACCGCGTCCTCTGCCGCACGGGCCACGGAATGCATACCGTAGGCCTCTCCCGTTGCATAGTCGTAGAGATAGCCTCCGTTGCAGACCACAGCCGGGCAGTTCAGGGGGATCCCCTGCTCCAGCGGACGGAAAAAGCGGTGCAGGCGACCGGTGGCCGCGGAGAATTTTCCGCCCTCCTTCTGAAAATAGGCCACGGCCTCCCGGGTCTTTGCGCCGATCTGCTTGTTATCGTCCAGCATCGTGCCGTCAAGATCGGTCAGCAGCAGTACGCCGTCAAAAATTCCCATGATAGATACATTACCTTTCTATTCAGATCAGTTCGCTTTCCAGCGACAGTTTTATGCGGGTATGGCCGGAAAGCCGCAGTATGAGCCTCCCCTGCTCCACGGTGAAATCCGTGGGCGTTTCAGGGCGGATGTGCAGGGTGACCTCACCTGAGGAGAGGGCAATGCGCCGCGCCGCACGGTGATGACCCGCATCTGCCGCAACGGGACCTTCGGAAAGGGCGAGCACGTCCTGCACGCCGCCAAGGAGGGTCGATACTCCGGTGCAGGCAAAATATTCGATATAGTCAAATTCCGGGCGGAGTGGGACGGTCAGCAGCACGCCCTCTCCTTCCCTGTCGGGACGAACAACAATGACCACGTCGCCGTTTCCGTAAACGTAGGTGTACATCTCGCCTGCCGCAACAGGGGTCTCTCCGTCGAGGGCCGCAAACAGGGCGGAAAGCTTTGCCTCCGTGCGGGAATAGCGCAGAGTCGGCTTGAAGATGCGGACAGGAAATGCTCCGCAGGCTGCGGTCACGGGGGCCGCAAGCAAGGATCGCTCCTCGGCAACCAGCTGCAGAGGAAGCAGCGTGTCCTTTGCAAAGGCGTAAGCAAAGGCAACCGAATGCACCGCAAAGACGGACTCGGTCTCTTCCGCCTTCAGCGGAAAATCGCAGGCCTCCGTCAGCTTCTCTTCTGCATCAAAGAGTACAAACTGTGCACAGGCGGCCTCACGGTCGCGGGGTGAAAGCTCGCTGTCGCGGGCGGTCACCACAGAGAGAAGCAGCGTTGCGACACCCGTTTCCGGCAAATCGTGGACAAAGGCAAAGGTGCAGTCCCCACCGGCCGGTGCATCCGCGCCGACGATCTCGCCCTTGTCGATAACGATGCCGTCATGCTCCAGAAACCAGGCAAGGAAAAACTGCTCTGCAAAGGATGCCGACGTTCCGTTATGGAGACGGTAGCTCGTCTCCCCGATCTTTGAAATTGTGATAAGCGGTTCAGACATCAAAAAGATCCTCCGTTATATCAGATGCAAGCCCGAACCGGGCCATATAATCGCGCATATCTCCGGGAAGCTCCGCACGCAACGTCACCGCAGCTCCCGAGACCGGATGAGACAGCCGCAGGGCCGCCGAATGAAGCAGTGTGCGCGCAGCCTCCGTCTCGTCACCGTATAAAAAGTCACCGGCTATCGGACAGCCGAGGGCGGACAGATGCACACGGATCTGATGGGTGCGTCCCGTCCGCGGGCGCAGAACAACGAGACTTCTTCCGCCGCCCTCCGCAAGCACACGGTAGTCGGTTACGGCAGGTGAACCGCATCCGGCTGTGCGTTTCAGGACCGATCCCTCCTCCCGTCCGATGGGAAGATCCACCGTGCCGCGCGACTCCGGAAGCTTGCCTACGCAGACCGCAAGATAGACACGGACAAATCCGTCGGTATGCAGAAGCGTCTTCATCCGCTCGTGCATATATCCGCACCGGGCAACGCACATGACACCCGAGGTGTACCGGTCAAGACGGTTGACGGGATGATAAACCATATCCGCCCCCCACAGAGCCGCCATTTTCTCGTGCATGGTCTCTTCTCCGGGATGAAAGGTCGATGCATGGGTGGCAATTCCTGCGGGTTTGTTTACCGCCGCAAGCCAGTCATCGGCATACAGGACCTCCGGAGGTTTTCCCGGTAAAACGGGAACCTCTGCCGGGATATCGGACAGATCGGCAGAAAGCACGTCGCCGTCAGAAACCCGGACATACCCGGGAATCTCAGTCCCGTTGAGAAAAAGTCCTCCGCGGTCACGAAGCGACCGAAGATTTGAAGAAGAAAGGTGACCCAGCCGGCGCAGCACATCCTTTGCCGCAGTACCCTTCAGAGAGGGCGGCACAGTGATATAAAGCACAGGCATCGGCACATCAGCTCCCTCTCATTCTTATCCAAATATATCATACCACATTCTGCCTGCAAATGCACCCGTTTCCTGTAATCTTTTTCATTTAGGCTCTTGCAAAAGCCTGCGCCCTCGTTTATACTTGACCCTAAGGAAATAAACATGTATTCCAGGAGGTACTCCGTCATGTACAAGCTTTCCATGCCCATCTCCCTGATCGAATTCACCGAGGATCGCATCGGGCAGCTGAAGGAAGAGCTCAAGCGCTCCGGCGCCGACCGAGTCTTTATCACGGCCTGCCGTTCCGTCAATTCCGAGGAGGACAAGGATGCAAGCATTCCCCAGATCCGCCGCGCCGCCGAGTGGCTGCGTTCCGAGGGCTACGAGCCCGGCGTGTGGATCTCCAGTCTCGGCCACGGCGGCTCCATGGTCGAGGACAAAGGCTATCAGTATATCATCTCTGCCACCGGCTCCTACAGTACCGACTCCTTCTGCCCCTATGACGAGGCCTTCCAGAACGAGTTTGCCCGTTGGGTGGCCGATCTCGCCACCACCGGCGTTGACATGATCATGCTGGATGACGACTATCGCCTCGGCTACCGCACCGGCGGCATCGGCTGCTTCTGCCCCCTGCATCTTGCCCGCATCTCCGAGCTTCTCGGCGGTGAGGAACTGACACGCGAGCAGCTGATCGAAAAGGCCTTTGTCGGAGGAAAAAACCGCTACCGTGATGCATGGCTCACTGCCTGCGGAGAAAGCCTGCGGGTGCTGGCAAAGAAGCTTCGCGCTGCTGTGGATTCCGTGGATCCCACTATCCGTCTCGGTCATTGCGCGGTGCTGGATACCTGGGATATCGACGGTGTCGACTCCATCACCCTTGCCCGTGACTTTGCCGGCGCAACAAAGCCCTTCCTGCGCCTCATCGGTGCTGCCTACTGGGGCAACAGAGAAGGCTTTGGCTGCAAGCTTGCCAACGTCATCGAACTGGAGCGGATGCAGCTGACCTGGTGTGAGGGCGAGGGCATCGAGACCTTCTCCGAGGGTGACGTATTCCCGCGTCCCCGGCACCACGTTCCCTCTGCTTATCTCGAGGCTCTGGATACCGCACTGCGTGCCGACGGCCGCATCGACGGCATTCTGAAATACATGGTAGATTACGAGGTCACCCCCTTCTATGAGCGCGGCTACGTAGACCGCCATGTGCGCAACAAGGACGTTGCCGCTGCCTTCACCCGCATTTTTTCCGGCAAGAAGCACGCCGGTGTCCGTATTTACGAATGCATGAACCGCCTTGATGAGTACGACTTCGGTACCGAATATCCCGGCCACCAATATATCGCCGACGATTTTGTTCCCTCCAGTGCACGACTGCTTTGTGACAATGCCATTCCCATGCAGTATGATGAAGAGGATGTCACCATCATCTTCGGCGAGAACGCCCGCAACGTACCGGAGGAAATGCTTGCAAACGGTGCCATTCTCGACTGTGATGCCGCAAAGCTGCTCACCGAACGCGGCATTGACGTGGGGCTTCGCAGCGTGGACGGCGAGTTTACCGCAAACTACGTTTACTATCCTCAGAAGAAGGAAGGCATGGGCTTCCGCCTCGGCATGTACGGCGCGGGTGGTGCCCGTACCCTGAAGCTCCGTGCCGCCGACTCCGCCGAGGCGCAGATGGAGCTTCGCTGCGGTGAAGACCGCGCCGCGGCCTATCATTACGAGGATGCCAAAGGACGGCGCTTCCTGGTCTTCCCCTTTGAGGGCAAGCGCGCCCGCGGCGTTTCCATGCTTTTCCGCAACTACTACATGCAGGATCAGCTGCTGGACAGCCTTGCCTGGATCCGCCGCAAACCCATGGACGTGGCTGTCCGCCGCTGCCCGGATCTCTACCTGCAGACCGCAAGAAGCGAGAATGAGCTCGCCGTCGGTCTCTGGAACATCTTTGCGGATGCCGCCTTTATCGGAGAGGTCGAGCTTGGCGAGACCTGGCGTGAGGCAGAATTCATCAACTGCACCGGCAGCCTGAAGGACGGAAAGCTTGTCATCGACGATATCGGTGCCTTCTGCTTTGGTGCAGTGCTTCTGAAGAAATAAAAGGAGGATTTTCACAATGTACGAACAGATTTCCTATGATGCATACCAGCGCGAGATCGCCGCGACCCGTGAGAAGCGCATGGAGTGGTTCCGTTCCGCACGCTACGGACTCTTTATCCACTACGGCCTTTATGCACAGATCGGCCGCGGCGAGTGGGTTCAGGTCCGCGAGGATATCGACCGTGACGAATACGCAAAGCTTGCCGACACCTTTGCTCCCAAGGAGGGATGCTGCCGCGAGTGGGCAAAGCTTGCCAAAGAAGCGGGCATGAAATACATGGTGCTCACCACCCGGCATCATGAGGGCTTCTCTCTCTGGGATTCCAAGGTTAATCCCTTCAATTCCGTGAATTACGGCCCGCACCGTGACATCGTCCGCGAATTTGTGGATGCCTGCCGCGAATTCGATCTGAAGATCGGTCTCTACTCCTCCCTCACCGACTGGCACCATCCCGACGGATACCGCGCTGCCTATGATGAGGATGCCCGCCGCCGCTTCACCCAGTATCTCTACGATCTCAATGAGGAGCTTCTGACCAACTACGGCAAGATCGATCTGCTTTGGTACGACGGTCCCTGGCCCATGTCCTCCTACGAAGCCTGGGATTCCGTTCGCCGCAACGCCCACATGCGCATCCTGCAGCCGGATCTCATCATCAACGGCCGCTGTGCTATGAACGAGGACTATATGACCCCCGAAGAACAGATCAAGGCCGACAAGAATGCGTGGGAATCCTGCATGACCTTCAACGGAATCAGCTGGGGTTATGTCGATGAGACCCAGTCTGCCGCACACGCCTACAAGCCGATGGATATTCTGAAGATGATCCGCAACTGCGCCTCCAACGGCGGAAACCTGCTTCTGAATATCGGTCCCAAGCCCGACGGCAGCGTTCCTCAGGATGCAATCGAGCCCCTGCTGAGCGTCGGCAAGTGGCTGAAGGTCAATGCCGCCGCCGTATACGGCGAAAAGCGCCGCTTCATCGGCACCTGCGCACCCATGCCTGCAGATTATTCCTCCTTCGGGGCCAACGCCGTCACCGCCGCCACTGCCGACGAAAATCATGTTTATGCATGGAACTACATTTGGCCCAAGGACGGCGAAATGACCTTCGCCGGATATCTGGATGCTCCCAAATCCATCCGTCTCCTTGCCGACGGAACGCCCATCAAATTCACCCATAAGAACGGACGCATCACCCTCCATGATCTACCTGCCGAAGCACCTGACAAGCTTCTTGGAGTGACTGTCATCGATATGGAGTTTGAGAAAAAGCCCCGTTACCTGCCCTGCGGCAGCTATCACGGCTTCTTCTACCGCGGTGACAACCGCTTCTTCGAGGCTCTGGGTATGGAACCCAACAAATAAACAAACGGACGGACAGAAAAACACCGCAGCGCGACTCTGCGGTGTTTTTTTATATATTTTTCATATGCTCGGTCACGAATTTTACAATTGCCTCTTCCATCGGCTCTTTGTCACACAGATAGGAGCAGCCGTGACCGGCGGGTTCGGAATAGAAAACGTACTTTTCGCACGCTGCGGCAGCAAAATTTTGCTCTGTCATATAGCAGGGCACAAAGTCGTCGCACCGACCGTGGATGAGTTGCACGGGGATCGCGGTGTTTGCAAGGGACTTTCGTACATCTGCAGAACCCAGCGGGAAACCAAAAATACGGGCATACAGCTTCACAATATACAGCAGCGGAAATTTCGGAAGGCGGAAGCGCTTTTTCATCACCGCGCAGATAATATCCTCCGGGCAGGTAAAACCGCAGTCTGCGATTATACCGCGGGTACAGGCGGGCAGCGGAAGATCTGCAGCCATCAGCACCGTACTTGCACCCATGGAAACACCGGTAAGAAAGAGATCGATATTCTCGCCCATACGATCGCGGATATATTCTGCCCACAGCAGGACATCGTAGCGCTCCCTGATACCGAAGGTGACGAATCTTCCTCCGCTTTTACCGTTACCGCGCTGTGTTGTGATGAGAAGACTCATGCCGAGCAGATCATGGTAGAAGTGACATGCACAGGAAAAGTCGTTCTCACCTTTTGATCGGTAGCCGTGGACCATGATGATGCATCGATCGGTCCTGCCGGGAAGGAAGCGCGCGTGCAGGCGGATCCCGTCATGGGATCTGATATATACATGCTCAAAATCATGCTCACGAAGCCATTTTACGCCATTCCCGAGGGTCTCCCGGAAGGGATAATAGATGCTTGAGGGACGCAGCATCTGCCGTGTGATATCCACGCTGGGACCGCGAGCAAAGGCAAACAGAAATCCAATAAAACCCGCAAGCCCCAGTGCAATCACCAGGGCTGCGGAAAAGATGAACCAGTTCATCTGTTTTTATTTTTTGGTTTTTGCGGAGATGATTCCCAGAACGTACATGACGATCATCAGAATCATGGCAGCGACGAAAACGCCTACGTAGGCCTTGCCGGAAATACCGAGAGCCTGCTGAAATACTTCGGGAGTAAACTTAAAATTCATCGTATAAAGTCTCCTCTCTTACTTAATGAGGTTGGAAACAAGGCCAAGCAGCATACCGCCGGCAACGACGGATGCGATCTGACCGGAAACGTTGACACCGATGGCGTGCATGAGAAGGAAGTTCTGGGGATCCTCCTTCAGACCCATCTTATGGATGACGCGGGCAGACATGGGGAATGCCGAGATGCCGCAGGCACCGATCATGGGGTTGATCTTCTTCTTGACGAAGATATTCATGATCTTTGCAAGCATGACACCGGCGAAGGTGTCGAAGATGAAGGCAACGAGACCGAGAGCCATAATGACGATGGTCTCCTTGCGGAGGAACTTGTCGGCCTGCATCTGCAGGGCAACGGTGATGCCGAGGAAGATGGTAACCAGATTTGCGAGGGCATTCTGGGCTGTCTGGGAAAGGCTCTCCAGCACGCCGCACTCGCGGATGAGGTTACCGAACATCAGGAAACCGACGAGAGCAGCACTCTCGGGAGCGATGAGGCAGGCGGTGACGGTGATGAGGATGGGGAACACGATACGGGTCAGGCGGCTGACGGCACCGGGGGTGTACTCCATGCGGATCATACGCTCCCTCTTTGTGGTCAGAAGGCGGATGACCGGGGGCTGAATGAGGGGAACGAGGGCCATGTAGGAGTAGGCCGCAACGATGATCGCACCGACGTAGTTTGAGCCGAGGACGTTGGCAACGAAGATGGAGGTGGGGCCGTCGGCGGCACCGATGATACCGATGGAGGCGGCGTCCTTAAGCTCAAATCCGAAGAGGCTGGCAACGCAGAAGGTAAAGAAGATACCGAACTGCGCCGCAGCGCCGAAGATCATCAGCTTGGGGTTGGAGAGCAGGGGGCCGAAGTCGATCATGGCACCGATGCCGATGAAGAGGATCAGCGGGAAAAGCTCGTTTGCGATACCGGCATTGTACAGCTCCGTCAAGGGGCCGATGGCACCGGTTTCGGGCAGGTTGACGAGGATCGCACCGAAGCCCATGGGCAGAAGCAGCGTAGGCTCCATTTCCTTGTAGATGGCAAGGAAGATGAGCAGACCGCCGATGCACCACATGACGACCTGCTGCCAGGTTACCTGGGAGATATACTCCACCAAAAATTCCATACCTTTGCACCTCTGTACAAAAAATTAGAGACTCTTATCTGCGGAAATTGTTTACCCGCAATAAAAGTCTCGCAGTTTCATGCAGCGGCGGGCAGAGTTGCTCTGCCGTACTGACGCCGTCTGCCAGAGAAGGACAAGCCTCCCCTCCGCTACTCCCCTTTATACGTCGGAGTCTCTTTTGCATATTGTATACCTATTTAATAAAAAAAGCAAGTCTCTTTTTTGAGACTTGCTTTCGGTAATTACTCTGCTTTGGGATAATCCTGCCATGCACCGCCGCATCTGCGGTGCATCTCCTCCGTTGCCATGAGCCAAAGTGCAACGGTATTCTTTTCCGGAAAGAACTCGTAGAACTCGCTCCGGAAGAAGGTATAGAACCGGGTAACGTCGGTACACATGCCGTAGGTCGGGAGCTCCCCGGGAGAAAGATGGAAGGTGAAAGCTTCGCCAAGATTTTTGCCGGTAAAGGTAAATCCGTCACGGTTGAGCACAAGCTCACCCTCGCCGGTGATCTCCGAGGTCTTCTGATCCTTCAGGTATTCGTACTTCGGAAGGGTTCCGAGCCGAACCTTCTCACGCAGCTCAAATCCCGGCTCTGCAACACGGGCACGCACCTGCTCCCGCTGCCAGTTCCACCATGCGGAGGGCGTTTCGGGCAGCACGCAGGTATCGTCGAGGGGGATAAGATCGTAATACGCATTTAATGACGCACCGTTTCCGCAGGCCTCGCAGCGAATGATATCTCCCTCGCCCTTCATGCGCAGCTCCTCGCCGCAGCGGGGGCACTTGAAGAGCAGAGTGTGAAGATCCTGTGCCATACGACCATGCCCATCGTAGGCCACACGGGCGGTCTTGTTCCATGCATAGTCATCATTGCGGATCTCGGCATCGAGGGCTGCCTGTATTTCCTCCGCAGTCATCACAGAAAGCTTCTCCGGACTGAAGAGCTCGTCCACCTCCACCTCTACCCTGCCGCGGCGCTCATCCAGACAGTATTTGGTGTTGGTCAGATATCCGCCGCGGATACGGCAGACAAGCACGGGAACGCCGAGCTTCTTGAGAAGCTTGCCGCCGCCAATGGCGCAGGGCTGGCTATTGCCGCCGATGGAGCTCATGCCCTCCGGGAAAAGGATCACCCTTCCGCCGGCACGTATGATGCGCATGATCTCCTTGACGGTATGCAGATCAGGGGTAAAGTTACGCTTGGGGATAACCTGCAGCAGCCGAAAGACAAAGGCGAGATGAGAGCGGAAGAACTCGTTGTAGCCGGCAACAAAATTCAGCCGATGCGGAAGAAATGCCAGTCCCGTATAGATATAATCCATGCGGGACGCGTGGTTGGAAACCACGATATAGGGGCCCTTATAATTCTTCGGGTCAACCGTTTTGGTGATATGTACGCCAAGCCGGCGGAAATAAAGGCATTTCCATACAAAAGCCAGAATGAGATAGATCAGTGCGGGGGGCTTGCGCGTTTTCCGTGCAGACAGCTGCTCGGCAAGGGTCTTTTTTTCCTTCTTCATATTCACAGATCGGTCCGTTTCTGCCCTGCGGCTTTATTTACTGATATCCTTGACCATGTCGTACATATTTTCATTGAGGCACTTGGTCATGGAAAGGGCTTCGTCGATATTCATATCGATCATCTGCGCGTTTTTATAGCAGACCACGATGTTGGATTTTTCTTCCAGCAGACAATCCACCGCATAGTGACCCATGCGGGTGGCCATCACGCGGTCACGGGCAGAGGGAGAGCCGCCGCGCTGAATATGTCCCATGATGGTGACGCGGGTATCGATACCCGTCTCGGCGGCAATCTTGTCCGCAATGGCGGAGGCGTGGCCGACACCCTCGGCGACGATGACGATGAAGTGATTCTTGCCGGCGATACGGCCCTCGCGGATACGCTCGATGATATCCTGCTCAAAGTCAAAGGGATGCTCCGGTACCAGTATCGCCGCGGCTCCGGTGGCAATACCGACGTAAAGCGCAAGATGTCCCGCATGACGGCCCATAACCTCCACAACGGAGATACGTTCATGGCTCTGCATGGTGTCAGCCAGCTTGTCGATGGCCTCCACCGCCGTATTGCAGGCGGTGTCAAAGCCGAGGGTATAATCGGTGGATGCGATATCGTTGTCAATGGTCGCTGGAATACCGCAGGTCTGCACCCCAAACTTTGACAGATCCCGCAGACCCCGGAAGGTGCCGTCGCCGCCGATGGCGATCAGTCCCTGGATCCCGAGATAGCGGCAGGCATTGGCCGCCCGCTGCTGGCCTTCCTCATAGCGGAACTCGTCGCAGCGCGCCGTGCAGAGCATGGTGCCGCCGCGGGAGGTCAGGCCGTTGACGGAACGGGCATTCATCTCGGTAACATCACCGTTGATCAGTCCGTTGTAGCCGCGGCGAATACCGAGCACCTGAATGTTGCGCGCCGCAGCGGAACGAACCACGGAGCGAATGGCTGCATTCATACCGGGGGCATCGCCGCCGGATGTCAGAACGCCGATTCTCTTGATTTTTGGGTTATTCTCCATATCACTGCATCCTTTCTGCATGAAAAGGGTTTCTCACTTCAAAACAACGTTTTCTGGGCCCAACAGATCCCGCAGAAGCTTCATAAGCTCATCACAGGGATCGACCCAGAGCTCACGTGAGGCGCGCATTTTTGTGCCGGCCGGCTCGTCGTAGAGGATCACGCACACGTCGCCGCCAAAGCAGCGCAGCGCAGCCTTTA
Source organism: Clostridia bacterium (assembly GCA_017414715.1). Lineage (GTDB taxonomy): Bacteria > Bacillota > Clostridia > Oscillospirales > QAMX01 > RGIG1911. Next base: position 12,286 of record JAFQKV010000027.1, read on the forward strand.
CGCGGGGCATACGACCGCGGTTCTCATCGGTGATGCGAAGAAAGAGCTTCTGCCCCGTATTCTGCGGCTTTGCAACGGATACATCCGTACGCCGCTCGCCGGGATGTTCTGAGATCATGTGCTGCACGGTGGCATCGTTGATGGGGCCGAGATCGTCGACGATGATCTTCGGCTGCTGATTCTCCCGGGCAGAGATGCGCCCGCGAACCAGCACGGCGTTATCGGCCTTGATGTAACCGCCGCAGAGGGTCAGCGTACGGGAGAAGACGATAAGCTCCATCGTCGCCGTGCCGTCATCCAGATCCACGTAGGCCATGGTGGTGTTGTTTTTTGTGGTCTTCATTTTGGCAACGGAGATAATGCCCGCAACGGTGACGTATTTTCCGTCGGGGTAGCTGTTCCCCTCCTCCGTGCCGTCATAGTCGGCAAGGATATCTCCGAGAGGCACCGCGCGCACGGGGCGCAAAATATCACGGTATGCATCCATGGGATTGCCTGTCAGATAAAGTCCGCAGGTCTCCTTTTCCATGGACAGCATCTCCCGCAGGGGGAACTCGTCCAGATCAGGGGCAGGGATGCGCTGCACGTCGGACTGCTCATCCAGGCCGCCGAAAAGATCCATCTGACCGACGGTACGGCTTCGGGCCTCCGAGGTGATGGAATCGCACACCCGCTCAAAAATGGCGCTCATCTGCGAGCGGTACATGCCCATACCGTCCAGCGCACCGCACTTGATCATAAACTCCAGCGCGCGCTTGTTCATATCCCGGGGGCACATCCGGTCACAGAAGTCGTAGAAATCCGTAAAAAGACCGTTCTGTTCCCGTTCCTCCACAAGGCTTGCGATCAGACCGACTCCGACGTTTTTGATGGCGGCGAGTCCGTAGCGGATGTTGTCCCCTTCCACCGAGAAGGTGACACCGGAATGGTTGACGTGGGGGGGCAGAACGGCAATGCCCAGGGATTTGCATTCTGCGGAATATTTGGCGATATCCGAGGTGGAATCCTGCACGGAGGACAGAAGCGATGCCATATATTCCTTCGGGTAATGGCACTTCAGATAGGCCGTCTGGAAGGAGACAACGGCATACCCCGTGGCATGCGCTTTATTGAAGGCATAATTTGCAAATTCAAGGATCTCCTCAAAGAGCTCCTCCGCGATATTCTCCGGTACTCCCGTGGCAACACAGCCGCGGATGCCCGCCTCTTCGTTGCCAAAGATAAAGTTCTTGCGTTCCTGCAGAAGAACGTCCATTTTTTTCTTGCCCATGGCGCGGCGCACGATATCCGCACGTCCAAGAGAATAGCCCGCAAGCTTGCGGAAGATCTCCATGACCTGCTCCTGATCGACGATACAGCCGTAGGTAACCTGCAGGATGGATTCCAGCAGGGGATGCTTGTAGCGGATCTTATCGGGATTGTGTTTGCTTTCCGTATAGCGGGGAATGGACTCCATGGGGCCGGGGCGGAAAAGGGCAATGACGGCGGTAATATCCTCAATGGACTGAGGTCGGAGACCGAGGACCACATTGGTCATGCCCTGACTTTCCATCTGGAAAACGCCCTGGGTCTTGCCCTCCGAGAGCATGGTATAGGTGTCCGGGTCATTATAATCGATATCGTGAATGTCAAAATCTTGATGGTTCCGGCGAACCAGGGCCACGGTATCGTCGATGATGGAGAGGTTTCGCAGCCCGAGGAAGTCCATCTTCAGCAGGCCAAGCTCCTCAATGGTGGTCATGGTAAACTGGGTGATGACTGTGTCGTCGTTTTTGGACAGGGGCACGTAGGAGACCACCGGGTCACGGGTGATGACCACGCCGGAGGCGTGGGTGGAGGTATTACGGGGCATGCCCTCCAGTCCCTTCGCCACATCGATGACACGGCGAACGGTCGCATCGTTCTCATAGGCCTCTGCAAGATCCGGCGAGGCCTTCAGAGCGGTATCAAGGGTCATGTGCGGTGCATTGGGCACCATTTTTGCAATTCGGTCGGCATCGGCATAGGGAACATTGAGCACACGGGCAACGTCGCGGATGGCACCCTTGGCGGCCATGGTGCCGAAGGTGACGATCTGGGCAACGCGGTCCTCGCCGTAGAGCCGCTTGACGTAATCAATGACATCCTTACGGCGCAGATCGGTGATATCCACGTCGATATCGGGCATGGTAACGCGTTCCGGATTCAGGAAGCGCTCGAAATACAGCGCATAGCCCATGGGGTCTATGTCGGTGATGTACAGGCAGTAGGAAACCATGCTTCCCGCCGCCGACCCGCGGCCGGGACCTACGGGGATCCTTTCCGAACGGGCGAAGGCTACAAAATCCGACACAATAAGGAAATAGTCGGTAAAGCCCATCTGCTCGATCATGGCCATCTCGTATTCCAGCCGCTCGCGGTGCTCCTCTGTTGCCTCCGGGTATCGCTTTGCGAAACCCTCACGGCAGCGATCCCTGAAATAGGTCAGACTGTCCCGCCCGTCGGGCACCTCAAATTTCGGCAGATGGTAATTGCCGAACTCAAACTCCATATTGCAGCGCTCGGCGATATCCATTGTATTGGCAAGAGCCTCCGGATGATCCGGAAAGAGCTCCGCCATCTCCGCCTCGCTCTTTAAATAGAACTCGGAGCCCTCAAAGCGCATGCGGTTCTCCGCATCCACGGTGCTGCCCGTCTGGATGCAGAGCATGATATCCTGGATCTCCGCATCCTCACGGGTAAGATAATGCACGTCGTTTGTGGCAACAGTGGGGATACCCAGCTCCTCGGACATGCGGAACAGCAGGCGGTTGAGCACCTTCTGCTCCGGGATCCCATGATCCTGCACCTCAAGATAGAAGTTCTCCGCGCCAAATATGTCGCGGTACTCCCGCGCAAGGGCGCATGCACCCTCATAATTGTCCTGAGAAAGCAAGCGGGGGATCTCGCCCGCAAGGCAGGCAGAAAGGCAGATCAGTCCCTCGGAATGGCGGCGAAGCAGGTCACGGTCCACACGGGGCTTGATATAAAAGCCGTCGGTAAAGGCTGCGCTGACAAGCTTGATGAGGTTCTGATACCCCGTGTTGTCCTTGCAGAGCAGAACAAGGTGGGCGCTCTCGCCGTCGAGATCATAGACCCTGTCATGCATGGAGCGCTTGGCCACGTAGACCTCACAGCCGATGATGGGCTTGATGCCCGCGGCCTTTGCGGCGCGGTAAAAATCCACCACACCGTACATGACGCCGTGGTCGGTGATGGCCACAGCCGTCTGTCCAAGCTCCGCCGCACGGGCAAAAAGCCGGCTTTGATGCGTGACCGGATCGGTGATCCGGCAGGCGCCGTCCAGCAGGCTGTATTCGGTATGCAGATGCAGATGGGCAAAGCTCATTTAGGGTTCACTCCTCGGCTTCCTTTTCCTTTGCCAGCGCGCTGAGCTTGCGCAGGCGGTGATTGAGGCAGGATTTGGATACGGGCGGATCAAATTTATCGCACAGCTCCGCCAGGGACAGATCGGGGAATGCGATTCGGATATCCGCCGTGGTGCGCAGTGCCTCCGGGAGATCCTGCAGCTCACCGCGTTCGGCAAGACGCAGAATCGCCACTGTCTGGGCCTCGGCGGCATCGATGGTACGGCGAATATTGGAAAATTCACAGTTGGAGCGGCGGTTGATACGGTTGCGGTAGTCCTTGAAGACCTTCTGCTCCATCAGGCGCATAGCTGCGGCGGAGGCACCGATGTAGGTGAGAAAATCCTCGATGTGCTCACTCTCCTTCATGTAAAGCATGAAGCCGTTCTGCCGCCGGGAAAGACGCAGAGTAAAGGAAAGCTCCGATGCGCGGATGAGAAACTCACGCAGGAAGGCACCGCGGGGTGAGGAAAGCTCCAGATGGTAGGATTTTGCCGGGTCGGCGCATACGCCCGCGCAAAGGAAGGCACCGCGAAGAAAAGCCGCCATACAGCAGTCCTCCTCCACGAACCAGCCGTGGAAATGCATGGTCACGTGGCGCTCGGTATCATAGCCGAAATGAGAAAACACTTTGGCAATGGCCGACCGGTCGTGCAGCTCAAGCCGCCAGCGGTCGCCGGAGACGATCTCAAATTCCACACCGACAACAGCCAGGAACAGATCCCGTGCGCGGCGGACAAAGCCCTCATGCTCCGAGGAGATGCGGATGGCGTCGGCGGAAAAGCGGTTTGCAAAGGCAAGGATACCGTAGGCCTCCGCCGTATCGCAGCAGGGACGGCGGCGCTGGATGCGGCACAGCTCGTCCCGTATCTCATTTGAAAATGACATGATCTAAAAACCCACCTTCGGAAAATCAGACGTTCTCAACATCCCCGAGAATACACACCTCACGTTCAAGCCACACACCAAAGCGGTCATAGACCGTCTGTTGGATATGGCGGATGAGGGCGATCACATCGGCGGCAGTTGCACCGCCGGCATTGACAATAAAACCGGCATGCTTTTCGGAAACCTCCGCGCCGCCGATCCGATAACCTTTCAGTCCGGCATCCTCGATGAGTTTTCCTGCAAAATAGCCCTCCGGCCGTTTGAAAACGGAACCCGCACTGGGCATATGGAGGGGCTGGGAGGCGGAGCGCTTCGCCGCATATGTGCGCATATCCTCCGCGATGGCGCTGCTGTCCCCCTCCGTCAGCACGAAGGTGGCCTCAAGGATATAAAGCTGCTCATGGCGGAAGATGCTTTCACGGTAGCCAAAGCCGCATTCGCTGCCGGCAAAGGTGTGGACCTCGCCGCCGGGCCGGACGCACACTACGCTCTCGCACACGTCGGCGATATTCGCGCCGTACGCACCGCAATTCATGGTAAGGCCGCCGCCAACGGAACCGGGAATGCCCTGGGCAAAGGCAAGCCCCGCAAGCCCCTGATCCCTGGCAAAACAGGCAAGAGAGGGCACCAGCATCCCCGCGCCGGCACGGATACGGCTGCCAAACAGACGCTCGGCGGCTCCGCCGGAAACGGGACGGATAACGATACCGTCAAACCCCTTGTCGGATACAAGTGTGTTGGAGCCGTTGCCAAGCAAGGCATACGGCACATTCAGCTCCGGCAGGATCCTGAAGAGCTCAATGGCGGCCTCCGGGGACTCAGGCTCGCAGATCAGGCGGCAGGGACCGCCGATACGGAAGGTGGTCATATTGGCAAGCGGCACATTCTCCGTAAGGCGAAGGCCGCGTATGTTTTTCAGGGAGCTAAACAAACTCATCACCCTTTATCATTACTGTCTTTTTATTATAACAAATATTTCTTAAAAATAGAATAGCAAAATTCAAAGGTTTTTCGCGCATTGGCGATTGAATCACGGAGCGCTTTGCGATATAATAGATTCGTATGTATAAACCACCAGACGGAGGGCGAAATTATGAAGACTGTATCTGTGGTTCTTGCGGGTATCGGCGGTTATGGCCGCCTAAGCGTCATGCCCCTGCTCAAGGACGCACCCGACCACGGTGCAAAGCTCGTGGCCTGTGTCGATCCCTTTCCGGAAAAATGCCAGTTTATCGGCGAGCTGCGTGCCGCCGGTGTACCCATATATCCAAGCCTTGAGGCCTTTTATGCGGAAATGCACGCCGATCTCGCCGTGCTTGCCACCCCCATCCACCTGCACTGCGCACAGGCGGTCTGCTGCATGGAGCGGGGAAGCCACGTTCTCTGTGAAAAGCCGGTCTGCAGTATCCTTCCCGACGCAGAGATCATGGCAGAGGCAGAGGTCAGGCTCGGAAAGTCCCTCCATATCGGTTATCAATGGTCCCACAGTGCCGCCGTCACACAGCTGAAGGCAGACATTGCCGCAGGTCTTCTCGGACGGCCGAAGTACATGAAGACTCTCATCTGCTGGCCGCGCAGCAAGGCTTATTTTGCCCGCGGCTGGGCGGCAAAATGGCGTGCCGCCGACGGCAGTTATATTCTCGACAGCATCGCCATGAATGCCACCGCCCATTACATTCACAACATGCTGTACCTGCTCGGCGATGCGCCGGATAAGTCGGCAGAACCCCGCACCGTAACCGCAGAGACCTACCGTGTCAACAGCATTGAAAGCTTTGACACCGCCGCGCTGCGCATAATCACCGAGGACGGAACTCCCCTTTTCTACGTGGCCACACACGGCTGTGACCAAAACTTCGGTCCCGTTTTTGAATATGTTTTTGAGAACGCCACCGTCACCTATGATGAAATGGCGGACGGTCGATTCACCGCCCGTTTTTCCGACGGAAGCACAAGGGACTACGGCTCCCCCGCCGACGGGCCTCTTGCAAAGCTTTGGAACGCTATAGATACCGCCCGCGGAGAAGGCCGGAAATACTGCGGCGTTGAAGCTTCCGTTCCCCATCTGCGCTGCATCAACGGTCTTGCTGAAAACGTGCCCGTACACACCATTTTACGTGAGAAGCTCACCTACGATGAAAAAAAAGAGCTTCTCTATATGCCCGGTCTCAGTGATGCACTGAAGGCCTGCTATACGGACATGCGGCTTCCCTCCGAGGCAGGTCTGTCCTTTGCGCGGCCTGCTGTCAGCTTTAACGTCAGACCCGGTTATACCTTTAACGGTCTTCTGGAGGACTGAAAGACGATGAATATCATGCACATTGCCGGCGGCGGTGATATCGGAGGTGCAAAGACACACGTTATCTCCCTGCTTGCCGCCCTGAAAACACGGCACAACGTAGTGCTTGTCAGTCTCCGTCAGGGACCTTTCTCCGATGATGCCATCGCCGCAGGAATCCCCACGGTCGTCATCCATTCCTCAAACTATCTGCACATCGTAAAATCCATCCGCACGATTATCGCGGAGAAAAAAATCGACGTTATCCACTGCCACGGCGGCAAGGCAAACCTTGCCGGGCTTATCCTGCGCCGGGTTACCCACATTCCCGTGGTGACCACCGTGCACAGTGATTACCGATATGACTACATGGGAAGCCTTGTCAAGCGCTGCACCAACGGACTGATCAACACCTATGCCATCCATCGGCTCGATTACCGCATCGCGGTGACTGAGGTTTTTGCCGAGTTGCTCATTGACCGCGGCTTTGATCCCTCACGAATCTTCACCATCAACAACAGCCTGGAATTTGCCGATACCGATCCCATGGAAGGCCGCGCAGATCTTTCTGCCCGGATTGAATATTTAAAAAGATTCGGACTTTCCTGTGACGAAAACACCGTTGTCGTCAGTATTGCAGCGCGTTTTCATCCCGTCAAGGATGTTTCCACCCTCATCCGCGCCTTTGCTCTCGCATCAAAGAAAAACCCGGATCTGCGGCTGCTTATCGGCGGCTGCGGCGTAGCAGAGCTTGAAAAACAGGAGGAATCCCGTCTTCGTGCGCTGCTCTCCGAGCTGAAGCTGGAGGATCGGGCAGCTTTCACCGGCTGGGTCAACGATATGGATACCTTCCTTTCGGTGACGGATATCTCCGTGCTCTGTTCTCTTTCGGAGGGTTTTCCCTACTCCGTGCTGGAAAGCGTTCGCCGTGGTGCCGTCCTCTGCTGTAGCCGTGTCGGAGCCATACCCGGCATTATCGATCACGGTGTCAACGGCCTGCTTATCGATCCGCGGGATTCGAATGCACTGGCAAAAAACATTCTGACCCTTGCCGGTGACAGCGAGCTTCGTGTCTCCTTCGCCCGCTCGCTCTACAGCAAGTGCCGCCGGCAATATTCGCTGGACACCATGACCGCGGCTCAGGAGGAAATTTACCGCACCATTCTTCGCCGTGCCGCTGCTCCCCACCGCCGTCGCTACGGAGTCACGGTATGCGGTGCCTAC
>JAFQKV010000028.1 GCA_017414715.1 Clostridia bacterium
AGAAGGCAAATAAAAAGCCCCTTTAGGGGCAGCCGGTGAAAGAGTTGCGGTTGGCAAACCTTTCGACGAGCCTATAGGCTCGGCCGGTCTTATGCCCTAAGGGGGCAGTGCATACTACCGGCACGGCCGGTAGTTATGATTCTTTCGGAGCACAGACCTTCGTTGCATTTTTCGGAAGGGAATGCTATAATGGACGAAATCTGAGAGAAGCGGGTGCGGCATATGGGCAAATCCGGAAAAGCATATCTGATCATTATGGCGGTGCTGTTGGCACTTACGGTGATAACCAACAGCGACTGGTGGGATAGCATCGGCACGGATCCGGGCGAATATTCCGAATCTGTGATCGTAACGGCCACGTCGGCTCCGACCCCGCGTCCGGTCACACCGACGAAAAAGCCGGCAGCCACGGCAACAAAGAAGCCGGCAGCCACGGCGACATCCCGTCCCGCGACCCCGACGCCCCGTCCTGCGACTCCTACGCCCACACCGGTCCCGAAGATCAACCTTTTTGAGGGATATTCCATCCCCCAGTCGCGCACCATGTATACGAAGCTCAATGCCGTTGAGCAGCACATCTACCGCGAGCTCCGGGCGGCGGTGATGCAGGACAGCAATTCCTGCGTGATCCGGCAGGTACAATACAAAACCTATGCCGACAGTATCGGTCGCGCGTTGGAGGCACTGCAGATGGATTTTCCGGAGTTTTTCTGGCTTTCCGGCAGATGGCAGTGGCAGGCAACGTATAAGGGAAGTGTGGGTGATATAACCGTCACCGTGAAATTCCGGGATTACTGGAATGACGGAAGCAATAAACGGCAGCGCATCGCGACGGTCATGAATCAGGCAAAGTCGGTGGCGAACGCCGCCATGCAGTACTCTACCCACTACGAGCGGCTGAAATATATCCATGACTGGATCTGCCAGAATATCACATACAACGATGAAGCCTATGAAACAAGCGGCAGCGAGAACCGGCCGGCGGAGCATCAGATGGCCCATTCGGCGTACGGCGTATTTGCAAAGAAAACGGCGGTCTGTCAGGGATATGCCATGGCCTATAAGCTCATCGCCAATATGTGCGGCTATGCCTGCGAGTATGCAAGAGGCGAGGCCGGCGGGGACAGCCACGGATGGAACTATGTTACCCTCAACGGAAACAACTATTGGGTCGATGTGACCTGGGACGATGAGGACGGAAAGAAGGGCAGCGCCGCCTGCCGGTATACCTATTTTATGGTTTCCTCAAAGTACCTTTACCGGGATCATGCCGTCAATACGCAGCATTTTGCGGCTCCGGTGTGCAACGATGATTCCATGGATTACTTCAATCGGTACGGCTGCGATTTTGCCCAGTACGATTTTTCGGCGATCAATGCCAGCGTGAAACGGCAGGTCGCCATGGGTGACCTCGTGCATCTTCGGTTTGAAGACCGCCAGCTTATGGATTTGGCCGTGGAATATCTCTTCGGAAGTGCCGGACACTGGCGGCAGCTGGAGGTTGGCGACCGCAAAAACGTGACCTATTACCGCGACTATGACCAGCTTGTCATATCGATAAGAATTAACAGATGAAGATATTCGCGCCCTTCGGAGAAGTCCGGAGGGCGCGGTTCTGTTTTTTTGGGACAAAATGATTTTTCTCCCGGATACGGTTGCGAAAAGAGAAAAAATTTGATAAAATAAACAGAGAATTTGCCTATACTGGGAAAAGAGAAGAAGCATGAGTGCCGAACGTTTAAAATATACCGAAATTGCGGACGCATTGGCGGCCGAAGAGGCTGTTTATCAGCGGCTTGCCTCCATTTCCGGGATGCATTATGCCTTTGTGGATACCTACGGCTGCCAGCAGAACGAGGCGGACAGCGAATTTATCCGCGCCTGTGCTCTGCGCATGGGATATACCCTCACTGACGACCCCATGCAGGCGGAGCTCATCGTGGTCAACACCTGTGCCGTGCGGGATCATGCCGAGCGGCGGGTGCTGGGAAACGTGGGAGCCATGAGCCGCGCAAAGCGGGAGCATCCCGACCTCATCATCGTTGTTGCGGGCTGCATGGCAAGCCGCCCGGAGGTGCAGGAACGCCTAAAAAAGAGCTTCCCCTACGTTCGCGTCGTTATGTCCACCAACAACCTGCACCGCCTTGCCGAGGATGTATGGCAGGCTATGTCTACGGGCAAACGCGTCTACGATACCGACAATTCCTGTGACCGCGTGGTGGAGGAGTTGCCCCGTGACCGGGACCGTTCCCTGCGGGCATGGGTGCCCATCATGTACGGCTGCAACAATTTCTGCACCTACTGCATCGTTCCCTACGTGCGGGGCAGGGAGCGCAGCCGCCTGCCGGAGGATGTCGTCCGCGAGGCGGAGGAGCGCATCGCTGCAGGTGCAAAAGAGATCGTTCTGCTGGGGCAGAACGTCAACTCCTACGGCAAGGATCTGGATATCTGTTATGATTTTTCCGATCTTCTTGCGGCGATCGCCTCCCTTCCGGGGGATTTTCGTCTGCGTTTTGTTACCTCGCATCCCAAGGATGCCTCCCGCCGCCTGATCGATACCATGGCAGCATATCCGAAAATCTCGCCGGCGCTGCATCTGCCCTTCCAGTCGGGCAGCGACCGGGTGCTTAAAGAAATGAACCGCGGCTATACCGCGGAGGAATACCTCGCGATCATCGACTATGCCCGGGAGAAGATCCCGGAGATCGTACTGACCGCCGATGTCATCGTCGGATTTCCCGGTGAGACGGCGGAGGATTTTGAAAAGACCTACGAGCTGGTGGAGCGGGTGGGCTTTGAGAGCCTCTTCACCTTTATTTTCTCCCCCCGGGAGGGGACCCGCGCAGCAAAAATGGAGGATCCTATTCCCGCAGAGGAAAAATCCCGCTGGTTTGACCGGCTTATCGAGCTGCAGGGACACATCTCCTGCGAGCTGCACGAGGCGCAGGTGGGCAAGGAGTTTGAAGTGCTCATAGAAGGGCCCTATCACGGACGGCAGGGCGGCACCGCCGCCCGCACCCCGGGAAACCGGCTGGTGCTGCTCCCGGGTGTGCATACCCCGGGCGAAACGCTCCGGGTACGCATTACCGGCGCGACCATGAGCGCCCTCATCGGAGAGACCATCTGACTTAAAAAAGGAGTGACTGCAATGGCCGGCTTTACCCCCATGATGCAGCAATATCTGGATATCAAGGAGCAGTATCCCGACACCCTGCTCTTCTACCGTCTCGGCGATTTTTACGAGATGTTCTTTGACGATGCAAAGCTTGCCTCCAAGGAACTGCAGCTTACCCTTACCGGACGCGACTGCGGTCAGCCGGAGCGCGCGCCCATGTGCGGCGTGCCTTATCACGCCTGCGAGGCCTACATTGCCCGGCTGGTCAAGCGGGGATACAAGGTGGCCATCTGTGAGCAGATCGAGGACCCGGCAAAAGCCGTGGGACTGGTCAAGCGGGACATCGTTCGCATCATCACCCCCGGCACGGTGCTGGAGGGCTCCATGCTGGAGGAGAAGCAGAACAACTTTCTGGCAAGCCTTTATCTGGATGATCGGGGCGGTGCCGTCTGCTTTGCGGATGCATCAACAGGTGCGGCCTACGCCTGCTTTGCGGAAGGCGGCGGGGCGGCGGAGCATCTGCGGGATGAGATCGCCCGCTATGCCCCCCGGGAGATCCTGCAGAACTCTGCGGCGGCGGAATCTCCCGTCCTGCGGAAATATTTTGAGGATCGCTCGGATGTCAAGCCCGAGATCCGCCCGGCGGAGGACTTTGATGAGGAGGATGCCCGGGCGCGGGTGAGTGCCCGCTTCGGCGCGGAGCTTTGTGAACCGGGACGGACGGATACGCGCATCCTGCAGGCGGCAGGGGCACTGCTTGCCTACCTGCAGCTGACGCAGAAGGGCGCGATGGAGCAGCTCAACCATCTGTCCGTGTATGCCCGGGACAGTTTTCTGACGCTGGACGTTACCGCCCGCCGCAATCTGGAACTTTCGGAGACCATGATGCGCCGGGAGCACCGGGGAAGTCTTCTCTGGGTGCTGGACAAGACCAGGACCGCCATGGGCGGCCGCCTGATGGCCCGCTGGGTGGAAAGCCCGCTGACCAATCCCGCCGCCATCCTGCGCAGACACGCGGCGGTGGAGGAGATGTTTGAAAATACCGTTGCCCGCAAGGAGGCCGCCGAGGTGCTCAAGGGCATCTACGATATGGAGCGCCTGACCAGCCGCATCGTGTACGGCTCGGCCAACGCAAGGGATCTGCTGTCCCTGCGGGATGCGCTGGCGCAGCTGCCCGCCCTGCGGGAGCAGCTTTCCCGCCTGCAGGCACCGCTGTGGCAGGATCTTTACGCACGCATCGATCCGCTGGAGAGCCTCTGCGCCCATATCCGGGATGCCATCCGTGAGGATCCGCTGCCGGCGATCACCGTCCGTGAGGGTGAAATGATCCGCCCGGGCTACAGTGAGGAGGTCGACCGCCTGCGGGGGCTTCTGAAGGGAAGCACCGATCTCATGGCGGAGATCGAGAGCCGGGAGCGTGAACGCACCGGTATCCGCACCCTCAAGGTGAGTTACAACAAGGTTTTTGGCTATTATATCGATATTTCCAAGTCCTTCCTTGACAAGGTGCCGCCGGAATACGTCCGCAAGCAGACGCTGGTCAACAACGAGCGCTTTATCACCCAGGAGCTCAAGGATCTGGAAAACGAGGTCTTCAACGCCAAGGATCGTATCAATGATCTGGAATACGAGCTCTTTGATGCTGTGCGCCGCGAGGCGGCGGATGCGGTGCTCGCACTGCAGGAATCGGCGGCGGCGGTGGCGGAGACGGACGTGCTCGTCTCCCTTGCCGAGGTCGCCCGCGAGAACAATTACGTGCGTCCGGATATCGATATGTCCGATACCCTTTCCGTCACCGGCGGACGGCATCCCGTGGTGGAAAAGCTTCTGAAGGGAAGCCGCTTTGTGCCAAACGATGCGCTGCTTGACTGCCGTGACAACCGCGTTGCGGTCATCACCGGCCCCAATATGGCGGGTAAATCCACCTACATGCGGCAGATCGCTCTGACGGTCATCATGGCGCAGATGGGCGGCTTCGTGCCCGCCCAGAGCGCCCGTATCGGCGTGGTGGACCGCATTTTCACCCGCATCGGTGCCTCCGACGATATGGCTGCCGGTCAGTCCACCTTCATGGTGGAGATGGTGGAGGTGGCAAATATCCTCCGGGAGGCCACATCCCGCAGTCTCATCATCCTCGACGAGATCGGCCGCGGCACGTCGACCTACGACGGCATGAGCATCGCCCGGGCGGTGCTGGAGTACACGGCCGATAAAAAGCGCCTTGGCGCAAAGACCGTCTTTGCCACCCATTATCACGAGCTGACCGCGCTGGAGGCCACGGTGCCCGGCGTGAAGAACTATAATATCACCGTTAAAAAGCGGGGCGACGATATCACCTTCCTGCGCAAGATCGTCCGCGGCGGTGCAGACCGAAGCTACGGCGTAGAGGTTGCAAAGCTTGCGGGTATCCCGAACGCCGTGATCAACCGCGCAAGGGAGATACTTGCGGAGCTGGATGCCGGACGCGGGGCGGAGCCGGCGGCATATGCGCCTGCGGAGCCCGGTCTGCAGACAGGACTTTCCGGCGGCGAGGCCGAGGCCCTCTGCCGGGAGATCGCCGCCCTGGAGGCGGATACCCTGACCCCCATTGAAGCACTCAACCTCATCTATCAGCTGGCCGAGAAGGCAAAGCAGATCGGATAAGAAAGGAAAAACCATGCCGAGGATCGAAAAACTTTCCCCCCATCTTGCGGATCTGATCGCAGCGGGCGAGGTGGTGGAACGCCCTGCCTCCGTGGTCAAGGAGCTGGTGGAAAATGCCATCGACGCCGGGGCGAAGGCCGTCACGGTGGAGCTTGTACGCGGCGGAATGGAGGAGATTGCCGTTACCGACGACGGCTGCGGCATGTCCCGCGAGGATGCCCGCACCGCCTTTCTGCGCCATGCGACGAGCAAGCTGAAGTCCGAGCGCGACCTTGCGGCTATCGGTACTCTCGGCTTCCGCGGCGAGGCGCTTGCCGCCATTTCCGCCGTTTCCCGGGTGGAGCTGACCACCTGCGAGACGGGGGCGGAGCTCGGCACGTTTCTCTATCTCGAGGCCGGCGAGGTCTCCGAGGAGGAAGAGGTGGGATGTCCGGAGGGTACGACCATCCGCATCCGCGAGCTTTTCTACAACACCCCGGCCCGTCTGAAATTTGTCAAAAAGGATGCCTCCGAGGGCTCTTATGCCTCTGCGGCGGCGGAAAAGTGCGCCCTTGCCCATCCGGAGGTGGCGGTGACCCTCATCCGTGAAGGGGTGGAGATCTTCCGTACCCCGGGCGACGGGGATCTCTATTCCTGCCTGTACTGCCTGTACGGCGCGGACTTTGCCAAGGGACTTCTGCCTGTGGAATACACCTTTGAAAGTGCCTCGGTTCACGGCTTTGTTACCCGGCCGGAGAAGGCGCGGGGCAACCGCACTATGCAGAATTTCTTTGTCAACAACCGCCCGGTCAAAAACCGGATGCTTTCGGTCGCCATCGAGGAGGCCTGCCGCGGAAACATTATGGTGGGCAAATTCCCCTCCTGCTTCCTTTATTTGGAGACCGATCCTGCGGCGGTGGATGTCAACGTCCATCCCACCAAGAGCGAAGTGAAATTCGCCGCCGAAAAGCACGTCTTTGACTGCCTCTATTTCGGTGTGAAGACCGCCATACGCCGTCCGGAGGAAAAGCCTGCGGCAACCTTTATCATGTCCGAGGCCGCGCCGACCGCCTCTCCCCAGACCCTTGCGGAGGCCGTACGGCCTGCGGAGGAAAAGAAAGCGCCCATAGAGCAGAGCTTTGCACCTCCACCGGAGCGGAGAGAGCCTGTGCGGCAGAGCTTTACGCCTCCATCGGTCGCGTCCCATACGGCGGTGTTTTCCCAACAGCCGCCTCTCCGCTATGAGACCGCACAGCCTGCGGCAAAGCCCGTACCGCAGCCGGTGGAGGTTAAGCCGACGGAACAGCAGACAACCGAAACCCCGACGGCGCCTGCGCAGAGCTTTGCGGAGCGGGAATTCCGTATCATCGGCGAGTTTGCGCGGCTCTACATTCTTGTGGAGTGCGGCGATGAGCTCATTGTGGTGGACAAGCACGCGGTACACGAGCGCATGCTTTATGAAAAACTGAAAACGCAGAAAAGCGACGCCTCTGCCCAGGTGCTGCTCAAGCCTGTGGTGGTCAATCTCTCCGGCGAGGATATGGCGATCTATGAAGAAAATGCTCCCCTCTTTGCGGCGGTGGGCTTTGAAACGGAAGTTTTCGGCGAGATGAGCATCGTCGTCCGCTCCCTGCCGCTGGCGCTGGAGCGGGAGGATGCTGTGCCCGCCGTGACGGAGATGCTCAACGCCATGGCCTCCCGTCGGGATGCCATGGAGGAGCGCCGCGACAAGGTGCTGCATACCGTGGCCTGCCGGGCGGCGCTGAAGGCAGGACATAAAAACGCCCTGCCGGAGCTGGAGGTGCTGGTGCGGCACGCCCTCTTTGACCCTGCCATTCGCTACTGCCCCCATGGGCGTCCGGTGAAATGGAGCCTTGACACCAGAGAACTGGAAAAACGCTTCGGAAGAAGCGGAAATCTCGCATGAGCGCGCCGAAGATCATTGCGGTGCTGGGGCCCACGGCCTCCGGAAAGACCTCTCTGGCGGTGGAGCTTTGCCGCCGTCTCGGGGGCGAGGCGGTATCCTGTGATTCCATGCAGATCTACCGCGATATGAACATCGGCACCGCAAAGCCCACGGCGGAGGAGATGCAGGGTATCCCGCACCATATGCTGGATATTTGTGCGCCGGAGGAGGATTATTCCGTGGCCCGGTACGTCCGGGAGGCGGAGGAATGTATCGGGGATATTCTTTCCCGGTGCAAGGTGCCCGTCATCGTCGGCGGCACGGGGCTGTATGCCGATTCACTCATCTCCGGCCTTACCTTTGCGGAACGGCAGGAGGATATGGAGCTGCGGCGCAGGCTCACCGCCCGGTATGAGGCCGAGGGCGGCGAGGCGATGCACGCAGAGCTTGCGGAAATCGATCCGACGGCAGCGGCACGTCTGCATCCCAATGACGGACGGCGCATCATCCGCGCGCTCGAGATCTATGCCCTCACCGGCGAGACCATTACCGAGCATGACCGGAAAACGCGGGAAACGCCCGACCGTTTTGATGCCCTGCGGCTGGTTCTTTCCCCCGAGCCGAGGGAAATGCTCTACAGCCGTATTGACAAAAGGGTGGATTCCATGCTGGAGGAGGGACTTCTCTCCGAGGTGGAGGAGCTGCTTGCCCGCGGGCTTTCCCCGGAATGTACCGCGCTGCAGGCCATCGGCTACAAGGAGTTTGTGGGGGCACTGCGGGGCGAATGTACCGTTGCGGAGGCAGCGGAGGAGCTCAAGCGCGCCACACGCCGGTATGCCAAGCGGCAGTTGACGTGGTTTCGCAGAAATCCGTCAGCGCAGTTTCTGTCCTATACGGACGCGGCCGGCTTTGCTGCCTGTACCGACCGGGCGGAGGAGCTCGCCCGGATGCATTTGAAGTAAACTGCAAAAGAAAACCACACGACTATTGCATCTGTCAAGAAAAAGTAGGCACTCAAAAACACCATAGTTTTAGAAGCCCGGTTCGGTCTTGTACTGAACTGGGCTTTTATAGCCCAAGGCGGCTGCGGGCCGCCCGTTATTGAAATATGGATATAAATTAAAAATGCAGAGACTTCAAACCGAAGTCTCTGCATTTTTTCAGGTTACAGGAATCAATAGTTGGTCTCGCGGATCTTGAAATAGGCCTGGGGATGGGCACAGACGGGGCAAAGCTTGGGAGCGTTCTTGCCGATGTGGATGTGGCCGCAGTTGGCACAGGTCCAGACCACGTCACCGTCGCGGGAGAAGACGATGCCCTGCTCAATGTTGGCAAGCAGCTTGCGGTAGCGCTCCTCGTGCTCCTTTTCGATCTTTGCAACGCCCTCAAACTGGCGGGCGATGTCGTTGAAGCCTTCCTCGCGGGCGACGCGGGCAAACTCGGCGTACATCTCCGTCCACTCGTAGTTCTCACCGGCGGCAGCGTCGGCAAGGTTCACGGGGGTGTCGGCAATGGCACCGCCGTGGAGCAGCTTGAACCAGAGCTTGGCGTGCTCCTTCTCGTTGTCGGCAGTTTCGGTAAAGATGGCGGCGATCTGCTCGTAGCCGTCCTTCTTTGCCTTGGAGGCATAGTAGGTATACTTGTTGCGGGCCTGAGATTCGCCGGCGAAGGCGGCCATCAGATTGGCTTCGGTGCGGGAGCCTTTGAGTTCCATGGTTTTGATCTCCTTTAATGAATTTGTTTATTTGACCCGGACGAAATCTGCCGCACCGTGCTTGCAGATGGGGCAGACGTAATCCTCCGGAAGGGTCTCGGACGGGAGCACATGGCCGCAGACGGTGCAGACCCAGCCGGAGGTGGGCGGCGGCGCAGCGGACTTGATGTGCTTTTGATAATACTCGTAGGTCACGCTCTTTGCGGGGGCAAGGCAGGCGGCCTCATCCACCGCGGCAAAGAAGACGGTGTGAGTT
Organism: Clostridia bacterium; assembly: GCA_017414715.1. GTDB lineage: Bacteria > Bacillota > Clostridia > Oscillospirales > QAMX01 > RGIG1911. The sequence continues at coordinate 9,614 of JAFQKV010000028.1, forward strand.
CCGGCATCGTAGGAGCCGATGACGGTGCAGGTAAAACAGGCGTTTGCCCAGGCGGTGAGCCGCAGCAGACCGTCCCCGGTGCTGACGGCCTCGGAAAAACCGTCGAATTTGTCGGTATTCCGCCCGCTCTGCATGCCAAAACGGCGGAAAAGCTCAAAAGGAGCGTCCTCCGTCAGCACAGAGAGGGCAAAACGGCCGGTGGCGCGGATCATATCATGGGTGAGATTGTCCTTGCTGACCGAAATGCTTATCGTGGCGGGGGATGAGGTCACCTGCTGGGCGGTATTGATGATGCAGGCGTTATGCCGCCCGTCCGCAGAGGCGGAAAGCAGAAAAAGACCGTATGTCAGGCTGTGAAAGGGACTGGGCATAACAACCTCCGTAAACGATAATCATTATTACTTATATAAGTATAGTATATTTTTCCCGGTTTGTAAAGAGGTTATGACAATTTATTTTTCTTTGGGGCAGAAGAATTCCAGGCTTTCGCCGTCGGGACCCTCGACGAAGCAGAGACGGACGGGCATGGGCGGCTCGGCGGGAAGGACCATATCGCAGGGCTTACGGGTGGGCCTGGCACCGGCGGCGAGGGCGGCGGCAAAGGCGGCATCCACATCAGAGGTGCCGATGGCGAGATGGAAGAAGTGCCCCTCGGGGATGCACTCGTCTCCGCCGCCGAAAAGCTCGATGCAGGTACCGTTGCCGATGTCGAGCAGGGCAATGTTGCCGGCGGCACCGACCCAGGAGGCGCGCACCTCCATGCCGAGGGCCTGATAAAATTCCAGAGAGCGGGTGAAGTTTGCGGCGCGCAGGGCGATGTGGTGGACGGATACGTTGGGAATGATCTTGTTCATGGCAGGTAACTCCTTTATTGTTCGTTTTCGGCTGATAAAGATTCAAACTGAGAAATATACAGCTCGTGATAACGGCCGCGGCGGGCCATGAGCTCTTCGTGAGTTCCCTGCTCCACCACGTCGCCGTCGGCGATAACGAGGATGGTGTCGGCGTTGCGGATGGTGGAGAGGCGGTGGGCGATGACAAAACAGGTGCGGCCGCGCATGAGATTCTGCATGGCCTCGGAGATGCGCTGCTCGGTGCGGGTGTCGACGTTGGAGGTGGCCTCGTCGAAAATGAGCATGCGGGAATCGGAGAGCATGGCGCGGGCGATGGTCAGCAGCTGCTTCTGCCCCTTGGAAATATTGATGGCGTTGTCCCGCAGGACGGTGTCATAGCCCTCGGGCAGATGGGAAATGAAGGAATGGATCTTTGCTGCCTTTGCCGCGGCGATGACCTCCTCCCGGGTAGCGCCGGGGCGGCCGTAGGCGATGTTCTCAAAGATGGTGCCGCGGAAGAGCCAGGTGTCCTGCAGGACCATGGTGAAGGCGGAACGGAGGCTTTCCCGGGTCAGTGAGGTGATGTTTTTGCCGTCGATGGAGATGGAGCCTTCGTTCGCGTCGTAGAAGCGCATCAGCAGGTTGATGACGGTGGTTTTACCGGCACCGGTGGGGCCGACGATGGCCACCAGCCTGCCCGGCTCGGCCCGGAGGGAGAAGTCACCGAGGATGGTGCGCTCGGGGGTATAGCCGAAGCGGACGTGGTCGAAGACCACCTCGCCCAGGGGATCCTCCAGCACCTCCGCATCGGGAGCATCCGGGGGCTCGGGTGTCTCGTCAATGAGACGGAAGACGCGCTCTGCGGCGGCAAAGGCCGACTGCAGCTCTGCGATGACGTTGGCAAATTCGTTGATGGGGCCGGCAAATTTGCGGGAATAGAGCACGAAGGAGGAAATGCTGCCGAGGCTGATGCCGCCGGCAATGTACAGCAGTGCGCCAAAGAGGCTGACCAGCGACAGGGAGAGGTTGTTGATGAAGTTCATGGAGGGGCCGGTGACGGTGCCAAAGCACTCCGCCTTGATAAAGGAGGAGATGGCATCCTCGTTCTTTTTATCAAAGCGGTCGAGGATGACACCCTCGCGGCGGTAGGCCTTGATGGTCTTCTGGCCGCCGGTCATCTCTTCCACAAAGCCGTTGAGCTCACCCAGCTTTGCCGAACGGCGGCGGAAAAGGGGACGCACCTTTTTGGTGATGAACCGGGTGGTGAGTACGGAAAGCGGGGTGGTGAGAAGCACAACGATGACCAGATTCGGCGAGATGGCAAACATCATCATAAATGCGCCGATGACGGTGATGGAGCTTTTCATGATGGTGACCACGTCGGTGGAGAGGGTAGCATTCACGGTGTCGATATCGTAGGAGATGACGGAGATGATGTCGCCCGTCTGCCGGCGGTCAAAGTAGGATACGGGAAGCTCGGACAGTCGCTGGAACACGTCGCGGCGCATGGCGGTGACGGTGCGGCGGGAGAGAAAGATCATTACGATGGAGAGCAGATAGGCAAGGATGGCGGAGGACACGTAGAAAACCACCATCTGCAGCACATAACGGAAGACGAGGGGAAAGTCGCACCGGCCGGGTCCGATGCCGAAGGCATCAATGGCTTTTCCGGAGAGACTCGGTCCCCACAGAGCGAGAAGCTCGGAGGTGACTACCAGCAGGAAGGCGAGCACAAGCAGCAGCTTGTAGCGATAGAGGTAGGTCCAGAGCCGCCGCAGGATACGTTTTTTCTCCACAGGGGTATTGCTCAGCTTGCGTTTGTCGCCGCTGGTCTCGGCAGCGGCGTAGTTGTTTTTGCCGGTCCCGGGAAGGTTTGCTCTCATTTATCCTCACCTCCCAGCTGGGTTTCGGCAATGTTGCGGTATTCCTCCGAGGACACCATCAGCTCATCGTGACGGCCGCGGGCGATGACCTCGCCGTCATCCATGACGAGGATGAGATCGGCATGCATGATGGAGCTGACCCGCTGGGCGACGATGATCTTGGTGGATTCCCGGTAGTTCTCAAAAAGGGCGCGGCGCAGGTTTGCATCGGTTTTGTAATCCAGCGCACTGGAGGAATCGTCCAGAATGAGGATCTCCGGACGGGCAGCAAGGGCGCGGGCAAGGAGAATACGCTGCCGCTGACCGCCGCTGACGTTGGTGCCGCCGGCGGTCAGCATATGATCCAGCCCGTCCGGAAGCTGGCGGACAAATTCTTCCGCCTGGGCATCCCGGAGCGCCTCCAGAATACGTTCGTCGGGAATATCGCGGCCGAAGGATACGTTTTCCCGCAGGGTGTCCGAGAGAATGAAATCGTTCTGGAAAACCATGCCGAACTTCGGGCGGAGTTCTTCCGGCGGCAGGGTGCGGATATCTTCCCCGTCGATGCGGATGACACCCTCGTCGGGGTCGTAGAGCCGCAGAAGCAGAGAAATGAGGGTGGATTTTCCGGAGCCGGTGGTGCCGATGATGCCGAGGGTCTGCCCCTGCTCAAGGGAGAAGGAAAGGGCGTTGATATTGTCCGATTCACGGGTCTCCGTACGGGAATAGGAGAAGGTTACGTTGTCAAAGGCAATGTGGGAGGAACCGTTTTTTCCATCGCCGGGCAAAACGGGCATATCCTCGGGGCAGTTCAGAACCTCGGCAACACGGTTTGCGGAGGCGATGCCCTTGGAGGTGAAGGCAAAAACGTTGGTGATGCCGATCATACCGTTGAGGATCATGGTAAAGTAGGAAAGAAAGGCGATGACGGTGCCGGGTTCGGTCGCGCCGCTGTTGACACGGTTTGCACCGACGATGACGATGAGGCAGAGACCGAGGTTGAGAATGAGAGTGGTGGCCGGGCTGGAGGCGTTCATGATAAGACCGGCGGTCTGCTCCTTTGCGGCGAGGTCTTCATTGATATCGCGGAAGCGTTTGCGTTCATATTCCGTACGGGAAAGCGCCTTGATAACACGGATACCCGTCAGGTTTTCCTGCACGCAGCGCACCAGCTTATCGACAGTGTCCTGTACGCGGGTGTACATGGGGATGCCGTATTTGGTGACGAGATAGACGATGATGGCGATGGCGGGCAGACAGGCGACCAGCATCAGCGTCAGCACGGGATCAAGGAAAAGAGTGATGATGATCCCTCCGATGAGGATGATGGGGGCGCGGAAGCCGATGCGCTGCAGCCGTGCGGTCATCTGGTTGACATTGTAGGTGTCCGAGGTCATGCGGGAGATGAGCGAAGGTACGGTAAATGCATCGATCCGGCGGGCGGAAAGAGAGGAGATCTTTGCAAAGAGATCCCGGCGGAGGACCCGGGTGATTCGTCCGGCGGTGTAGGCGGCCATACAGTTTGCGGTGATGTTGGTGATGACGGCAAGCACCGTGACACCGAGCATAAGGGCACCCCAGCGCCAGACGGCGGCGGTATCTCCCGTGGGGGCCACGTCATCGATGAGGGTGGCGAGCACCGAAGGGATGACGAGGTCACAGATGGTGGCAATAAATTTGATGGAAAGGCCGATGATGATCATCAGCGTGGAGGGACGCACATAGCGCAGGAAGGTTTTCATGGCTGTGTATCTCCTTCCGCGTAGGCAACGGCACGGGCGCGCATGCGCTGCATCATGGAAGAAAGGGCTTCACGCTCTTCTTCCGTGAAATCCTCCGTCAGATATTCGCGCCAACGGGCGAGGGCGGCGCGCACCTCGGGCAGGGCGGCCTCCCCCTTCTCCGTGGGGAAAATACGCAGGGCACGGGCATCGGTCTCCGAGGCTTCGCGCCGGATAAATCCCTCGGCCTCCAATGCGGCCAGCTGACGGGCGACGGTGCTTTTGTTAACGTAAAGCAGGCGGACAAGTCCCTCCTGGGTGATGCCCGGATTTTTGCAGATGTGCAGAATATAGGTATGCTGCCAGTTGGAAAGCCCCAGCGGTGCCAACTGATCGCCGCAGTAGAGCACGCCGCAGCGGTAGACCACCGTCAGCTCCCCGTGAAAGGTGGATGCCATAAAATGCCTCCTTGAAATACGATCAGAAAGATAGTTGCATTTGCAACTATCCATAGGATACCATGTGAATCCGGGCTTGTCAAGGCGGGAGAAAAAAGAAATGGAATTTCCCCCAAAAAAAGGCTTGACAAAAACCGTGTTAATGATATAATACAGTTAGACCGTATGAATCAATGAATACAGTTTGAGAGAGGGAAGCCTATGGTATCCTTTGAAAATCTGGTACTGGATGACAACACCCCCATCTATCAGCAGATCCTGGATTTTGTGCGTCGGGGGATCGTGGCGGGCACCGTCTCCGACGGGGAGGAGCTTCCCTCCCGTCGGGTGCTCTCTGCACTGCTGGGGGTCAATCCCAACACCGTGCAGCGCGCCTGCCGGCTGCTGGAGGAAGAGGGGCTGGTGGTGAGCCACACGGGTGCCAAGAGCTGCATCTCCGTGGATGATGTCCGCCGGGCAGAGATCCGTCGGGAGCTGCGGGCGGAAGAAGCCCGGGCAGCGGCGCGCCGTTTTAAAAGCCTTGGACTTACGGCGGACGAGGCGGCGGAGCTTTTGGTAATGCACTGGGAAGGGGAAGAAAATGATGCGTAAACATGTTGCGGCGGCGGGGATGTACATCCGCATCAATATCCTGCGGGTGATCGCGATCCTGCTTGTAACTGTGACGGCGGAGGTGCTGCTGTTTTGCCGCGCGGCCTCTATGCCAAATACGGGGCTTGAGGACGTGATCGACCGAAGCGGAGTGATGTGGGCAATGGCGGCAGCCTTTATCCTGATGACGGTGCAGCTCTGCGCCGCGGGCGGAGACCGGGGCGGACGGCAGAATTACACGCTGCAGCGTCTTGCTCTGCAGGAACGGACGGTGACCTTCTGGCAAATGGCGGTCAATGCGTTGTTTTATCTGCTTTTCTGGACGGTACAGGGGTTGCTGCTGATCATCCTGTGCGTGGCTGTGCGAGATCCCGGCGATATCCTTTCCGGGCAGGCGCTCTTTCTGGCCTGTTGGCGCTCACCCCTCCTGCACGGGCTGATCCCCATGGGCGAGGTGCTGGTGTGGATACGGAATGCAGTCTTCTGCGCGGCACTCGGCATAGTGACCGCAAAGTTTTCCTGGTGCCGCCGGCGGGGAAAATTCGGCGTTGGAGTACTGTTTGCGGCGGCTGCATGTCTGCTTTCCTTCCTGCGTGAGGTGGGAAAAACGGTAGAGGACACGCTGGTGATCCTGTTTTTGCTGGTTGTCGTTGCGGCGGCGGTGACCGGGATCGTGACGGAGGAGGAAGAATACGATGAAAAAGATCAGACGGTTTCTTGAACGGCTTCTTCCGCCGGGTATGGATCCGAAGACGCTGTGCGGTACCTTTATCACGGGTGCGGTGATCTCGGTGCTCGCAAGTCTCAGCTTCTGGCTGCGCTATACCATAGAGATTTATGAGCTGTATGAAACGGTGGGCGGAAAATCCCAGCGGATCGAGGGCCGGATGATGCCTGATTTCATCCGTTTGCTCGGTGACGTGAGCTTTGAGAATTCACTGGCCTGCTTTATGATCCTTGCCTGCATCATGCCCCTTTTTGCCATCTATCATTATCTCTATCACCGGCAGGGTGCCCGCAGCGATTATCTGATGCGGCGGCTGCCGCGGCGGTGGGTGTGGCACGCACGGTGCCTTGCGCTGCCGCTGCTTGCGGGCGCAGCCGCGCTGGTACTGGGCTTTACCGTACTGATGCTTGATTTTGGAATGTATATGCTTTTTACGCCCGGGGATGCAATCCTGCCGGGACAGTGGATGAAGATATGGAGTGTGCTTTAAATGCTGAAGATTGAAAAACTGAGCAAACGGTACGGCGGCAAGCGCGCGCTGACTGAGGTGACGGTGGAGCTGCCCCGGGGTGAGATCGTTGGTCTCTTTGGTGAAAACGGAGCCGGAAAGACCACCATGATGAAGGCGGTGCTAGGGCTCATACCATTTTCGGGTGCGATCACGCTGGATGGAGAGACTGTCGGACGCCGGAATATTGAAAAGTTTTCCTTTGGCACCTGTGAGCATTCCTTTATCCCCAATCTCACGGCCATGGGACACCGGGATTTTTATGCGGAGATGTTTCCCGCCTTCTCGGAGAAGCGTTTCAATGGGCTGATGGACTTCTTCGAGCTTCCCCGCCATCGCCCGATCCACACCTTTTCTGCCGGTCATAAGAACCAGTTTGAGGTCATCATGGCCCTTTCCCAGGGAGCGGATTACATTCTGCTGGATGAGCCCTTTGCAGGCAACGACGTTTTTAACCGCGAGGATTTTTACCGGGTACTGCTGGGCATTCTGGAGCCCCGTGAGACGGTGATTCTTTCCACACATCTCATTGAGGAGGTCTCCGATTTTGTAGGCCGGGCGCTGCTTCTGCGCCACGGAAGATTGGTGGGGGATGCCCGGGTGATGGATCTGGAGGATCGGGGCATGAGCCTGATGGACTACATCAAGGAGACCTATCATTACCGGGCGGACCGCGTCAGCCGCGCCCTGCGGGAGCTGGGCGGGGAGGAGGATGAGGCATGAAAAAGCTGATTTGCTTCTTTCTGTGCCTTGTGCTCGCGGGGGGAACCGCCTGCGGTGTTCTTTCCGCCGGGATCGGACAGAGCAGGGAGGACGTTGCGGTGGAATGCACGCCTGTATTTGGTGATGCCGCGTATCTCTCCGGTGCGGAGGTGGATTTCAACGTCATGTTCGGGAAACATCTTCTCTGGCAGAACCGATGGAGTCCGGAGATGGGAGACCGTGCCGAATCCGGGTTTTCTTTTTCTGTTATCGGACGGCAGCCGGAGGAGACGGTCTCGTATCAGGGGCTTCGTCTGCACGTGAGCCCGGCGGAGAACCTCGGAGGCTACGCGGGCAAGCGGGAAAACGATCTGGACCGCGCCTACCGCGAGATCTTCGACAGCATCAAGCCCGGCGAGAGGAAAACCTTTGAACTTCGCGTTGCCGATTATCTGGACTTCTATCCGCTGGCGGGGCGGCTGCTGCTGCCGGGACTCACCATGAACTACTTTGATGCTTATAATGAGCAGGAAGTGCAGTTTATAACGAAAATGGAGGAATTTCTCCGGATCCCGGTGCTGCCGGATGAGGTGCTGGAGATCGAAGTGGACCGATCCTCCGACGGAGCGACCACCGGTATCGGACACGGAAGCAAGGAAGAGTACGATTCCTATTATATGGAAACCGTCGGCTTTGTGGCGCAGGATGCCTGCTATTTTACCTTTTCCACGAAAACCGTAAAGGGCAAGATCGTTGACACCTCTCATATCCCCGGCGGTTACGGCATCTACCGACTGCCTTATACGATACAGGACGGAAAAACGTCGGTGCGTGCCGAAGACTGCAGCCTGTTCTTCCCGCTGGATCCGACGGATGATATCTATGAAATGTTCTGCATCGAGGATCGGATCTATCTCGTGGTGACGGAAGGGGAGGAGATCGTCCTTCGTGAACTGGAGCTTTCCACGGGCCGCGAGCTCTCGCGGCTGGTCATTGCCCGGAACGTGCGGATCTACGATCTGCATCGATTTGACGGCTTCCTTGTGGCGGATACATCCGACGACCGCATGACGGTAGTCACCCTGGGAGAGATCCCGAGGGTGGAGATTTCGGTGGATTCAAAGCATACGGAGCTTCAGGGATTCAATTTCGGATCCCGGGAGACCATGGCCTGGGACGGGGAACGTCTGCTCATTGCCAACACCCTTGCGCTGCAGGAGGATTGGGTCAGGGGGACGGGCTTCCGCCTTGTGGTCTACGATGCCGGGGGACTTCGGTATGCCGGCATCTGGCAGTCGAGCCTTTTGAGCCCCGGAGACGGTGGCGACTGGGCCAAAATGTGCCGTCCAGATGAATACGGAACCGCCCTTTTGGTGCGGTGGAGATAAAAAGAGAGCCTCTGCAAGCAGCAGAGGCTCTTACTGTATGTTTCATTCAACTTCCTCGGGCATCTTTGCCGTGAGAATGTTCTTTTCTGCAAGGCGGGCGCGGATATCGCGGACGCGGCCGTCCCAGGAGCAGGTGCGGGCCCGGGCGAGTTGGGCGGCGATCTGTGCCTCGGTGCGGGGCTGCAGGGCGGCCTCACAGCCGGCAAGAAAGTCACGGGCATCCTTGGCAACGTAGGAAACATCGGCAAACTCCGCCACCTGGGCGGGGTTGCGGGTGGAAACGATGGGCTTGCCGGTGGCAAGATATTCGTAGAACTTCAGGGGGCTGACGTCGGCGGTGAGGGCGGAATCGGCAAAGGGATTCAGGCAGACATCAAAGCGGGAAATGTAGGCGGGCAGCTCCTTCTGGGGCTTCGGGCCCAGCCAGCGGGTGTTTTTACGCTCCGGGATGGTGATGTCCGGTCCCTTGGGACCGACGAGCACGACGGTGGCTTCCGGGTGCGCATCGGCAAGGGCGGCGATGAGTCCGAGATCCACCCAGCCGCGGATGTGCCCCACAAAGCCGAAGACGGGGCCGGTGATGTCCGCAAGCTCTGCCGGGGGATCCTGCGGATCCATGGCGCGGCCGAAGAGCTCACAGTCGACACCGTTGGGGATGAAGTGAGCAAAGTCGCTGAACTGCGACAGGCGTTCATGCAGTCCCCTGGCGGTGGAAAAGACGGCATCACAGCGGCGGCAGAGGTCCTCTTCCATGCGGTCCACAAGCTTCGGGGACAGATGGCCGGAGTAGGCACTGTGGCGGTCGACGCAGTCGTAGACCAGGGCATCCTTGCTGATATATTTCACCACATCGGCATACATGGGGGAATAGGTCCAAACCACGGGGGAGGAGAAGCTTTCGGTAAGGCAGATCTTACGCAGCCAGGGTAGGATGAGCATCTGCATGTTGAAGCGGTTGATCTCCCGCATTTTATAATAGAAGGGCAGGATGGGCGGCAGATGCCAGACGGTGATGTTGGGGAAGCCCTCGGGATGGTAGCAGGAAAGGCGTTCCCAGTGCATCTCCCTGTCCTTTAAGGGGGCGATGAGGGTGACGGGGGGATTGACGTAGGCGATGCGGCAGTCGGGAAGGCGGGTCATGACCTGCTGCTTGCGGGTGAAGGGGTGCTCGAAAGGCGTGGTGGCAAGACAGAGGATCTGATTTCCCTTATCGAGGATGGGGCTGTGGCTCATGCGGATATCCTCCTTTGGATGAACGATTTGATGGCGGAGAGCTCCTCCCGGATCTCGCCGGAGAGAGCCAGAACGGCGATATACACGACCCCGCCGGCGGCGACGGAAAGGGCAAGGCGAAGAAGCCCGGGAAGGGGAAGCAGGGAAACGCCGAAGGCGGCGGCGGCACAGAGGGCACCGGCAAGCAGAATACGGAAGAGGTTCTTTGCCGGCATCAGCAGCCGCAGCACCGGGCGGGAACGGAAATAGGAAAGCAGGAAATAGAGAAGATAGGATAAAAACAGCACGATGGCGGCGCTCATAAAGCCGATGCGGGGGATGAGGATGATGTTCAAAACAATATTGAACACGGCGCAGCACAGGCTGTTTGTCAGAATGGGGCGGGTGTTGCCTCGAAGCTCCCAGCCCTTGTTGGCATATTCCGTCAGACCGGAGAGCAGCATGGCAAAGGCCACGATGCCGACAGCGGCGGCCCCCGCCTCGTATTCCTCGCCCTGCAGGATGAAGCCGGAGAGATCCCTTGCTACGGCGGTGAGACCGAAGGCGGCGGGGATGCCGACAAGAAGAAAGTTGCGCATGCCGCCGGTGATGCTTTTCTGCGCGGCGGAGGCGCCATCCTTGCGCCAGGCCTCCAGAATGGAGGGGTATGCCGCGCGCATCAATGAAACGGAGAGCATGGTGAAGACGGTGGTGGCCAGGGTGGCGTTATTGCTGTAGATGGCGAGGGCACCGGGGCCCGCATAGGCATCCGAAAGCAGGAAGCGGTAGGCCATATTGAGCATTGCCACGGAAAAAGAAACGCCGATCAGGGGATAGCCATAGGTGAAAAAAGTGCGGAAGAGCTTTCCGGAGAAGGCATTGGGGGAAAGATCGGAAAAAAGTCCGCAGATGACAGCCGCAACAAAGGCGACGGCAAGATCGGTTACCGCATAGGCCGCCATGGCGGCGGCGGGGGTGGAAGCGGGAAAAATACCCGGCTGTGCAAGGAGAAAAAGCAGGATGAGCTTGCCGGCGGCATCCGCCACGGAAAGAATGGCGTAGGCAAGGGCACGCATGGTCTGCACAAGCAGGATGGAGAAGATCTGGAAGGCTCCATAGCCGAAAAGCATGGCAAAATTGAGAAGGTAGAAGCTGTCCTTCGCGATAAAGCTCATGCTGCCGCAGAGGACAAGTCCCAGAGCGGAGAGGGCAAGGAAGGGGACAAGCAGAGTGGTAAAGAAGGTCTTTTTTGCGGCACGGTCTCCGGAGAGGAGATATTCGCCGCAATAACGGCTGGCGGAATTGGCAAGCCAGGCAAAAAGGATGATATATGCAAGGTTCATCGCAGTGGTGGCCTCGATGAACCGACTGTTGACAACGGTATCGTAGATCCCCGTCAGGCAGGAAAGGGTGACGACGGAGATCAGGCCCTCCGCAACCTTGGCCGGGAGAAAAAGCAGAGTTCGGCGGTTGATGGCCGACTGACGTTCATTCATATTTCGTCTCCTTGTGCGCCGATGAGGGCATCGATGCAGGCACCGGCCATTATAAGGCCTGCGGCGGAGGGAACCCAGGCGCAGCTTGCGGGTGGAAGCCGTCCGCCGTCGCTGCCGGCGGTGTGGGCGGCGTGGGGAAGCTCATGGCTTGCCACCACCGGAGTGCGCTCACATCCGGTGCCGCGCAGCTCCCGGCGCATGACCCGGGCGAGGGGACAGCCGGAGGTCTTGTCCAGAGTGGATATGTACAGGGCAGAAGGATCGGTCTTGTTGCCGGTGCCCATGGCGGAGAGGATCGGGATGCACCGCGCGTGGGCGGTGCGGATGAGATCGAGTTTATGCGTGACGGAATCGATGCAGTCGAGGATATAATCGGGGGTCGGGGTGAGGATGATATCCCGCGTTTGTGCCGTATAGGAAATGGGATGCAGGTACAGCCGCACCGCGGGATGGATATCCGCAAAGCGGGCGGCGGCGGCATCGGTCTTATAGCTGCCGAGGGTGGAGCGCAGGGCAAAGAGCTGGCGGTTCAAGTTGGATTCCTCAACCCGGTCGGAGTCCACCAGCGTCAGAGTGCCGACACCGGCCCGGCAAAGGGCTTCCGCCGCAAAGGAGCCGACACCGCCGAGACCGACGACGCAGACATGAGACCTGGAAAGACGCTCGATCGCCGCATCCCCAAGCAGGGCGGCGGTGCGGTCGGTAAATGCCATGGCGGAGGGTTCCTTTCGTTAAAAAATAATACACTCCCCGCCGTGACCGTGTGCCGCGGGTTATAACCTACTTGTGTAGTAGGGTGGGTAAAATCCTCCCTTGTGCTTTACTGCTTCCAACATCCGCCGCAAAGGAGCAGCGGGAGGCCTGCAAACCGCAAAAGGAGCCCGGATTCCCGTTTTGTTTTTTGTGGGTTAAAAACAAACGGCATCACGCATCATGCAGGGAGTGTTCAGGTCAGGTGCGGAAGGGGATCAGTTCTCTTCGGAGGCTTCCTCTTCCTCAATGTGGCGCATAAAGAGCTCGTAGACGTGTTCAAGCTCGGCATCGTCCTCGATGGAGGCCAGCAGATCCTCGCCGTCCTCACCGGGCTCGACCCGGAGGATGACGATCTCGGCCTCGTCGTCCTCCTCCTCGCCCTCGGCGGGAACGGGAAGGAAGGCTACATAGCGGGCATCATCGGTTTCAAGGGTGTCAAGGATCTCAAACTCCTGCTCAACACCGTCTTCGTCCACGAGGACGACAAAATCGCTTCCGTATTCTTCAGACATGGTATTCATACTCCTTATCCTGTTCATTTTGGGGTAATTCTATTCTATCACATTGCGGCGGCTGCTGCAACCGCAAATACGAAATGCCGCAGAACTATATGGGATAGGTGCGGAAGATGCGCAGCACCTCGACGGGAGTTCCGGGCATGCGCTCCGTCAGCCCATCCTGCACGCGGCCGGCGTGCTCCCAGGTCCAGATATCGGTGCTTTTGCGCAGCCACTCGCAGAGGTGGCCGAGATACACCCGTCCCGGACGGAAGGCGGCGACATAGTCACAGAATTCATCATAAAAGGCGGGGTGTACGTGCTCGGCATCACCGCGTCCAAGCCAGACATTGGCAAACATGATATCCGGCGGAGCGATGTCGGGCATACGGTCCAGCCCGTAATCGCGCACATCGTTTGGCAAAAAGAGGGTCTTTTCGCCGACGCGGAAGAGATACATCAGGGAGGGGACACCTTTGCCGTTTTGCTCAAAATGCCGTCCCTCGAAAGCCTCAAGCCCGATCCCCGGGAGGGCGAGACGGTCGCCGGCGCGCAGCTCATGCAGCCGCTCGGCGGGATAGTGCGTCATTTCCACCATTTTTTTATCCGTAGATGCGGGGACAAAGAGGGCGGCACCGCAGTCGCGGATGTGGAAAAGCAGCTCCGGGTCGAAATGATCGATGTGCTCATGAGTGATGAAAACGTAGGGGATGTGGGAGAAGAGCTCCTTTAAGGGCTCCCAGCAGGCGGAACGGACGTTTTTGGAACGGATGGCGGGATCCACAGCGAAGACGGCACCGCCCACCCGGAAGATCATGGCGGTGGAGCCGATCATATATACCCGATCCTCTGTCCGGCCGGGATCGCAAAGCTCGGCGGAAATGCGGCGCAGCTCATCGGGATAGACGGAATCCGCCCAGGCACCGTAGTTATGGCGCAGATCGTCATATTTGGGGCGTGCGGCGCGCACCGCCCGGCGCAGCTCCCGCACGGAGGCGCGGATGGCATCCCGGAAGGAAAGCTCCGGGAAACGGGGGAAATCCAGCTCCAGATTGAAAATGCCTGTATAGCCTGCACCCACAAGCTCGGCAACATAGGCATCCAGCGGAAGAGAACGACCCTCCACGAAGGGCTGGTGGGTGCCGCGCTCGTTCAGGGCATGAATGTGGGTGTGGATGGCACGGGAGAGGAATTCTTCATCAGGCAGTGCCTCCGGCGTGGTGCCGGTGACGGACATATTGCTGTAAAAGTGGCCGAAGTCAAAGCAGGCACCCACACGGGTATCCTCAAGGCCTGCAAGCATACCGAGCACGCCCTCGCAGTTGTCGCCGGGGTCGTAAACGCCCTTATAGCGGTTGACTTCCAGCGCGATACGGAAGCCGAGGCGCTCGGCATCCTGCGCCCACAGACGGAGTATCTCCGCCGTTTCCCGGGCAAAGTCTTCGGTGCGGGGCTCGGTTTTGGAGGCGTAGGAATGGACGGTGATGACAAGCTCCTCCTGATGGCCGGGCATGGCCGCAAGGAGGGACAGCAGGGAGGGATAGACCTCTTCAAAGGGGCCGATTTCGGAAGGAAGGCTTCCGTGAACGGTGAGGCGGAGACCTGCCTTCCAGATCTTCTCCGCGCAACAAAGCGCAAGCGCCGGATCTGATTTCGGGGAGACGTTGCGCAGCTCGATATGCGTAATGCCAAGTCCCCGCAGATAGCGCAGCAGGGGATCTATGCCGCCGAACTCGTCCAGCAGCTTCTGCTGGATGGGGTCCTCTGCGGTGCCTGTGAAGATGCGGGGCGGAAGGGAGATTCCAAACATCATCAGGGTCTCCTTATTCTATGGATTCTTGCACAAATTCATTATACATGATTTTGTGCGGCGGTGCAACGGGTATTATCCTCCGAGGATGGAGAGAAGCTCATCCTCCGAAAGGGCGGAAAGGAAGGTGGCACCCTCCCGGATGAGGGCATCGGAAAGCCCGGCCTTGTGGGCCTGCAGATTGAGAATTTGTTCCTCTACGGTCTTTTGCGCGATAAGGCGGAAGACCTGTACCCGGCGGGTCTGCCCGAGCCTGTGGGCCCGGTCGGTAGCCTGGTTCTGGGCGGCGATGTTCCACCACGGGTCGTAATGGATGACCACGTCGGCACCCGTGAGATTGAGACCGGTGCCGCCGGCCTTCAGGGAGATGAGGAAGACCTCGGCCTTGCCGGCGTTGAAGTCCTCCACCAGCTGCAGACGGTCGGCGGTGCGGGTCTCGCCGGTGAGCAGGAAGTGGCTGATGCCCATTTCCGAGAGACGTGCCCGCAAAATCTCCAGCATGGAGGTGAACTGGGAGAAGATGAGTACCCGGTGACCGGCGGCAAGAGAGGAGGAGACCAGATCGGCGCAAAGCTCCAGCTTTGCACTCTCGCCCGTCCAGCCGGGGCTGCAGAGGGAGGGGTGGCAGCAGATCTGCCGCAGGCGGGTGAGCAGCGCGAGGAAACGGACAGTGTCCGGCGCGTGCCCGCGGGCGGCAAGAAGCTCCCGGAATTCGCTGCGGGTCTCGGCAAGGGTGGCATCGTAGAGCTTTTGCTGGTCCCGCCCGAAAACGGCGGGGACGATGCTTTCAATTTTTTCGGGCAGCTCGGAGAGCACCGTTTCCTTCAGCCGTCGCAGGATAAAGGGCGATACGGTATTGCGCAGGATCGGATCCACCCTGCCGGTATGCTGGGCGGGCAGCTCATAGACCCGGTGGAAACGGGTCTGGGAGGGAAGAAGCCCCGGCAGGATGAAGTCAAAAATGCTCCACAGGTCGGACAGGGAGTTTTCAATGGGGGTGCCGGTGAGGGCGAAACGGGCGCGGGCACGGATGCGCTTGGCAGCCTGGGCGTTCTTGGTGCGGAAGTTCTTGATATACTGGGCTTCGTCGGCAACACAGAGGCGGAACTCAATATTGCGGTAGAGCTCCGCGTCGTTGCGGAGAAGATCGTAGGAGGTGATGAGGATATCCGTCGAATCCGCGGCTGCGATGGCGGCGGCGCGCTCCTCGGGAAGGCCTGCGACAACGCGGACCGTGAGATGGGGGCAGAAGCGTACCGCCTCATTTTTCCAGTTGTACAGAAGGGAAGCCGGACAAACGATGAGGGAACAGCCCGCGTCCTTGCTTGCAATGAGGGTGAGCATCTGCAGGGTCTTACCCAGACCCATATCGTCGGCAAGGATGCCGCCGAGGCCGGCCTTTTCCAGACCCGCGAGCCAACGGAAACCGGTAATCTGGTAATTGCGGAGTTCGGCCTGAATGCAGTCCGGTACGGGGAGATCCCGCGTGTCGGAGCCGCGTACGGCAGAAAGAAGCTCCTGGATCTGCGTATCCGCGCGGAAGACGGTTTCCTGCGCGCCGGACAGCAGGGATTGCAGGTAAAATGCCCGTGCCACAGGAAGAGAGAGACTGCCGTCGGCTTCTGCAGTTCCGGTCACCTCCCGCAGGGCGGAGATAAGGCGCATGCTCTCCCCGTGCAGCTCAAAAAGCTCACCGCCGTGGAGTCGGATGAATTTTTCATTGCGAAGGTAAGCTTCGGAGCTGCGGAAAAGCTCATCCAGCGTAAATTCCGAGCCGGAAAATTCCAGCTTCAGCCGGTGACCGGATACGGAAAGGGAGAAAGTCAGAGGCACCTGCTCGCGGAGCCGGAGGTTTTCAAAGCCGTCGCCGGGGATGACCTCCGCCCGTTCGGAAAGCTCGGTGATGCCGGCGCGGGCAAAGGCAAAGAGCATATCCTCACGGTCGAGGATGAGCTTTTCGTCAAAGGCGTGAAAGCCGTAGGCATACAAAAGGGAAAGCACGTGGCTTTCGCCGACGAGATCCCGCGCCTCGCCGGGAAGTGCAGGACGGAGAGGGTTGATGACGGCATCGCCGTAGATAAACTGCGGGCGGGCAAATACCGCGCCGCCGATGTAGGACAGGTGGATCTGCGGGCGGAGCTTTGCGGTGGGATAGCGCTCGTGCAGAAGCTCCGCACCGAGCACCTCCGTGCAGATGCAGAGCCGGTCCAGCACAGAGGAAACAAAAAGGGGCGCGGAAGGACCTGTGATGCGCAGGGTGCCGTCGCTCTGCTGCTGCAGCTGGGAAAGCAGGGGCAGGGCATAGCGGGCGAAATCGCCGCTTGCACGGCAGAGACGGTCACGGAAGAAAATATAGGTGTGTGCCGCGCCGTGCAGAAGCCGGAAGTCATCCTCCGCCGTAAGGCGCAGGATGCGGTCGCCCTCCACACGAAGACGGAAGGAGGAAAGATCCTCTGTCAGCAGGATGTGCTGTTCGGAAACGGATTCGCTCGCGGCAATATCGCGGCCGACGCAGAAATCGAAAAACTCATCCAGCTGCCGTGGCGAGAGCACCAGCCTGCGCGTGTCCCCGACGGAGGCGTAGGGGGAGAGACGGCGGTGAAAATCCCGGTTCTCTTCGGCGGCCTGGGTGAGAAATTCTGCAAGCAGGCGGCTTTCGGGCTGAAAGGCACCGGGACTGTGAACAAAGGAGAGGGCACGCCCATAGGCGGCACGGCGTCCGCTCCGCATGGCATCGGCAAAGGCAAAGATATCCCGCATCTGACAAAGGGTCTTCTCACCGATGCGGAAGGAAAGGGTCAGAGAGGGTGAGAGATCTTCAATGACGGGCTGAAGCGAGACGGTGCCAAGGCGGGATGCGGGAGGTTCGGCACAGTCCTGCACGAGGGTAGCAAGCATTTCGGCATCGGTGCGGGGGTCGGCCGGTGCGGAGACAGCCGCGGATACGGGTTTTGACGGGGTGCGGGTATTGTAAACGGCGAGCAGAAGGGCCGCTGCATGCTTGCAGGCTCCCTCCAGACGGGCACATTCCGCGCCGGAACAGCGGCAATCCGTGATGCCGAATTTGCGGCTGAAGGTGGCGGAGACGGAATAAAGCTCACCGTCGCGTACGCTGCCTTCGGCCGCGGTCAAAAAACCGTCCGCATCGGTTTCTGTGCGGATTCCGAGCACACGGCCTTCTTTATAATAATCGGAGCCGCGGGCATATATCGTTTTATAAGGGATGCGGGCGCGTACATCCTGCAGAGTGAAGGAAAGCTTGAAAGGATCCACGTTTGCCTCCGGGTCGTAAATGATCGTCCCTATATTATACCAAACAAGAAGGCACAAGACAATGGCTTTTTGGCGTATTTTACTGGGAAAAGAAATTTGCATCTGTGAAAATTGGGAAAATTTATAAAATTTGAAAATATCTCTTGCAAATTTGGCAAAGATATGGTATTATAAGCAACGCACTGAAAATTTAACCCCGGAAGAGGTGGAAAGATATGAAGGCAAATATCCATCCCCAGTACAAGCAGACGCAGATTCGCTGCGCTTGCGGTGAGATCATCGAGGTAGGTTCGACCAAGGAGAACATCCGTATCGATATCTGCTCCAAGTGTCATCCTTTTTACACGGGTAAGCAGAAGCTGGTAGACACCGGCGGACGCGTCGACAAGTTCAAGAAGCGTTTCGGTATCACCGACTGAGTTTCTGCGGAATGACTCACTAAAGCGCCCCTCCACGCCTGCGGAGGGGCTTTTTGTGTTGTTTTGAGGTAGGAGAGACGAAAGATGAGTGAAGAAAAGGTTAAACAGAGCGCTGTGATCGCCGGGCTTTCCTCGCCTGCGCTGCGGGCGGAGGACAATTCCGATGAGGCTTCCCTGTCGGAACTTGCGGCATTGGTGGAGACCGCCGGAGGAGAGGTCGCTGCCCGGGTGCTGCAGAACCGGCCGTCGCCGGATGTGCGCACATTTCTCGGCGAAGGAAAGGCGGAGGAGCTGCGGGAGCTGATCGCGGCGCACGAAGCCGATCTGCTGGTGCTGGACAATGAGATATCTCCGGCGCAGACACGGGCTCTTTCCGAGCTGTGCGACTGTGCTGTGCTGACGCGCAGCGGCATCATTCTGGACATCTTTGCCGGACGGGCCCGCACTGCGGAAGGCAAGCTGCAGGTGGAGCTGGCCCAGTACAAATACATTCTGCCACGGCTTGCGGGACAGGGCACGGCCCTCTCCCGTCTTGGCGGCGGCATCGGTACCCGCGGTCCCGGTGAGACAAAGCTCGAGACCGACCGTCGGCACATCCGCAGCCGGATGCACCGGCTGGAGGAGGAGCTGCAGCATCTTTCCGCCGTGCGGGAGCAGCAGCGACGGGCGCGGCAGAAAAACAGCGTGCCGGTGGTGGCCTTGGTCGGTTATACCAATGCGGGGAAATCCACCCTCATGAACCGCATCACCGAGGCAGGTATCCCAGCAAACAACCGGCTTTTCGATACGCTGGATATGACCACCCGTGCCTTTGAGCCCGAGGCAGGTATGCCGGCTCTGCTTTCCGACACCGTCGGCTTTATTCGCCGCCTGCCCCACAGCCTGATCTCTTCCTTTGAGGCGACCCTTTCCGAACTGAAGTATGCGGAGATGCTGCTCCACGTCATCGACTGCGCCGATCCCGAAATGGAGGCGCACATCCGTGTGACGGAGGCGCTTGCCGCCGATATGGCAAAAGAGGATACCCCCATTCTCCGGGTATACAACAAGGCGGACCTTGCTCCGGCGGAACTCCGCCGGGATCCGGAGGGGATCTATATTTCCGCCGCGACGGGCGAGGGCGTTGACGAGCTGCTTGCAAGGATCGCGCAGCAGCTCAAAGGCACCCGACGTGCCTTTGAATTTCTCATTCCCTATTCCGATGGAGCAGCCCTCAATCTGCTTTACCGGGACGGACGTGTGGAAAGCGTGGATCACGGTGAGACCGGCGTTTCCGTCCGCGCGGTGTGCGATGCAAAGCTCTATGCCGCTGTGCAGAAGTACGACGTGCGCGGAGGTGGGCAGAATGGCTGAATTTGTACCCTACGAGACCGTTGCCGGGGAGGTAACGGCGGAATTTATTGAAAAAAAGAGCCGATTTATCAACGTAATCGCCCCGGTGGAGACGGAGGATGAGGCGCTGGCCTTTATCGCCGCCCAGCGGGAAAAATACCCCGGCGCTACCCACTATGTACACGCCTATGTCCTGCGGGAGAACAATACCCTGCGCTTCAGCGATGACGGAGAGCCCTCCGGCACAGCGGGAAAGCCGGTGCTGGAGGTGCTGACCCGGGAAAAACTGACGGACGTTGTCTGCGTCGTCATCCGCTATTTCGGCGGTATCCTGCTGGGTGCCGGCGGCCTGACGCGTGCCTATGCCCGGGGTGCACGGGATGCGGTGGCGGCGGCACAGCGGGTGCGTATGGTACCAAGCATCAGCTTTGAGCTGAAGGTCAGCTATGCCGCCTGGCAGCGGCTTTCCCGGGTGCTGCCAAAATACGGCGTGCGGCAGGAAAGCCTTGAGTACGGCGAAAATATCTGCCTGTCCGGCAGCGTGGAGACGGCGGATTTTGCACCCCTCTGTGAGGCCGTCGGAGAACAAACGGCGGGCGCGGCTCTGCCGATGAAGACCGGGGAGGGCATCCGTCCCCGGGATGTGGAATAAGGAGAGAAGACGATATGGAGCTTTGGGATCTCTATACCAAGGACCGGGAACCCACCGGCAAGACCCACGTGCGGGGTAATCTTCTGCCTGCAGGGATGTATCACATTCTGGTGCATCTGTGGATCCGCAACAACAAGGGTGAATACATCATTTCGCACCGCGCGGAGGATCGGGGCTCCTATCCCGGCTACTGGGAATGTCCCGGCGGCTCGGTGCAGGCGGGGGAGGACAGCCCTCATGCCGCTCTGCGGGAGGCGCTGGAGGAGGTTGGCGTGC
Organism: Clostridia bacterium; assembly: GCA_017414715.1. Taxonomy (GTDB): domain Bacteria; phylum Bacillota; class Clostridia; order Oscillospirales; family QAMX01; genus RGIG1911. The sequence continues at coordinate 30,124 of JAFQKV010000028.1, forward strand.
AGCTTGACCCGGCAAAGGGAAAGCTTGCCTTCAGCCGCACCCGGACGGACTACGGTCCCCGGCATCTCAATGAGTTTACCGACGTGTGGCTGTTTGAATTTGACGGAGAACCGTCTCTTGCAAAGGCGCTGACCCCGGAGGAGGTCTCCGAGGTGCGCTGGATGACCCGCGAGGAGATCGAAAAGCTGTGGGCGGAAGGGAAATTCCTGCCGACGGCGAACTATTTCTTTGACGAGCGCGGGAAATTGCTGTAGAACAAAAACCGGATGTCACGTAGACATCCGGTTTTCTGATGTGAGTATAAATCAGTTCTGCTTGAAATAGGGAGAAATGGAGAAATAGATCAGGCGATAGACATGCTCCTCGGTATCTGCATCGTTGGGAACCTCGCCGCCGTGGACTTTCAGGGCGAAGTCGAGCATGACGTTCAGAATGTGGTTAAGAAGCATCCAGACGTTTGCTTCTTCGCGGAAAGCATCCTTGAAACGGGCGAGCAGGGGAGCAAAACGCTCACCGTGGCTGATGTGGGAATACTTGCGGAAATAGGGTGAATAGAAATATCGGATATAGGCAATGCACTTTTCACGGGTCTGCAGCAAGAACTTCCAAACAGCATTGAAATAGGCGCGGCAGCGATCTTCATAGGGCAGGGATTCGTCGTACATCACTTCCACGTTGGACATCGAAACGTTGAAAAGCTCGATATCCAGCGTCTCAAAGACGGCGGCGAGAAGATCCTCCTTGTCGGCAAAGACGCGGTAGATATACGCCTCGTTAAGGTCGGTGCCGCGGACGATCGCCTTGGTGGTGGTATTCTCAAGCCCTTCGGATGCGATGACTTTGATGGTGTTTTCGATCAACCTGTCACGGACGTTAAAGTGCTTCAAAATAAATCGCTCCCTTTACTTGAAAAATCAAATCAGCTGCGAAGTTCGTTCCCTGCGGCAGAAATCGGAGAAAACGAAAAAACGAAGCTGTTCCAACAACATTTTACTTAACAAACAATATTGTAACACGGATGTTGGTGGGATACAAGACCTTTTGCGGAAAAAAGTAAAAATTTAATACGAAAAAAGTACATGTTCATATTGTTAAGCAAAGACTACGAGCGCGGAATGTCGCAAAAACCATACAAAACGGTAAAAAGAGGCTTCCTGACCCGGCGGTTTACAAGGGGACCGGGTTGTGATAAAATAATATGCAGAAGTTTTGATACTGTAAAGAGGTGCTTTTATGGCGGAATTTCTCGAGATACTGATGATCGTATCTTTCGGCATTTCCTGGCCGATGAATGTGCTGAAATCCTGGCGTGCCCGGACGACCAAAGGCAAGAGCCTGTCTTTTCTTGTTCTCATCCTTGCGGGCTACGTGGCGGGTATAGCATCAAAGCTTGTTAACGAGGCCTATATGGCAAGCTTTGGAGAGAAGTGGTACGTGCTGGTCTTTTACTGCATCAATTTTGTGATGGTGAGCACGGATTTTGCCCTGTATTTCAGAAATCTGCGGCTTGACCGCCGCGTCGAGAAGGAGGAATAAGCCATGAAGGTATGCGTTATCCAGCCCCGCTATGATACCGATCACAGCCGTTCGGAGGAAATCTTTGCGGAAATGCAGGAGATCCTCTCCCGGTGTGATGAGAGCATGGACATCATCGTTCTGCCGGAGAGCTGCGACGTTCCCTGTCTTGCCCGCACCAAGGCGGAAAATGACCTGAGTGTGGAGAGATTCAACAGCCGGATACTTGCCCTCGCGGCGGAGACGGCAAGACGCTGTCGCGCCATGGTCTTTGTCAATGCCCGATCCTTTGGAGAGAAGGGGCAGCGCAACACGACCTATGCCTTTGATCGGGCGGGCAATATCGCCGGCACCTATCTTAAGGAGCATCTGGTTGCCTCGGAGGTCTCCGTGATGGAGCTGGAGCACGATTATCTCTACGAGGCGACGGAGCCGACGATCGTGGAGATGGAGGGGCTGCGGTTTGCATTTCTGACCTGCTATGATTTCTATTTTTACGAGAATTTTGCCCGCATTGCAAGCAAACACCCCGATTTTATCATCGGCTGCTCCCATCAGCGCAGCGATACCCATGCGGCTTCGGAGATCATGAGCCGCTTTCTTGCCTACAACACCAATGCCTACGTTCTGCGTGCTTCGGTTTCCATGGATGAGAACTCCGAAATCGGCGGCGGAAGCATGATCGTGGCGCCGGACGGAAGTGTTCTTGCCGCCATGGGAAGCTGCGTGGGACTCACGGCGGTGGAGGTTGATCCGGCGGCGAAGTATTACAAGCCTGCGGGCTATGGAAATCCCCCGGCGGCACACTTTGAATACATTGAAAAGGGACGCCGTCCCTGGAAATACCGCCCGGCAGGTGCGGCCATCGTGCCAAACGACGTGGAGATGCCCTATCCCCGTGTTTGCGCCCACCGCGGTTTCAACACGGTGGCACCGGAGAACAGCATGCCCGCCTTCGGTGCGGCGGTGGCCATGGGTGCCGATGAGATCGAGTTTGATCTGTGGTACACCAAAGACGGGGAGATCGTTTCCATTCATGACAAGAATCTGGACCGCGTTTCCGACGGCGAGGGACTGGTGTACGAGCACACCTACGAGGAGCTGCTGCGCTACGATTTCGGCGTGAAATTCGGCGAAAAGTTCCGCGGGATGCGCATCCTGCGCTTTGAGGAGATCCTGCAGCAGTTTGCCTGTCAGGTGGTGATGAACATCCACGTCAAGACGGAGACCAACGAATGCGAGTATGACCGGAAGCATCTGGAGAAGATCGTGGCCCTTATCCGGAAGTACGATTGCGAGAAGCACGTGTATTTTATGTGCGGAAACGACAATTTTCACCGGCTTGCCCGGGAGGTGTGCCCGGATATCCGCCGCTGCTGCGGCGCGGGCAAGCAGGCATGGGAGATCGTCGACCGTGCCATCGAGCTGGGCTGTCAGAAGGTGCAGTTCTTCAAAGACCGGTTTGACGACGAGATGCTCCGCAAGGCAAAGGCGCACGGCATCATCTGCAACGCCTTCTTTGCCGATGATGAAGAAAAAGCCCGGCATTACGTGGACATCGGTATCGACACGGTGCTGACAAACGATTATAACCTCATTGCGCAGGCCGTGCGGGATGAGGCCGGCGGAAAGAAATACAACGCGTGAAATAAAGCGGCAGGAGAACATCCTGCCGCTTTTTCATTCGGGGAAACCGTACGATTTCTCTCCCTCCGTCTTTTTTCCGCCCGGCAAAAAGACACCGCCCTCGTCAGAGAGAGGCAGGAGAACGGGTAGCGCTCAGCCCTCTCAGGGTTCGAATCCCTTTTAAAACAAAAAACAAAGAGCGATACCTAGGCGTACCTGCGATAAAGCAGGTTTTACCTGCCGAAACACAAAAGGAGTGCGGACGATTTGTTCGTACTCCTTTTCACACGCCTTGCATGGCAAGGTATAGTGTGTTACACCTTTTCGGTGTACTGTCGGGCGGAAACATAGCCTTCCTCCGGGAGGAAGGTGGCACGCGATAGCGTGACGGAAGGAGCCCGCGTAACTTTGAATTTGTACTAATTCTATCGTAACGCGCTCTCCCTCACCCGACTTCGTCGG
>JAFQKV010000029.1 GCA_017414715.1 Clostridia bacterium
GAGACGGAAAACGGAGCGGAATGTCTGTTGAAATTAAAAAATGAGGAGTATCATCTGGTGCTGCTGGACGTGATGATGCCCGTCCTTGACGGGATGGCAACGCTTCGGCGGCTGCGGGAGTTTTCCAACACCCCGGTCATTCTCCTGACGGCTAAGGGAGAGGATACGGATAAGGTCGCCGGGCTCAACTGCGGTGCGGATGACTACGTTACAAAGCCCTTTAACCCTGCGGAGCTTCTGGCGCGGGTCAGATCATGCATCCGCCGCTATACGCAGCTTGGTGCGCGGGATGCCGGCGGTACGCTCTGGCGCTGCGGCCCCATTGAGATGTGTGATGATGCCAAATCCGTGACCCGCGACGGAGATCCCGTCCTGCTGACACCGACGGAATACGATATCCTCCGTCTGCTGATCCGTAATCCCGGTCGTGTGTATTCATCCGCTGAGATCTACCGCGCCGTTTGGAAGGAAGAGATCTTCGGCAGCGAAGGTACCGTCGCCGTACATATCCGACACCTGCGTGAAAAACTGGAATTCAACCCTGCCGAGCCGCGCTATCTTCTCGTGGTCTGGGGCAAGGGGTATAAAATGGAGGACAGGGAACGTTGAAACGTTTTTTATCATCCGGCCCGGGCCGGGGCATGTTCTGTATTTTGACGGCATGCGCTCTGTTTTTATGTGTGATGTGTGCATCGTTTCAGCTGCTTCTGCTTGGTAAGGGTTACTACATCCACCCTAAGACCTACCTTCTTCACGATGCGGAATCACGTGTCTGTGAATTCTACAGCGCACGTGTAGTGGAGCACGCTTCATTTGCTGCCGACGATGCCGAGGAATACTTCGGTGAGACAAATTTCAGCTTTCGTATCCTCGACGAGGACGGCACGGTGCTTGACTCCTTTGGAAATACAGGAGGAGAGGCAGACTATGTCTCGGAGTACTTGGATGTCTTTTACTCTGCAGAGGAGAAAAGGTGGACTGCCTGCACGGTGGAGTGCTATCTGCCGGAGGAATTTGAAGCAAACGATCTTTTTACCGATGCCTTTGAAAATGTAGAACGCCTTTACGGCAGAAGATATTTTGTCCCGACGGCTTTTGCGGTGGCAGTACTGTTGCTTATCGTATGTCTGTACGCCCTTGCTGTATCCGCCCCCGGGATGTCGGAGGGAGCGAAGCTGTGCTTCGTACATAAGATACCGCTGGATGTGCTTGCTTGTATGGTCATGGCGTTTGTCTGCATTCAGGTCATTTTGATTTGCGATGTTTTTAACAGCATGATCTTCTGGCGGCTGCAGCGCACGGCGTTTATCGGTGCGGCAGCCATTGACAGTATCTGTCTTGCGTGGCTGTTTTACAGCCTTTGTGCACGGCTGAAATTCACAGCTCTGATCAAAACAACACTGATCGGACAGATATGCAGAGGTATTCTTCGAATCCTGAAGAAAAGCTTCCGCGCACTGTTCGTTTTTTTCACAAGTCTTGGCCTCATTTGGAAAAGCGTGGCCATATTCCTTGCAGTTTCCGTCGTTGAATTTCTGTTTCTTGCATCCTCCTGGGGGGAGCCGGATGTGCTTCTGCCGGGGTGGCTTATCGAGCGGGTAATTCTGTTTGCGGTGTGCGTATACGTAGTTTTGATGCTCCGCCGCCTGTATGCGGGAGGAAAACAGCTTGCAGAGGGAATTGCGGACAAGCCGATGTCCCTCGACGGCATGTTTCTGGAGTTTCGGGAGCATGGTGAGCACCTGAACCACGTCCGGGATGGCATAAGCAAGGCGGTTGATGAGCGCATGCGCAGTGAGCGCTTTAAAACAGAGCTTATTACCAATGTTTCCCATGATATCAAAACGCCGCTGACCTCCATCATCAACTACGTTGATATTCTGGCAAAGACCGATCCTTCGGATCCGGCCTGCAGGGAGTATCTGGATATTCTTTCCCGACAGTCCTCAAGGCTTAAAAAGCTTATTGAGGATCTGATCGAAGCATCCAAAGCATCTACCGGAGCGCTGAAAATGGATATGCATCCCTGTGATGCACCGCTGCTGCTACGTCAGGCGCTTGGCGAATACCGTGACCGGCTGCAGGAGGCCGGGCTTGATATCGTTGAGGATATTACCGATGTTGCTGCACCTGTGCTGGGCGACGGACGGTATTTATGGCGCGTGTTTGATAATCTCCTGGGAAATATCCGTAAATATTCCATGCCCGGAACCCGTGTATATGTGACTGCATCGGTCATCGGCGGCAGATTGCTGGTCAGCTTCCGCAATATTTCCCGTGAACCGCTGAATGTTTCGGCGGATGAGCTGCAGGAACGCTTCGTACGCGGAGATACCTCCCGCAATACGGAGGGAAGCGGGCTTGGACTTTCCATTGCAAAGAGCCTGTGTGAGCTGATGCATGCGGAGCTTTCCGTCACCGTCGATGGAGATCTGTTTAAGGCTGTGGTGGATTTTCCCATATGCAGCGTAGACTAAAGGTTGAAAAACCGTGCGGAAAAGCACGGTTTTTTCCTTTACAAGCGTATGCGGATGTGTTAGAATGTAGCCATGAGAGAGAATGTTTTACATGGCAGAAATGTTATCCTCGGCACCGACTGGTGGACAGACTGTGACGATGCCGCAGCGATCAGGATTCTCGCCCGAGCACATCTGGCCGGGCGCTTTCGTGTGCTCGGAATTGTTATCAACGCATGTTTTGAACTCTCCGTCCCGTCGCTGGATGCTTATCTTGTCAAAGAGGGCCTTTCCGGTGTTCCCCTGGCGCTTGATCGGTACGCGGTGGATTTCGGCCGCAATCCGCCGTATCAGGCGGGATTGCTGAAATACCCCCACGGCCGTGAAAACGGCGATGCGGAGGACCCGGTCCGGCTTTATCGCAGGCTGATCGCCGCAGCGGATGCCCCCGTTGATATTCTGGAGATCGGATATCCGCAGGCCTTGGCGGCTTTTCTCGAAAGTCCGGGTGACGATATATCACCGCTGACAGGTCATGAGCTTGCTGCGCTGAAATGCGGGCATCTGTGGATGATGGCCGGGCGGTGGGATCAGAATCCCGGGCTTGAGAATAATTTTGCCCGCAATGTCCGTGCATCGCGTGGGGGAGAGGCCGTGTGCCGACTCTGGCCGGGGGAGATCGTTTTCCTGGGATATGAGGTAGGTATGGATGTTTTGACCGGCGGTAAGCTTGCGGTAAACGACATTCTTGCCGGCATCCTGCGGGATCACGGTTCCCCAAGCGGACGTGCCTCCTGGGATCCCATGCTTGTGGAGCTTGCTCTCTGCGGTGACGTGACGGCGGCCGCCTATACTGCGCAGCGGGGATGGGCATCGGTCGATCCGGAGACGGGAGAGAACCGCTTCAAAGCGGACCCGTTGGGTCGACACTGCTTTGTTGCCCGGCGTGAGCCTATAGAGTATTACCGTGACCGGATCGACCGGTTGATTGCCTCGGAGTGTGAATGAAATGCCTTTTTCCGATGAGACCCTGCAATTTCTGTTTGAAGTTCGTATAAATGACAGCCGCATCTGGTTCCGCGAAAACCATGACAGATACGAGCGGCATGTCATTACACCCGTGCGGGAGCTGATCGACAGCCTTGCGCCGACGATGCTTGCCATCGACCCCCAGCTGACAATCGACGGGCGGGTGGGTCGCTGCATCTCGCGAATTAACAGAGATACCCGCTTTACCAAAAACAAGGAGCTGTACCGCGACGTAGTCTGGATCTCCTTTGTTCGGGAAAAACACGCGGAACTGCCGGAATTCTTTTTTGAGATTTCTGCCCGCGGCCTACGGTGGGGCTGTGGCTGGTACTGTGCCCCAAAGGACACCGTCGATACCCTGCGGGATATGGTCCTTGCCGATGCTCCGTTGTGGCGCGAGGCGGAGAATGCCATTGCGGAGGATAGCTGTCTGGAACTCTTTGGCGACAGATACAAACGCACGCGGCATCCGCAGGCTGATGAGGTCAAGCGGAAGTGGCTGGATATGAAGGACTTTTGTGTGATGGGTGTGAGTGCGGATATCGACATGCTTTTTTCGGCGGAACTGCCCGAATGGCTCGGGCGGGAGTTCCAAAAACTAAAGCCCGTGTACGAGCTCTTTTTAGCTGCAAAATTACTTTCGAAAGGAAGAGAAACTCTATGACCGAGATCAAACTTTGGAATGGCTTTATTCCGAGCCTTGACGAGAATGCGGATACGCCGAACCGTATGGAGTGCTATCTCATGCCCGGCGAAACGCCCCGTCCCGCCGTTATTGTCTATCCCGGCGGTGCATATAGAAACCGCGCTCGCCGTGAAGCGGAACCTGTTGCCCGCTTCTATAATACCCGGGGGTTTCATGCTTTTGTCTGCCATTATCGTGTGAAGCCTAACCAGTATCCCGCCATGCTGCAGGATGCCCAGCGCGCCATCAAGCTTGTGCGTGCACATGCCGAGGAGTGGCACGTGGATCCCGACCGTGTATTCACGCTTGGCTTCTCCGCAGGCGGTCATCTCTCCGCCCTGACGGCGACCATGGAGGACGTTTCCAAAATCGGAGACGAATACGACGATATCTCCGTCAAGCCCACCGGCGCGATCCTTTGCTATCCGCTGATCTCTCTTGAGAGTGAATTCGGTCATGAGGGCTGCGGCAGAGTTCTGCTCGGTGACCGCTATGATGACGAAAAGGCCACCTATTCTGCGCAGAACCTCGTCAACGAGAACACCTGCCCCTGCTTCATGTGGCAGACCTCGGATGACCTCCTGCATCCGCAGAATATGTTCTCCTTTGCCCGCGCGCTGCGTGAGCATAAGGTACTCTTTGAGATGCATATCTGGCCGCATGGCCCGCATGGACTCGGTCTTGCTCATGACGTGACCGATGTCCGCACTTGGGGTTCGTTGTCTGCGGATTGGATTGAAAGAAACGGGAAGGGTTGTGAAGCGCATGTTTGAAGCAATGAACTATTTGAAACTGAAACTATGGAATGGCTTTATTCCGAGCCTTGACGAGAATGCGGATACGCCGAACCGTATGGAGTGCTATCTCATGCCCGGCGAAACGCCCCGTCCCGCCGTTATTGTCTATCCCGGCGGTGCATATAAGGCACGTGCCCCCCACGAGGCGGAGCCGATTGCCCGTTTTTACAACACGCGTGGCTTCCACGCCTTTGTCTGCCACTATCGTGTGACCCCCAATCAGTATCCCGCCATGCTGCAGGATGCCCAGCGCGCCATCAAGCTTGTGCGTGCACATGCCGAGGAGTGGCACGTGGATCCCGACCGTGTATTCACGCTTGGCTTCTCCGCAGGCGGTCATCTCTCCGC
>JAFQKV010000030.1 GCA_017414715.1 Clostridia bacterium
GTTCTGGAAATGCTCTCCCGCACTGCATTGAGTTCGGAGGCGAAGGACTCCTTCTCTCTCTCCTTATCCGCGGCGCGGGCAAGAAGGATATCGCGCTCCGCCTCAGCGCGGGCAATGATCTGCTCCTGCTTGGTCTTATCCTCGGAAAGCAGATCCCGTACGGAGGAAAGCTCAGAAAGGCGGGTATTCGCCGCAGTTTCCGCTGCAGTATCGTCATAGAGCTTCTCCTGCAGGCGGCGCATCTCATCGGAAACAGAATTCTGGGCCTCAAAGGCAACCAGTCGTCCCTCGGTCAGTTTTGCGATCTCCGCGGCAATGGAATCTGCCTCAGCCGTATAGCCTGCGGCAGCAGCCGCAAGAGCGCCGGCATTTTCTTCAGACTCACGAATCTTTTCAAGGCAGGCCTCTGCCTCACTCTGGAGTCTTGCGTGCTCATACAGAAGACCGTCCTTCAACACACCAAGCTGGGACAGGTGGGAGCTGACGGAAAGCAGCCCATCCTCACAGGTGCGCTGCTCGGCGCGGGCTGCATCCAGCTCATACACGGAAAGATCATACTCGCGATGAGCTTCGGCAAGAGCGGCGGTATCCCGCTCAAGATCGGCCTCAAGCACCCCTATGGCTTCGGCAATGCGTTTAAGCTCATTTGCGCGGGACAAAATACCCGCTCCGCGCACAGAGCTGCCGCCGGTCATGGAACCGCCTGCGTTGACGATCTGACCGTCCAGGGTCACAATGCGAAAAGCGTGTCTGAATTTACGGGCAATGGCAATGGCGCTGTCGATGTGATCCACAACGGCGGTTCTGCCAAGAAGATTAAAAACGATGTCCCGGTATTTTGCATCCGCATTGACAAGCTCGGCTGCAACACCGATGAAACCGGGCTCACGGTCAAGACCCTTTGCATCCAGCGATGCAGGACGGATGGTGGAAACGGGCAGGAAGGTGGCACGGCCGGAATCGGTGCGCTTCAGATAGAGCATTGCACCCTTTGCAGCCTTTTCATCCACGGTGATGACATTCTGCATGGCATTACCAAGCACGGACTCCACAGCAACGGCATACTCATCATCCACAGAAATCAGGGAACCGACGGTACCGTGGATTCCGGAAAGTCCGCCGCGTTCGGACTCGCGCATAAGGAGACGAACACCCTTGGAATAACCTTCAAAATCCTTTTCCATTTCGGTAAGAAGACGGTGTTTTTCCTTCTGAGTATCCAGCTCGATGCGGAGCGCATTAACCTTCTCCGTCAGAGAATTCATCCGCTTCTCACGGCTTGCAATGCGCAGACCGTGACCGTTGATGATGTTCATGATCTCGGAAAGTCTGGTCTCGTTTTCAACGCGGACACCCTGCTTCTCCTTGATCTCCTGCTCAACGGAGAGAATGCGGTTATGGGTATTCTCTGCGGCAGCGGTTGCATCTGCAGCACGCTCGGAAAGTGCCGCACGAGAAGCCTCGGCACCGGCGGCATCGCTGCCGGCAAGGGCGGCAGAACCGCGAAGCTCCGTCTCCTTTGCGCGCAGCGCGTCAATACGGTTATTCAGATCATCCGCGGAGCGCAGAAGCTCCGCAGCCCTTTCAGATGCATCACGGATAGCCGCTTCAGTCTCCTCGCGGACCTTTCTCGCCGCAGCAAGGGACTGCCCAACGGAAACGATCTCCGCCTCAATCTCTGTCTTGCGGCTCTCACCGGAAGTCAGCTCCTCCCGTGAGCGGGCTGCACTTGCGGCATAGTGATTTGCCTCACTCTGCAAAAGCGCGGCCGCACTGCGAAGCTCTGACAGATGTGCTTCCTTCTCGGAAAGCTCAGTACGGAGTCGCTGAACTGCGACTTCGTTTTCACGGAAATTCTCTGCACGGCGTTCGCTCTCTGCATAGAGAGCCTCCAGCTCACGCCGACACTCCTCCAGTTGAAAACGGGTGATTTCAAGATCTCCGGCTGCCTTCGCGCTCTTCTCGCGGATACGGTCTGCCTCTTCCATCCAGCGGTCGATCTCAAGGCCGCGAAGCTCATCACGGATGAGGAGGAATTTCTTAGCCTTTTCAGCCTGCTTTGCCAGGGGCTCCACACGGTTCTCCATCTCGCCGATAATATCGCGCAGACGGATGAGATTGTCCTCCGTGCCGGCAAGTTTGCGCTCCGCTTCCTCCTTGCGGTAACGGAAGCGGGAAATGCCGGAAGCCTCCTCAAAGATCTCGCGGCGGTCTTCACTCTTCTGGGAAAGAATATCGTCGATACGTCCCTGACCGACCATGGCGTAGCCGTCACGGCCAAGACCCGTATCCATGAAAAGCTCGTGAATATCCCGCAGTCTGACAGGCTTTCTGTTGATAAAGAAATCGCTGTCGCCGGAACGGTAGTAGCGGCGGGTAACGGCAATCTCGTCATAATCCAGTTTAAAGTGCCCGTCGGAATTATCAATGGTCAGAGTAACCTCTGCAAAGCCCTGCGGCGGGCGTTTTTCCGAACCGTTGAAGATGACATCCTCCATCTTGGAGCCGCGCAGCGCCTTGGAGGACTGTTCACCCAGCACCCAGCGGATGGCATCGGAAATATTGGATTTACCCGATCCGTTGGGTCCGACGATGGCAGTCATGCCCTCACCGAAACGGATGAGCGTTCGGTCCGGGAAGGACTTGAATCCCATGATCTCAAGTGATTTAAGATACACGCTTATGCCTCCGAGTGTTGGATTTCACCGCTGCGCAGCTTTGATAACAAAAGTCCAGCCGCAGCCTGCTGGGCTTCTTTTTTGCTCTTGCCCTGTGCTTGGGCGCATAGGACATCATTGAGAAATACGCCTGCCGTAAAGGTCCGGTCATGATCGGGGCCGGTCGATGACAGTATCTCATATCTGAGTGTGTCTGCGGGATTCTGCTGGATCAACTCCTGCAGTACGGTTTTGTTATCCGCATAACGCAGAGCACCCGCCTCGGCGCGGTCGACAAGCTCCGGAATGAAAAAAAGCACCAGACGGCGGGCTTCGTCCATTCCTCCGTCGAGATACACGGCAGCGATGTAGGCCTCCACTGCATCCGCAAGAATAGACGCCCGTCGGCGGCCGCCGTTCAGTTCTTCCCCGTGTCCGAGCCGCAGAGCCCTGGAAATGCCCAGTGAGGCAGCAACGATATTCAGCGCCTCCTCACACACCACGAGTGCGCGAAGCTTAGTCAGCTCACCCTCCTCCCGGTCAGGGAATCTGCCGAAGAGATGTTCTGCCGTGATGAGATTCAGGAGTGAATCGCCGAGGAATTCCAGCCGCTCGTTGCAGGCATCATAAGGAAGCCGCTTTTCGCGGCTGTAGGATCTGTGGGTCATCGCCGTCAGAAGCAGCTGCGGATCACGGAACCTATAATCAAAACGAATATTCAACTGCGGTCTCTCCTCTCCTGAATTTTTGACAACATAACAAGGAAAAGAAGCGGTGCATGCACCGCTTCATGACCTATGACGGTAAATTAAGCCTTGTTCTCGATCAGAGCGACAACCTGTCCGACAGTTTCAATGCCGGCAAGCTCTTCATCATCAATCTCACCGATGTTAAACTGCTCCTGAATGGCAAGAACAACATCGACCATGTCCAGAGAATCTGCGTTCAGATCCTCCGCAAAGGAAGTGGCCTCGGTGATGCTGTCAGCATCAATACCGAACTGCTCGGCGATAATGCCGCGAAGTTTCTCGAATACCATAAATTACAACCCTTTCCCGGATCCACGTGAGGATCCAATATCTGTCTCTCTTATAATAGGGAATATTTGTCCGTTTGTCAAGAAAAATTTTCTGTCAGGCTTCCGATGTTTCTTTTTTCAGTTCGGCAATGCCCGCAGCAATGCGGGTAATGGCATCAGAGTTTGCATATTCCACAGCCTGACGGATGGCGCTCCGGAATGCATACGCATCGGCAGAGCCATGCGCCTTAATGACCGGCTTTGCAATACCGAGCAGAGGTGCACCGCCGACTTCCTTATAATCCATGGACTTTTTCAGACGGTTGATACCCTTCAGAACCAGAAGCGCCGCAAGCCTTGAAATGATATTTGCCTTAAATATCTTCTTGATCTCACCGGCGAAGAAAAGTGCGACACCCTCGGTGGTCTTCAAGAGCACATTCCCTGAAAAACCGTCGGCGATGATGACGGAGGCCGAGGTGGACATGACATCGCGTCCCTCAATGTTGCCGTCAAACCGCAGAAGTCCGTCCGCATCCGCCTTGCGGAGAAGCGCATTCGCCTCAACATGCACGGGTGTCCCCTTGGTCTCCTCCGCACCTATGTTCAGAAGCACCGTACGCGGCTCCCGGATGCCGAGCGCACACTCAGCGTACAGGCTTCCCAGCAGGGCAAACTGCTGGAGATATTCCGGCGTGCATTCAGCATTTGCACCGCTGTCGCAAAGCACGGCACCACCCTGGGGCGTTGGGATGATCGGTGCAAGAGCAGCACGGCGTACACCGCGGATGCGCTTGCAGATAAGCGTCGCTCCGGTAAGCAGGGCACCCGTGTTACCTGCACTGACAACAGCATCACCCTCGCCTGCATGCAGCAGATCCAGCGCCTTTGCCATGGAGCAGTCACGGTAGGCCTTCATAATGGCAGTAGGATGCTCACCGGTATCAATAACCGAATCTGCATGTACCAGCGTGATCGCGGGATCGTTTGCCGCACCTGCCTCGGAAAGCAGCGGGCGGAGTTCCTGCTCACGGCCGACCAGAAGGATCTCAAGGCCAAATTCCTTTGCCGCACGGACAGCACCGAATACGGCCGCACGCGGCGCGTTGTCACCGCCCATTGCATCAACAATGATCTTCATATTCGCAAGATCCTTTCTTATTCTTCGGGCTTCTCCATATCGTCCGTCCCCTTTTTACGGCGGGCGGGCGGAATCTCCGAGTATCCGCAGGTCTCATCCGCACAGTAGATCTTCTTTTCCGCACGGGTATAGCGGCGGAAGAGCGTCTTTCCGCACTTGGGACAGGTATTCTTCAACGGCTGATCCCAAGTCATGAATCCGCAGGTGGGATTATGCTCGCAGCCGTAATACTTATTGCCGTTCTTGGACTTCTTCTCAAGGATCTTGCCGCCGCAGAGGGGGCATGCGCCCTCCGTCTCCACGGTGATGGGCTTGGTGTTCTTGCACTCGGGATAGCCGGGGCAGGCAAGGAACTTGCCGAAGCGTCCGGATTTGATGACCATATTACGGCCGCACTTCTCGCAGACGACATCCGTCTCAACCTCGGGGACCTTCAGGCGCGTATCGCCAAGTTCGGATTCCGCCTTTGCAAGGTCGGCGGCAAAGCCCTCATAGAAGGAGCCGATCAGCTGCTTCCATGCAAGTTCACCGGCACCTACCCGATCAAGATCATCCTCCATACGGGCGGTGAAATCCACGTCGATGATCTGACTGAACTTATCCTTCATAAGCTCCGTAACAACACGTCCGAGGGGCGTAGCGCGGAGGCTCTTTCCCTCACGCACAACATACTCACGGTCAATGATAGTTGCCACGGTGGTGGCATAGGTACTGGGGCGGCCAATGCCGTTCTCCTCCATGGCACGAATGAGGCTTGCTTCGTTATAGTGTGCGGGCGGCTGGGTAAACTTCTGCTGACCATTGACACCGACCGTCTCGGGAATATCTCCCTCCGCCATTGGAGGAAGGGCGTTTGCCTCCTCCTCGTCATCGTTCTGCTCAGCATAAAGAACGGAAAAGCCGGGGAATTTGACGGAATATCCGGAGGCATGGAAATCATACCCGGCGCTGTCAAGCACCACAGACACGGTATCCAGCGTCATGGCAGACATCTGACTTGCAACAAAACGGTCCCAGATGAGCTTATAGAGCTTATACTGGTCGGCGTTGAGGAACGCCTTCAGCCTTGCAGGATCATTATCCAGACTGGTCGGACGAATGGCCTCATGGGCATCCTGCGCACCGCTGCGCATCTTAAAAACGCGTGGAGATGCAGGCAGATATTCCTTGCCGTAGGTTTCAGCAATATGATCACGGGCCGCGGCGACGATCTCATCGGAAAGGCGCAGAGAGTCGGTACGCATATACGTGATAATACCCGTCATACCCGCCTTACCAAGTTCAACGCCTTCATAGAGGTTCTGGGCAATCATCATGGTCTTTCGGGCAGTAAAGCCCAACCGGCGGGAAGCCTCCTGCTGCAGGCTCGCCGTAATAAACGGCGGTGCAGGCTGGCGTTTTTTCTCTGCTCGCTTGACGGAGGTAACACGGAATTCGGAATTGCGCACGGCGGAAAGGACGTCGTTTGCCTCTTCGCCGTTATGAAGTGCGATTTTCTTTCCGCCCTTACCGTTGAACTTTGCCTTGAACTGCGCACCGTTCTGTGACAGATCCGCCTCGATGACCCAGTATTCCTCCGGAATAAATGCATCGATCTCCGCATCACGGTCAACCACCATACGGGTGACAACAGACTGAACACGGCCTGCACTGAGGCCCATTTTCACACGCCGCCAAAGCAGCGGGCTGAGCTGATAGCCCACGATACGGTCCAGAACTCGTCGCGCCTGATAGGCATCTACAAGCTGGGTGTCAATATCACGGGGAGACTTGATGCCTGCCTTAACGGCGGTTTTTGTGATCTCGTTAAAAGTCACACGGCAGCTCTTTTCTGCAGGCACCTTGAGAATATTGCGAAGGTGCCATGCAATGGCCTCTCCCTCACGGTCGGGGTCGGAGGCAAGATAAACCATATCTGCCTTTTTTGCCTTGGCAGCCAGCTCCTTTGCAAGGGGTGCCTTGCCCTTAACAACGATATATTTCGGTTCAAAATCGTTATCCACATCAATACCGAAGCTGGACTTCGGCAGATCGCGCAGATGTCCCATAGATGCGACGATCTCATAGCCGCTGCCAAGGTATTTCTTGATGGTCTTCGCCTTGGAAGGGGACTCAACAATAACCAGTTTAGACATAAGCGATGCAAATTCCTTTCGGCGGTCAGTACCTGACCGAGTAGTATTTTCCCGGCAGCGCTTTCACGCGGCCCTTCATTTCCATTAAAGTCAGATGTGTCAGCACCCGTGCGGCCGGCATTCCCGTTTCCCGCAAAATTTCATCAATGTGCTTCTGACCGGAGGTGAGCAAATCATAGATGACGCGCTCATCCGCACTGAGGGATACCGCAGGCGGGGTCACCGTCTCCTCTTCTTTCACGCATATCCCGGATACGGAAGCTGCGGACGATACTCTCTGAGGTATCTCACCCAGGCGAAACTGCCGTTTTTCCTCCGCTGTATCAATATCGCCGTATCTCGCTGTATATTCCGTCAGAATATCCCAGGGGCGCGTAACAGCCTTGGCTTCACCCGCGGCGATAAGGCCGTTGGTTCCTGCGGAAGAATCACCGAGGTTGCCGGGGATGCAGAATACATCCCTGCCCTGGTCAAGCGCACAGCGGGCGGTGATGAGCGTTCCGCTCTTATCCGCAGCCTCATAAATGACAACTCCGTCGGCAAGACCGCTCATGATGCGGTTTCGCTCCGGAAAATGACCGGCAAGCGGCTCCGTTCCCGGCGGATATTCCGAAACGATCGCGCCCTTCTGCGGGATCCAGTCATAAATATCTCTGGATGAACGCGGATAACAGACATCCACACCGCAGCCAAGTACAGCAACCGTCGGGCAATCCGCCTTCAGCGCAGCTCTCGCCGCATCGGAATCAATGCCAATGGCCATGCCAGAAACGATCACCGCACCGCAGCGCGCAAGGCGATCGGTAAATGCCGATGCCACGGCGCGGCCGTACAAGGAAGGATGCCGTGTTCCGATACAGGCAAGGCTGAGATGGTCGTCCATTGATGGAAGCTCTCCCAGGACGTACAGCACAATGGGCGCATCACAGAGATTGCGAAGCTTTTCGGGATAGGCGGTATCCCGAAGTGTCATAATCCTGATCCCCAGCCTGCGGCATTCTGCGATGACGGCATCGGCACGGGAAAGACTCTTATCCAGAAGTGCTTCGCAGTCCTTATCCGTCATTCCAAGCGCACGGAAGCGCTCCTCATCACGGCAATCGAATATTTCCTCCGCACCGGAAAAAGAGCAAAGCAGGAGGTTCTTTTTCAAACATGACGGACGGGAGAGCAGTGCAAACCAAAGCCAGCTGCGCAGTGCAGACAAAACCGTCAACTCCTTCTTATTTTTCTCTGCGGGCACACTGCATATGCCACAGAATTACACCGGCACAAACAGAAGCGTTGAGAGACTCCGCGCCGCCGGTCATATCCACATACAGACTGCCGGAGGCGAGCTCTTCAAGCTTTTGAGAAACGCCGTGGGCTTCATTTCCCACCGCGATTGCACACCGCGGCGGAAGCCCCTGGGAAATGGCAAAGGAATCCATTCTCGGCTTAGAGACCAGGAGACTGAGAGAATTCATCTCACAGAATTCCGCACAAGCATTCGCATCGCCCTGCAGGATAGGAACTCTGAAGATGGAACCCATACAGGAGCGTACGACCTTTGGGGACCAAACATCCACACAGTCACCCACAAGATAAACACCGCTGCATCCAAAAGCATCCGCTGTGCGTATGATCGTTCCAAGATTGCCGGGGTCACGGATCTCGTCGCACACAAGGAGATCTTTGGGGCTGAAGTCTTCCGGAGCTGTGGGCATCCTTACCGTAAAAACGATGCCCTGCGGATTCTCCACATCGGAAACATGGGACAAAATCTTTTCATCACAGGAAAGCACACGAACACCTGCGGACTCACAGGTTGCAATCTCGTCAGAAAGCCGCTTCAGCGCATCATCCGTAAGAAGCACATCAGCGATCCCAACCGCAGCCGCCACCGCCTCACGAAAGACCTTCTCTCCTTCGCAAACAAACAGTCCTGCGGCGCGGCGCTCCTTTTTCTTCTCCGTCAGTGCACGAAATCTGCGCACCGACGGGTTATCCTTACTGGTCACACGGATCA